>JAIFNI010000115.1 GCA_020047785.1 Clostridia bacterium
GATCACGGCGTCCAGCACCCCTTCCTCCATCATGTCCGCCTGCAGCGACAGGGTCCATTCCGCCCGTCCGATGTTGCAGTGGTACTGCTCCAGCGAAAGATGTGCAACCCGGCCGGGCAGCACCTGGACACTCCCCTGCGTGAGCACGCGGATCTTCACCCATTGCTGCATGAAGATCTTGTTTTCGATGATCACGCGGACCGTGAATGGCTGGCCGGGAGCGAGGAAGGGTTCCTTCCCGTAGTCCACGAGCACATCGAAGTTCGGGGTTTCGGTCCGCACGACGTATGGGCATTCCGCCAGTCGGGAATCAAACGTCCGTGCATGCCAGAAATTGACGGTCACACCTCGGTTCATCAGGGCTTCCCCCTCTGAAAGACGGAGTGCATACCCCGCCTCGCTGGTGAAGAAGTCACAAAATTCCCCGCCGAGGAAAGTCGGGGTCAGGTTCATGATGCGCTCCGTCAGCGCATCCACCGTATCCGGGATGGAAATTCCCCGGTCGCCCTGCTTGATGCAGAGCGTCTTGATTTTATTCCCGAGAGGTTCCAGCCATTTGCCATCCAATCCGTCCGCGCCGGTCAGGATTCCCAGGATTGAACCCAGTGTGGCGGCGGTGCAATCCGCGTCTTCCCCGCAGTTCACGGCGATGCAGAGGCTTTCGCCGAAATCGTCCCCGCCGTACAGCCAACCGATCAGCATGATGCCGATATTGCTGGGTGCATCCCATCCCATTTCGCCAACGGGTTCGTCCGGTGACAGTTCCTCCCGCTTCATGCCCATCACACCGAAACTGCCCGGAACGGCGTTCAGCAGGATCTTTCGCGCCTCCTGCCAGGAACTTCCCTGCGAGTGCGCATCCAGCACACAGCGGACGGCCCGCGAGATGCCGCAGTCCGCCGGAATGAAGGAGAGACCGATGTCAATCAGCCGGAACTTGTCGGGTTCGGCAAATGCCGCACTTTCGACCGCCGCGCAGAACACTTCCGCATACACGCCTTCCCTGCTGTGGTCCACGATGGCATCCTCGTACGCATACCGCACGGCCAGTTCGGGATGGCCGGGGCAGAGACAGGCCCAGATTTCAGAACGGATGAACGCCCCGCAGCTGCTTCCGAACACATTGTTCACCGTACCGGACAAGGGTGGCAGCAAGCCCATCCGCATGTTGTTCTTGCCCGCGCCGTATTCGCCCCAGTTGGGCACTATCCATGTGTGCCAGTATTCGCCGAGGATGGCGGCATTCACACCGCGTCCATATTGTTCGGCGGCATTGAGCCATACGAGCTGCAGGTCCAGGTCGTCGTTCGGCAGAGGTTCCCCGAACAGTTTTTGTGTATAGGTCGTGACATCAAACACGCCGCGTTTGCACTCAAACGGCGCACCCAGCGTGCCCCCGACATTTTTTCCAAGCCAGCAGCCCATCAGCTTGTTCCGGTAGTCCTTCATCTGCAGTTTCATGGTTCCTCCTTTTGATTGGGGTCTTCGTCCAGAAACTCCTCCAGAAAATTCATACGGCGGATTTCATGGGTCGGATCATCCGGGAAATACAGGGTAAGAATTTCATTTTTTCCGACATCCCCTTCCCATGTTTGGTCAAGGAGCGGCGAACGAAGACGGACGCGTGCCGCTGTTCCCTCCGTCTCATGAAGGCGCAGCACATGGCCATCACAGGTCTCGGCACGCTTCAGCACAACCGCCGACACATTTGCCGGACTCACTTCGATGCCCGAATAGGAAAGCGGCAGTGTCCCCTGGTGATAGGTTTCCACGACAACCACCGGCTTGCAGTTGCATTCCCCGGCCCGTCGCACGATCCCCGAGCCCTGCCAGGAACCCCGGTGCGGCGCAAGTGAATAAGAAAACCGTTGTACGCCCTGATCCATGTATTCACCCAGCCCATCGCGCTCACCGAAATGGTCCGCATACAGGGATCCGTTCGCCACGGTCATGCGGAGATCCTGCCCCAGCACATCGAAGGCGTATTTCCCGTCATTGAGCAGTGCCAGTCCATACAAACCGGAATCCGTCCAGCCGGTCACATCCACCCAGGTCTGTGCGGGAGATTCCCGGCCATCCGCCGGCCTGATCACCTGGCCGTACGGCACCTCGAATGTGGCGGTCGAATCCCGCACGTCGACAGGAAAGGACAGTTTCAGCATCCTGTGCTTCTCCTGCCAGTCCAGACGGACATCGACATCCACCTTGTCCATCCCGGCATGAAGCTGATATTCCTGTACGAGGACGGAAGAACCAAACCAGCTCTTCGCCGTGATTTTCCACCTTACCGGTCCCTGTTCGACCACCGAGACCTCGGCCTGGCCGAAACGCCCGCATTCCTTGCGGAAGGATTGCACCCCATGTGCCCAGGTATCGCATTCGGTCAGGTCCACTACGACAGGGACTGCTGCCTGTTCACGGAAGACCGAACGCCCGCAGGATTTGTCGATCAACCGCGCAATATGCCCGGTATCCGGATCGATCTCCAGAACGAGACGCCCATTGTCCATCACACAGGCCGCACGGCGGTTCTTCGGTTCCGTCATCGGTTCTTTCTTCGTTGCCGCATCTGTTCCATCGACATTCCCGGAAACAAATGCGGTTTTCTTTTCGTCATCCGGCAAACACGCAGGCATCCCGCAGGCATCACGGAAAATCCGGTACACGCGATATCCCAACGGAGGCAGATCTGCCAGGAAAATGGTGCTCCATTTGCTTGATCCATTGAGATAGGATCCCCGAATCCGTTGCAGGGAGCAGGGGTTTCCCTGATCATCCTTCACCCCTGCGAGTGCCCGTCCAATGGTCACTGGCGCGCGCACCGGCCAGCAAAGCGTATTGAAGACCACCACCGGCGTCCCGGCATCTCCCTGTTCCCAGAACGCCCAGTCCTTTGTCTTCTCCGGCCCGGAAACCCCTTCCGGCAGGGTATCGATGGCCCAGGAAACCGCCTGTGCGGCTGCATTGAGCACGTCTCCCCCGAGGGAAAGCGCTTCACCGTAATGTTCTGCCGCATCCGCATAGGCCTCCGCGATGCTGCAGCCGCCCAGGATGTCGTGAAACTGGTTGAACATCACACGTTCCCATGCCTTTTGAAGCGATTCGTTCACGTCCGAGCGCCTCACAGGCATGCCCAACCCTGCGGATTTTTCGGATTCATCCTGCCCTGCGGTTCTTCCGGAATCGCTCAACAATGCAGGTCTCACGGATCCATTCAAATCCGTGCGTCCCACGAGACTGCCGGCGAGCACGGACAACCTTTCCGCCGCAAGAAGCCGCTGTTCCGTTCTCCGATTGAAGGCCTTCACCCCGGCATGGGCGGAATAGCAATCGCTTGCGTGATGGTGAAGATCACCCCGCACAACCGGCAGGTCCGGCAGATTTGGCAGGCGGGTCCCCAGATCCGTGAAGAAGCGATCGGGTGAACTGAACAGGATCCGACCAGGCTCTTCCTTTTCCTGCATGGTTTGCAACATCCGGATGTTTGCGATGGTCGGTCCGCCGCCATGGTTGCCGACTCCGTAGAAATTCATGTGGGGAACGCCCTCTTCTTCCGAAAGGCGCATCGCATCCTTCAGTTTGACAGCTTCCGGCGGTTCTCCGCCGGCCGTCGCCCGGCTGATGTCCATGAATTCCGGCGCGTTCTCCGCCTTGTACAGGTGGCCGTAGGCGGTCGGGATCCGGAAGGCGGTCACCCGGCTTCCATCGGGGCTTTCCCATAGAAAGAGGGATTGGGTTCGTTCAGGCTGCTCGTGGACGCCCGGCCGCATGAACACATACTGCCGCATCCCGCCCTGAAGGAGCAGCTGCGGCATCATGGCATGATGCCCGAAAGAATCCACATTGTAGCCGGTCAGAGCCTTGCGTCCGAACCGGGAGAGAAAGTAACGCTGGCTGTACAGAAAGTGCCGTGCAAAGGACTCGCCGGCAGGAAGGTTGCAATCCGGCTGCACCCACATGCCGCCTGCAAGAGCCCATTGTCCGGAAGCGACCCGCTCCGTGATTTCAGCAAACATCGCCGGCTCGTTTTCTTCCACCCATTTGTAATAGGAAGCGCAGGCGCAGGTGAAGATGAATTCCGGAAACTCCTGCATCCTGTCCAGGGCGGAACGGAAGGTCGCCTTGATTTCAGCGAACCCTTCCTGCCAGCGCCAGAGCCAGACCGGATCGAGATGGGCGTTGCCGATGAGGTGGATGGGAGGATCGGATTGAGCCATAGTTTCTCCTTCCGGTCTTCATGACAATGTATGAAGCCTCATGCCCATAATACGCCTTTGCCCGAAAGGAGATAAGCCTCTATTTGCGGTGGCGTTTATCCTTTTTTGACATGCCCGCGCAGCATCTCCACCGCGCGCAGAACGCCCCGTTCAGGGCTGGAAAGCACGGGTACTCCCAGGTCCGCGCATTGCGGCTCCAGCCGCATCATGCTTCCCTGCGCCAGCACCACGACGGATGCTCCACCCAGAATGGCCTGGGCAACGGCCGCGCGAACCCGTGCATCATGCGCGGCCCGGTCTCCGGTCCGCATCAGATCGGCGAGCGCGCCTTCCACAAGCAGGGGCTGCACCTCCGCGGCTTTTCCGAGATGAGCCAGCGCATCGGCCACCAATCGCACGGAAGGCCCCAGCGTGGAGACAACTGTCGCGGCAACGATGATTCGCCCTCCATCCGGACATAGATCAGCCGCTTCGTCCGCCATGGCAGCATCGACCCGCAGAGTCGGCAGGGTTGTCTGGCGGGCAGCCAGCGCAAAGGCCTCTCCCACGGAGGAGCACTGGTTGAAGATCAAATCCGGCGACAGGGAGGCAGCCTGCATCAGATAAGCGTTCATGCGGGCCTGAATGCCGGGTGTGACCGAACCGTTGGCTGAAACCTCCGCAAGCAGGCTGTCATCGATGATGTTTCTCACCTCCGCCCCGGGAAGGTGCTTTTTGAAGAGTTGTCCCAGATCGTCCAGTGATACGGTGCTGGTGTGAAGAATGACGATTTTCACAATGCCGCTCCTTTCTGTTCCGGAGTCATCAGACGAAGAACCAGACGGCGCATGGCCCCATCATCCCCGACATTCCCGGGGAAAACAACAAACCCCATTCCAACAGCCCGGTCTCCTTCCGCAATTCGCCAGAAGGGAACGCCAGGCAAGGCGCATCCCGGAATCCGGACACGGCGGATGCCAAGACCCTGTCGGGCAATCCGGCTCGAAGTGATGCCCCCCTTCACAACCAGAAACCCGGGTTCGACCTGCAGCCTGGAAACAATGCCGGCCATTTTGTCCGCCAATCCGGTGGAGAAGGCGAGCTGCTCATCCCGGCCCGGCACGGTTACCCGCTGTCTCGGAGTCTGCAGCACCACGGTGCGCCCCGCGAGAAGGAATGCGTCGATATGGACTGCCAGTTCCGCTTCAGCTTCCTGGCCGAAACGGGAAGCATCCATCTCAATCCAGGCGAGTGGCAGGTCTTCCAGGGCCTGAAGCTGCCGGGTGGTCTTGTCCGTGTAGGAACCGACGGCCAGAATGCCGCCATGCCTGTTCCCCATCCGCATGTCCGCTCCGGCCAGCGACGGCCTTGACGTCATGCCGCCGAGTGCCTGTGCCAGACTTGCCGCGCAGCGCACCATCAAGCGTTTTCCCTGCGCGGAGGCATCCATGACGGCCAGCGCGATGGCCTGGGCATCCGTCGGGCTGACGGCATCACAGGCAAGAACCTGATGGTCCTTCATCTGCATGATTCGCTCCGGGAGATGGCCAGAGCGGATTTCCGCCAAAGAGGCAGTCCAAACATCCGCCGATTGGATGCGTCC
>JAIFNI010000080.1 GCA_020047785.1 Clostridia bacterium
CAGTGCAGCCATGTCCGATATGCCGAACGGAACTGTCACGATGAGGTGGTCGACATCTGTCAGCGTCATCAACGAGCCGTTTTTGGAAACCGTATCCCCAGCTTTGACAGACAACTCGCTGACAAGACCATCAAAGGGGGCACGGACCATCAGGGATAAAATTTCCTCCGTTGTCGTATCCGCGTCAGCAAGTTCTTCTTCCAGGCTGCTCTCCGCACTGGACAGGGCAGTTTCGGCATCGGAGGCATCCAGGGTCGCCAATATTTCTCCCGCTTGTACCGCATCCCCGTTTTTCTTGAGGATTTCAAGGATGGTCGTGTTCAGCTCTGTGGAAACCGTGCGTTTGCTGACCGGCTGCAAAGGTCCCGATCCGGTGACCGAAACGGTCAGATTCCCCCGCGTTGCCTGGGAGAGACGCTGTGCCTGGACAGACACGGCAGGTTTGGTCAGCAGACGTGACGCGGCCTGCCAGCCGACAAGCGCAAGAATCAGCACGAGGACCGGAAGTGTGATCCAAAGCGGCGCTTTCTTTTTCCTGTCTCGATGCAATGCCTTCTTCCCTGAGTTTTCACGTTTTCCCTTCGGGTTTCCGCTTGCCGGGCCGTCCGAAGCACCGTCTGTCGCAAAATAGCTGACCGGTGTGTCCGACGGGTTTTCGAATTCCGGAATCGGGCGGTTGTTTTTTTCGCTCACGGTGAACCCTCCTGTGACTCGTAGGTTTCCTTCCTGCATTGTCGCAACCGAACCTTGGAATTTGCTTGGAAGCGTCCACCGGGATGCAGAATTCATGAATTGTTCACAAATGGCCGGACACCGGACATGCTGTCCGATATCTGCATGGGAACTGAATCTGTTTGATATGTCTTTCACACATTGGTCTCCGGATGTCCATGGTATAATGGTTGTGCCGGAATCGCCCCCCTCCGCTGAAAGGCTGATTGCGGACAATGAAGACAGTCGGTGCTTCGCAAGAATGAGGCACCGGCTACACCTCTACAGGATCGGACGGGACAAATATGCTGGACAAACTGGAAAGCATCGAAAACCATTATGAAGAACTGATGATGAAGCTGGGGGATCCGGTCATTCTTTCGGACCAACAGCAATACATGAAACTGATGAAGGAACACGCCGACCTGACCGAGGTAGTGGAAAAGTTCCGTGAATATCGCGGCTTTCTTCAAAGCAAGGCGGATGCGCTTGCGATGTTCGAGGAGAATCCGGACGATGAGCTGCGGGACATGATCCGGGATGAGCTGAAGGCTTCCGTCGAAGGCCTCGAACGGACGGAACGGGAGTTGAAGATTCTTCTCATGCCGGGGGACCCGAATGATGCCCGGAATGTCATCATTGAAATCCGGGGAGGAGCAGGCGGAGAAGAGGCGGCTTTGTTTGCCGCAACGCTTTTCCGGATGTATGCGCGATATGCGGAACGACGCCGCTGGCATTACGACATTGTCGATTCGAATCCCACCGAGTTGGGCGGGTTCAAGGAAATCGTATTTGAAATAGAAGGAAAAGGCGCATACAGCCGATTCAAGTTCGAGAGCGGCGTGCACCGTGTGCAGCGCATCCCCTCGACGGAATCCGGCGGGCGTATCCATACTTCCACGGTAACCGTCGCCGTGCTCCCGGAAGTCGATGATGTTCCGGAAGTGGAAATCAACCCCGCAGACCTTCAGGTCGACACCTACCGGTCCTCCGGAGCTGGCGGACAGCATGTCAACAAGACCTCCTCGGCCATCCGGATCACCCATATGCCTTCCGGCATCATCGTGGCCTGCCAGGAGGAACGCAGCCAGCACAAGAACCGGGACAAGGCGATGCGCGTCCTGAAAGCGAAGCTGTATGAACTGGCGCTTTCGAAGCAGGTTGGAGAGGTGACGGAAAATCGGCGGGCCCAAGTGGGAACGGGAGACCGCAGTGAACGAATCCGCACTTACAATTTCCCGCAGCGTCGCGTATCGGACCATCGAATCGGTTTGACCCTGTACCGCATCGAGGAGATTATCGACGGGGACCTCGATGAAATCGTGGATGCCCTCATCACGACCGACCAGAGTGAAAAATTGAGCGGTGGTGCGGATGAGGATTGAAGATTGAAGATTGAAGATTGTTTGTGGAGGCTGGCATGCGGATCAAGGGAAATTTTTCTTCCACATTCTGCGAGGCCAATCAGGCCGTACTGTCTGTTTTCAGACAATTCGAACTCGGTGGTCTTGCTGCGGACCCGGGGATGAAACTGAAAAACCAGTTCGCCCTGCGGGAGGCCTTCAACAACGCGGTTGAGCATGGCAATGGCATGGTTCCGTTTCGGAAGGTTTCCTATGATATCCGGATGACCAGGCAATTGTTTCAGGCGGAAATCCGTGATGATGGACCTGGATTTGACCTTGCGCGAACCATTGAAAGAGAACAGAGCGGCGCATGTGACCGGGAGCGCAGTCGTGGGCTTGTCACCCTTTCCGACATGGGCTTTGTGATGGCATCCTCACCTGGATGCTTCAGCCTTTCCTGTGCAGAGGGCAATGAAACGCCTGTGGAATCGAACGCATCCTCAACTGCCGGTGTGCTCATTGTGGATGATTCGGATCTGAACCGGAAGCTGCTCCGTGCCCTTCTGCACAAGATCGATGGCATCCGCCTCCTGGATGCGCACAACGGAGAAGAAGCGCTTGCCCTGCTTGCCGTCAATCCGGTGTCCGTTGTGATCCTGGATGTGATGATGCCTGGTCTGAATGGTCTGCAGGTACTGGCGAGAATCAAGGAAAGCCCGATGCTGCAGCATGTCTCCATCATCATGTGCTCGGCCTTGTCCGAAATCGGGATGGTTGAGGATGCGCTTCGTCTCGGAGCGCTCGATTATTTTACGAAACCCATGAGCGAAGACCAGATGCGGATTACTCTGCCGTTGAAAGTCCGGAATGCTATGGTTCATTATGAAAATCAAGCCAGTCTGGTCAGATTTCAGGAACGGACGAAAACAGACATGCAGCTTGCGGCAAGGCTTCAGGAGTACCTGACCGCCGATTCCCGCGATTATGGAACGGTTCGTGCATGGGGCAGGTATATCCCCAGCGAGGATGTTGGCGGAGACATGTACTGCACACGTGAATATGCAGGAAGCATCTGGTTCATGATGGCCGATGTATCAGGACATGGGCTGGTCCCCTCCATCTTTTCCACCATGCTTGGCGTCCTCTTCGACCTGGCGGTGGAACTCTGCGCGGATCCCAAAACACTGCTCCAGTACATGAATGAAAAACTAAACCGGGTTCTCAACCAGACGAACAATGGATTCGTATCCGCCTTTGCCGGGTGCCTGACGGGAGAAACGCTCCTCTTCGCCAATGCGGGCCATCCATATCCCTACCTCTGTGAAGCCGCAACCGGCACTGTCCGGGAACTGGAAATCGGAGGATTTCTGCTCGGGATGTTCGAACAGGTTCGGTATGAACAGGGAGAGGTGTCGATGCAGGCAGGAGATCTGCTGCTTCTCTATACGGATGGACTTTTCGACAACGGGTCGCCCGGTGCATTTTCCAACTGGCATGCCATCGGAGACTACTGCGCCGATCACATGACGGAAGTCCTGGAGGATCCGCCGCTTTTTGCCGACAACCTTCTGGATCATTTTTCCGGTGAAGGCGGACATGTCTTCCGCGATGACGTCGCCGTGCTCATGCTGCAGCGGATATGATGGAAGAATGCGTGGGAACCTTCACGGTTCACTGTTATAATTGCTGATTTGAAGGTAACATATAATTATGCCGATTCTGTTGAAATGCAAGTCTGATGCGGAATTCCTTTTATTTACTTTATTGATAGGGGATGGAAATGGATTTTCAAATTGTGGGGAATGTTGCAAGAATTCGTTTTGATGCCGCGATTATCGCAGACAATGTGAAGGATCTTGTCAACGCACTGAGAACGGACCTGGATCGTGTCGGGGAATACAACCGGGTGGAGCTGGACTTGTCCATCACGGATCAAGTAGATTCAATGGGCATTACTTTTCTGGTCGGTGTTTCCAAAACAATTGCAGCCAAAGGGAAACAAATGAAACTGACCGGCGTTTCGAAGGAGATGAGAAGCCTTTTCCTGATGATGAAGCTTGATCAGGTTTTCAGCATCGAGTACAGGCAAGGAGCGTGATTCGTCTGCAGAACAAAGAGTTTGTCGATGATTTTGTGGCGGAAGCCACGGAACATGTGAATGTCATGGAAGCGGCCCTGCTTGATGCGGATCGTCTGGACAGCAGCTCGGTGGTTGTCGCTGAGATTTTTCGCGCTGTTCACAGCATCAAGGGAACCGCCGGTCTCTTCGGGCTTGTTCCCATCATAGACCTGGCACATGCCATGGAAACCGTTCTTTCATTCGTGCGAAAAGGCGCTGTTTCGCTGTCAAATGCCGATGTCGACACAATGCTTGAAGCAAATGACAAATTGCGGGAACTCATCGGGGATGTCATGAACTGTGAACAGGTCGATGTCTCCGCGCAAACCACCGTTCTGGAGAAGATGCTTTCCCGAAAGGATACACCGGCGGCGGTGAAGGGAAGTTTTCCTGCTGATGGGATGCGTTCTGTTTCTGCATCGAAAACCGTCTACAGCCTGGAGGGATATGCATGCGAAGCGCTGAAAAACGGATTGGCGCATGCACATCATTTCTATTGTCTCCATATCGGATTGAACCGGGACATCCCTTATCTCCGGTTCGGTCCCATCAAACTGCTCAAAAAGATTCAAAGTGTCGGGGTCTTTGTCGATATGTTTCTGGACCACAGTGAAATCAATTCTTTGGACGATGTGCTGCATGCGGCGGACAATGGAACCCGGGATGTCGGTCTTTCCATTCTCATGACGACGCTGCTGGATGTGTCTCTTCTCTCCAATGCGCTTGATATTCCGGCAACCGCCGTCCGGGAAATGAATTTTCTGGGTATGGATGTCCAGGAGCGGTGATGGGTGGGCGTTCCACCGTGCGCGCGCTTCGTTTTTTCTTGCAACAAAGGATATGCTTCAAATACGGAATGGAGGAATACTCATGCCAAAAGAAATCCTGATTGTCGATGACTCACCGCTCATCCACAAACTGCTCGGTCGAGCCCTCGAAGCTGGAGGATACAAAGTCTGCGGGAATGCGAAAAACGGGCGGGAAGCTGTGGAACTGTATGATGCGCTGCTTCCTGACTGTGTGTTCATGGACATCACGATGCCTGTCATGAATGGCATGGAGGCTTCACGCGCCATCAAGGCAGCCCATCCGGATTCAAGAATCGTGATGCTGACCGCCATGGGGGACGATGAGATGATGGCGGAAGCAAAGGCTGCCGGCGTGGATGTATTTCTGAAAAAGCCTTTCAAGGATGAAAATGTGATCGAGGTGCTCGCTGTCGTACTGCCCTGAAAGGAAGAAGGAATCATCATGGAAATGGAAATCATGCAACCGTATCTGGACAGTGTCGTTGCGGTTCTTGCTCAAATGTCCGACATCGCCCTGACACAGGAGCCGGATGGTGCGGATGAACCGGAAGGTTTTTCCTCTCTTGGCGTTTCCTCGGTCATCACGTTCACCGGAAAAAAGAAGGGTCGGCTGATTATCGATCTTTGTCCGGAACTGGCCATGGAGGTGACGCGCAGGGTCCTTGGAGAACCGTGTGACAGTGTGCAGGACCGCATGCTGGCTGCCGTCATCTCGGAATTGAACAATACGATTGCGGGGAATGCAAACACAGAGCTGAACAACCGTTTCGGGTATGGCCTGCGTCTTGCGCCGCCGATCGTTGCTACCGGCACGAACATGACGGTTTCCTCCATCCGCATGGAAGCCCGGACTTTTTTCTATCAGTCCGATTTTGGCAGGCTGAAGGTCAACATCGGATTCCAGGGAGGAAATGACTGAATGGACATTGCGCTGATCGACCCCTTTATCCAGGCCGTCCGCGAGGTTGTGGGGCAATTCGGGCTCCCTGCGGAGCCCGCCGGTGGGATTGCCCTGCATGATGATACAGTCACCACGGAAGATGTGACCACGTTTATTGGTCTTGTCGGCAACATGACCGGAATCGCGGCCTGTTCGTTTGAAGCCGCGACAGCCCGTTCCCTCGCGTCTGTCATGATGATGGGCATGCCGGTCGAATCTCTTGACGCCATGGCGCAGAGCGCGTTGGCCGAGTTGACCAACATGATCTGCGGGACTGCCGTCATCGCGCTTTCATCCGTTCATTCCGGAATCGACATCACACCGCCTTCTGTCGTGGTGGGGGAAAACATGCTTTTCATCATGGGTTCCTCGGCATCCGCGTCTGTGCCGATAGACCTGGGCATCGGCATGCTGCACCTGACGGTCTCTCTGGAAAGCTGAGCTGGAATTCGATGAGCCACATCGGCATGAAGTCCGGCAACTTGAGTCGAAGCGATTCCATCAAAGATGAGTCGATGCAGTTCCGGTCATAACATGAGCCGAAGTGGTCCCGGTCAAAGGCCCTTTGGTCGGGATTTCAAGGGTTTGCTGAGAAAGGATGACCGTTCGAAGGGACCTGGCTGTTCGGAGGCACGCCCCTGATAGCGGGATTCCGGGGACGACTCCCGCACCGTCGTGCGATTGCTTCGATCCTGCGTGCCCGAATTGCCTGCAGGAGGAGATTGATTACGCGTCTGTGTTCCCTGCGTGGAACGGTCGGCATTGGTCCGGTTCTGTCCGTTGCGGTTTCCGTTCGGACGGCTTTCGCGACCGCCATCCAAAAGGCGGGACATCCGTTCAAAGGCATCCGGGTCCGGGGCATTTCTTCGATCGTTCCCGGTGCGACTGGTGTTCTGCGGCAGGGCCGTCTGGGAGGGGAAAGCGCCGGAAGCGCTGCGGGAAGTGTTTTCAGGACGACCGACGTCTCTGCGGCCAGATTCCCCCCGTTCACCGGATGTTCCTGCCCGACCTGACCGGTTTCCGGAAGAGGCCGACTTTTCCACCGATGCGGGTGCCCGTGTGCCGGCCGTGCTTTGCCTGTCGGAGCGGCCGTGCTGTCCTTCCGGTGCGCGTTGCCCATTTCTTCCGCGACCACGATTCATGCCTTCGGGCACTTCAGCAGGTTCCGGCTCCACATAGCGGTCCAACGGATAAGGCTGTTCATAGACAATCGGAACCTGTTTGCCGATGAGTTTCTGAATATCTTTCAGGTATGCTTTTTCTTCTTCGTCGCAAAAAGAAATGGCCGTGCCGCCAAATCCGGCACGTCCGGTCCGGCCGATGCGATGCACATAAGTCTCCGGAACATTCGGCAGATCGTAGTTTACAACATGAGACAATTCGTCCACGTCGATGCCCCGGGCGGCGATGTCTGTGGCGACCAGCACACGCAGCTGGCGCGTCTTGAACTGCGTCAGCGCGGCGACACGATTATTCTGTGACTTGTCGCCGTGAATGGCGGCGACGGATATGTTCGAACGGGTCAGAGCCTTCTGAACTCTGTCGGCGCCGTGTTTTGTGCGGGTGAATACCAACACGGACTTCATATCCGGATTTTCCAGAAGGTGTGTCAGCAGCAGAATCTTTTCCTTCTTGCCGACGTAATAGATCGTCTGCTCGATGATCTCCACCGTGGAGGAAACCGGGGTAACGGCTACCTTCGCCGGTTCATTCAACAGTTTGTCGACAAGCCGGGTGATTTCCGGCGGCATGGTGGCGGAAAAAAGCATATTCTGCCGGATTTCCGGGAGCATGCCGATGACACGCTTCACATCGGGTGCAAAACCCATGTCGAGCATACGGTCTGCTTCATCCAGAACAAAAATCTCCACATGATGCAGTTCGATGAATTTCTGGCCGATCAAATCCAGCAAACGCCCCGGTGTGGCGACAAGGATGTCCACGCCTGCCTTCAATGCATTGGTTTGAGCGAGTTGAGATACGCCGCCGAAAATGACGGCTGTCTTCAGTGGAAGATGCCGTCCGTAGGCATTGAAGCTGTCTGCGATCTGCAGGGCAAGTTCCCGTGTGGGTGTTAGAATCAACGTTCGGATGGATTTTTTGTGTGTGGTTGCATGCTTGTTGGCCGTAAGCAGCTGGAGGATCGGGATGGCGAAAGCTGCGGTTTTTCCTGTTCCTGTCTGTGCGCAGCCGACCAGGTCGCGACGTTCGAGCAGCAGGGGGATGGCCTGTTCCTGAATGGGCGTGGGAATTTCATACCCCTCTTCCCGTACAGCCTTCAGGATGGGATCGATGAGATTCAGTTCGTCGAAACGCAATTTGGGTTCTCCTTTTGGCACCTGTCCGCGGTGCGGTTGCATGAATCGAACAGCCGGACGCGGCTTGCCACGGAAGGCGGACGGAAAAAGTTTCTCATGGACAGGCCAACGGGGTCCTGCAGGAGAACGAAAGGTCCGCAAAAATGGGAACGGGCATCGATTCATGGATATCGTGAAGATGTATTTCTCCACATGCCATTATACCACGGATTTCCTTGCGGTGGATTTTGGCAAGTTGGACAAAAAAATGATATGAAATAGTCGTTTTCGTATGTATTCCGTGATGTAATCAATTACATGAAACATGAAAATACATGCATTTTTCTAAATCACGGCTCATGTAAGCGGCGTAAAAACATGGATGATAGCTGGTTGTCATGGGAGACACAGTCGCAATGTATTTTTACCAATGACAAAAAAATGATATTTTTAAGGAACATCATTGTATGATTGCATTGGTCAACCATGTTACATTCTACTAGTCGGGATTCAAAATCTCCTTCAGGGAAGATTCCTTGCCTTTCACGACAGCAGGCGAACAACCGGCATACCCCTTGTGACCAGATCAGACCGGATTCAATTCCGGCGGAAAAGAGCAGATCATGAATCTTGGATTGATTGCGAAAGCGAATGAAGCAAGTTTCCGGAAAGCGCAGGCCATGGGCCTCGATTTCCTCGAATTCTGCGTGAACAAGTCAGATGATGCCGATGCGTTTCTGACGGATGTGGAGAACCTGCGGCATTTTTCCATGAGATACGACGTGGCGGTCGGCTCGGTTGGCCGCTGGAAAGCGGAAACCCTTCTGCCGGATGGTACGCCGGACCCGGAAGAGCTGCGCATCGCATATGGTCTCATTGAAGCGGCCGCCCGTCTGGGGAGTCCGGTCTACGTCTGCGGCTGCAATTACATTCCGACCCTTTCCTACTATGAGAACTGCACGGCGGCCATTCATCTGCTGGAAATGCTGCTTGCGCACGGGAGGAAACACGGGGTCACGATCGCCACGTACAACTGCCGCAAAGGCACGTTCATCCACAATGCAACGGCATGGACCCTGATCCATGGCCATTTGAAGGACCTTGCCATCAAATATGATCCTTCGCACAGCATTTATGCCGGAGCGGATTATTTGAAAGAAACGAGCGAGTGGGGCAGCCGATTTTCACACATACACCTGAAAGGATCCCTCATGCTCAATGGGGAACGGGTCGACGATCCGCCGGCCGGTATGGATCAGACCGACTGGCCGATGTTTCTGTCCATCCTGCGCGCCCGTGGTTATGACGGCGGTCTCAGCATCGAACCGCATTCGGATGCATGGAGCGGGGAACGGCGCGACGAGGGCATCGAATTCACCATCCGCTATATGGACAAGCTGATCCCGCAGCGGTGTGCGCTGGCCAGCACTGTTGCCTGACTAAGTCGCCGAAAAGAAATTACCTGCTCTTTTGCAGATAAGAATGGCAGGTTTGGCCATTGTTTTCTGAAATATACAGAGGTCATTTCTTTCCAAGACCTAAATGAATATCCGCTCTGCCGGTACGGTTGATCAGGCCGGCAACGGGACAAGAACGCAGCAATCCGGACATTTGGCCCGGAAAAGGACGGCAACATGAAAATGCTCACATATGCCTGCATCGGTGCAGGCGGAATTGCGGATAAAAAGCATCTCTCCCATTACAGCAAGCTGGCTGGCATCAAAACCACCGCCATTTGTGACATCAATCGGACCGCGGCGGACCGGATGGCCCAGAAATATGCCATTCCTTCCGTCTATGAGGATTACCGCACGATGCTGGCCGAGGTGAAGCCGGAACTCGTATCCATCTGCACCACGAACGATCTGCACAAGCAGATGACAATCGATGCGCTTGAAGCGGGTGCCAACGTGCATCTGGAAAAGCCTGTCGCACTGAATGCCCGGGAAGCACAGGAAATCGTCGATGCGAAGGGAAAAACAGGGAAACAGGTGATGGTGGCGCTGAACAATCGCTTCACGCCTGAATCCGCCTATGTGATGCAATGTATCCGCGAAGGCTTTTTCGGAGACATCTATCATGCGAAATGCGGCTGGAAACGGCGCAACGGCATTCCTGGCAAAGGTGTGTGGTTTACGGACAAGGACAAGTCCGGCGGTGGACCGCTCATCGATCTGGGCGTTCATTTTCTGGATCTCGTGCTCTTTTTCATGGGATTTCCGGAGATTTCCCGTGTCAGTGGCGCAACCTACTGCAAGTTTGCCGACCAGGATCACCGGCTTCGTCCCGGTTACAAAAACCTCGGAGACGGTCTCTTCAACGTGGAGGACATGGCAGTCGGCACACTGTACGCAAGAAATCGTGCGACCATCCAGTTCGAGTTTTCCTGGGCTTCGAACATCGAGAAGGAAACGAAGTATTACGAGCTCATGGGCACAAAGGGCGGTGCCATGTGGCGGGACGGAGAACTCAAGCTGTTCAGCGAAGTTGCGAAAACCGGTCTTGTGATCTCACCGGATCTATCGCTCATGCCACCTGGTCAGTCGGAATATGATCATTTTGCCGAATGTGTCCGCACAGGCGCCACCGTGGTCGCGCCCGTCGAGCACGGACTCTCTCTCATGCGCATTGTCGATGCCGTATACGCTTCAGCGGAAGCTGACGCGGAAATCATTTTATAGGGAGGACACACCGATGATCCGAATTGCCATGCTCAGCCGTTGGCACGTACATGCCGACGATTACGCCCGTCAGGTCCGCCAGCATCCGGATATCCTCATCACAGCCATATGGGACGAAATCCCGGAACGTGGAGAAAAGTGGGCAGAGGAACTTGGGGCGGATTTTGAACCGAATCTCGATACCCTGTTGGCCCGCACCGACGTGGATGCGGTTGTGGTGGACACTCCCACCAACCTGCACGGCATGGTCATGGAAAAGGCCGCACTCGCGGGAAAGCACATATTTACAGAGAAAGTCATGGCACTCACATTGGATGAATGCGATGCCATTGCGGAAGCGGTGAAGAAAACCGGTGTTCAGTTCTGCATCTCATTCCCGCATCGCATATTATCCATGAATCTGTATGTGAAGAAAGTCCTTGACGACGGATTGCTTGGCACACCTACCCTGCTCCGAATCCGAAACGCGCATGACGGCGCGGTGGCCGGCTGGCTGCCTGAACACTTTTATGACCCGGTCGCCTGCGGCGGCGGTGCCATGATGGACCTTGGCGCCCATCCGATGTATCTTTCACGCTGGCTGCTGGGAGCACCTGTTTCAGTTCAATCCACCTTCCATTCGGTGACGGGTCATGAAGTCGAAGACAACGCGGTATCCGTCATCAAGTTTGAAAGCGGGGCCATCGCCATTTCCGAGACGAGTCTGGTGTCTCCGAACTGCCCGTTTGCACTTGAACTGTACGGGACAAAGGGAAATGTGCTGATCGGCGGATCGGAAAACAGCGTCCGACTCTTCAGCAATCTTGCGGGTCATGAGACGAAGGGACATGTGGTCATTCCCGTCGAAGAACTGCCTGCAGCGCTTCCGATGCCGATGGAACAGTGGATCGAGGCAATTCGGGGAAAAGGCGGAATCGCCTTTGGACTTGAGGAAGGGCGCCAACTGACCGAAATGATGGTTGCAGCCTATCGTTGATTGGAAGGCGGTTCACTTGCGGGTGAACCGCCTTTTCGGTCTTGGAAGAAAATAACCTGTAATTCGAGGAGTTTGGTATTCTCCGGCTCTGACGGACCTTGCCAAGGGTCAGATGTGCTGGCTTCATGGCAAAGAACCCTTCTGCCAGTCGCTGATGTATGGAGAAGGAACGAATTATGCCCAGCAAGCGGTTCTGCCGGGGAAATGGTGGGGGAGATGCCCGTCGGCATACAGACACGCGGCAATGAGGATCTTCCGTTCTGGCCACAGGCAAACAATGCCACCTACAAGGAAGTCTGGACCTCCACGGTCATACATTGGCTGCGGATAATGGCCGACCTGATCCGGTGAATGAACGCATAAAGGCACATGCAGCTGAATACATGCCCATTTGTCGCCGAATGCTGAATGCGGATGAATGAACACATGGCCAATCCCATTGACCATGTCTTTTTCATGTTTTCTTTTCGGTCCATCCGTCCATTCTGTGCTATGCTTAGTTTGCTGGAAAGAAGGCAAGCATGAAAATCCTCATGAAATTCCCCGAGTTTTCAAAAGAAACCGACGCACTGCTCCTTCAGGAAGGTTGGGTTCCCCTGAAAGAACCCCGGAATATGGCAACGGCCATCCTGACTTCCATTCCTTTCATGATTATACTTGGCATTGGCTCCTTCCTCATCATCAGCCTGTTTGCCCCGTTTTCACTTCAGGAATTCGGTGTAAACCCGGTCAATGGGAATTTCTCTTTTGAAATCAATCTGCTATTCCTTCCTGTGGCAATTGCTGTCATCCTTCTTCACGAATTGATCCATGTTTTTTTTATCCCGGGATTTCTCCATGATGATCATGTTTATTTTGGGTTGACATGGTTTGGCGGGTTCGCATATACCGGGAATATCATATCCAGGGAACGGTTTATATTGGTGGCGGTCATGCCGTTTTTCTTCCTGTCCGTCATCCTTCCCGCCATATTGGGATTATCGGGGGCATTGTCTCTCCCTTTGAAACTTCTCATTCTGCTGAATGCAATGGCAAGCGCAGTCGATGTCCTGAATGTCGTGATCGTATTGATGCAAGTTCCCGGAAACGGCAAACTGATTATGAATGGTCAATTATCCTATTATAGAAAATGAAAGGGTTTCAGGCCGAACGTGATGTCGGATGGCATGGGCAGCCAAATTGCGGCAGGATGGCGGAATATGAGCGCGGAAACCAGAAAAAAAACGGCAACCCTCAAGGATATTGCTGTGGCGACAGGCTTCAGCATCAACACCATTTCGAGGGCTTTGCGGGACAAGGACGACATCTCGGCCGCAACGCGTGAAAAGATCAAACGCGTTGCCCGGGAAATGAACCATGCCACCAACATGCTTGCCAGTTCGCTCCGCCTCGGTTATACGAATACAATTGCCGTCATTCTCGGTGATGTCTCGAATCCGCACTTTGCCATCATGATGAAGGAGATCGAGGAATATGCGCGCAAATTCGGCTACATCACCTTTCTCGTCAACACGAACGAGGATGCGGAAGCGGAATTCCAAGCCATTCAGGCCGCGCAGAACAAGCATGTCGATGGCATCATCCTGTGCCCGACACAGGTGGATGGACGCAACATCGCCTATCTTCGGGAGACAGGGACGCCGTTTGTGCTCATCGGCCGGCACTTTCCGGAAGTGGAGACGGACTTTGTTGTCTGCAACGATCGCCTCGGCGGGTATCAGGCTGTTTCATACCTGATTGCCATGGGGCACCGTGACATCCTGATGTTGAACGGCCCCACCTTCATTTCCAGTGCCAGAGAGCGGTTCGAAGGATACAGGCAAGCATTGAAGGAGCACGGAATCCCTTTCCGTTCCCGCCTCGTAAAGGAAGTACCCGCTACGGCGGACGGCTGCGAACTTGTGCTTCAGGAGGCGCTCGCACAGAGGGAAAAGAGTCCGGAACATGGATTTACGGCCATCTTTGCCTTCAGTGACATGATTGCATGGACCGCCTGGACGTGTCTCGAAAAAAGAGGGCTGACCATAGGCCGCGATTATTCCCTGATCGGATTCGATCATATCCAATCCCGTTTGGCCATTCCTTACCAGCTTAGTACGATAAGCAGTTATAAGTCGCACATGTCAACGACAGCCGTTGATCTCCTCCTCAAGCGCATCAAAGGCGAGTATTCTGAAAACAAGTTCGGACAGGTGTTCATCGACACCGCGCTCGTGGAAGGTGAAACGGTTGCGCACCGGAAATGACAGAACTGAGTGTCTGGAATGTCTCTATCGATCACCTTATCTGTCCGATTTTTATGACGCGAATCCGACCGACATGTCAAATCGCCCATTCCATGCGCTTCAGGATGTGATCCTGATATTCCTCGTCCAGTTCCACAAAATGCCCGCTCCAGCCCCACACCCGGACAATCAGTTCGCGATGCTGTTCCGGGTGCTTCTTTGCCTCCAGCAGCGTATCCCGGTTCACGGCGTTGATCTGCATCTGCAGCCCGCCCAACTCGAAATAGGAACGAACAAACCGTGCGACTTTTCCGATGCTTTCCTCGGTGCGGAAGACCGAATCGTGCAATTCCATCGTCAGAGGACCGCCGTTTGCCACACGAACCAGGGGCGGTTTCGCAAAGGACTTCAGAATGGAAACCGGTCCTCTGCAGTGGCCGGTCAGACTCGGCGAGTAGTTGGCAGCAAGCGGATCCCCGGCGTATCTTCCATCCGGTGTGGCACCTATGGATTTCGCATGCCAGAGATAGTACATCGCGGATCCGGTGCCTGCCCGGAATATCCCGCCACGGTCGTTCTTCCGGTTCTGCAGGGAATCGGCGAACCATCCGAGAAGGCTTGATGCGATCGAATCGACCGATTCCTCGTCATTTCCGAATTTCGGACCATTCTCCCGCAGTTCACGAACCAAATCCTGATTGCCATCGAAATTGCCTTCCAGCAGATTCAGGAGTTCACGGCCCGTGAACCGTTTTTCCTCAAAAACATACTGACGGATGGCCGCAAGAGAATCGACAGCCGTGGAAAGTCCTGTACCGTGGATTCCGTAGTTGTTGTACCGACAGCCGTTCGAAACATCGCTTCCGCGGCTGATGCATGTGTCCATCATCAGAGAGATGAGCGGGGATGGTTCCAGGTACAGGTTCCCCAACACGCTTGTGATGCGGTTGGTCTGTGCATGAATGGCATCCCTCATGCGGTCCATCAGTGCGTCGAAGGAGGTTGTCAAAGGGAGTTCGGCCATCACCGCAACCAATGACTCCGGGAAAGAGAGTGCCGAAATATTTGGAACATCCATGGCGCAGCCCGGAATGATGACTTCCCAGCAGGCAGCCATAACATAATTGTAAGCATCTTCAGGTTCATAGCCCCAGAGAAGCAATGCAGGAATGGCGACATCATCGTTTGTGTACTGTGGGAACCCGAGCCCGAGTTTCGTCAGGTGCGTTGCCTGTTCATACATGGCCTGCGGTGTTTTCCCGTGAACACGCAGGTTGATTTTCGGATCGATCAGACGCAAGGCCATGCAGGCTTTCAGACACAAGTCCGAGAGGAGGTTGAATGAGTCGGTTCCATCCGGATTCAATCCGCCGAGAACCAGGCTCTGGCCGTTGTCTCCCTGCTGCATGCCGGGATACAGGTCGCTGTCCTTGTTGAAGGAGAGGAAAAACTCCTCCACAAGTTCCAGTGCCGTTTCAGGAGCAAGCGTACCGTTGTCCAGATCTGCCTGGAGATAAGGGAACATGAATTGGTCGAATCGACCGATGGTGTTGTGATAGTTTCCACTGCACCAAAGCCCGAAGTGCAGCAGCCTGAAAAATTGAAGGGCTTCCTGAAAAGTTCTCGGCCGGTTTTGTGGAATCCATGCGAAAACTTCTGTGAGTTGCGTGTTGCCTACTCGCTTTGCCTCTGCACCATAGCGTGCAGAAAATGATTCGAGCTGGTCGAGAACGGTCAGCGTGCAGTCCAGATATTCCATGGCTGCCTGATTGCCCGAGGATGCGAATTGCTTTTGTGCGGCTGCGATTTCCATCCTTTTTCCGGCAAATCCCCTATCAATCACACTGGCATAATCGGGGCAGATATTGCATATTTTTCCGGCTTCATGGATATGGTGGGCAGCACGGATGACCGCCCATTCCTCCTCGGTATGGAGCTCGGGTATTGTGACAAGCGTGCGGGTGATGGTGATGCGTTCTTCCGGCAGCACGATCGGCGTTTCATTCGCCAGCATATGGCCCAGCCGTTCGGTTGCCCGCCGCATGTCGGAAAATCCTTCCAATCCATAGCCTCGTGCGGCTGCATATTTGTCGAGGGGCGGTTTCCGGTTCGCATGATGCTTTTTTTCCACGATGAAATGATTCCGGAGGAATTCGATTCGAGTGTCCATGGAGTTCCCTTTCCCTATGCTGAATTCACGATTCATGCAATTCTTCCAAGCCCTAATGCAAACACCCTACATCGCCATGCAGGGAATCCCACGATTGGTGAAAATGGATACATCGGCGTTGGGTTTCTGCAGAATATCAAATTCAGGAGAATAGGTCATGCCGGTCATTTCGTATTTTGCGCCAGCCGTGTAGTGATAAGGAAGCAGTTCAACCCGAATCAGTCCTGTTGCATCTTCCAGAAATTTGGCTGCAGCTGTCAGATTCTCTGTAGTATCCGTAACGCCTGGGATCAGGGGGATCCTGATGATATAAGGAATGCGGCCGCTCTTCAGATAACGCAGATTTTCCAGAATCAGTCGATTGTCCCGACCTGTGAAGTGCCGGTGCTTTCCCGGATCCATCAGTTTCACGTCCATCAGGAGGAAATCGAGTTTATCGGCCACCTTCTGGAAAATATCCGGTTCACTGAACCCGGAGGTTTCGATGGCGACATTCATGCCGTCCAGTTTCGATAGGACATCAAGCAGAAAGGGAGCCTGGGCCAAGGGCTCGCCACCGGAAAACGTGACGCCTCCCTGGACGAGTGTCAGATAGTCGCGGTCTTTCAGCAGCAACTCAGCGAGTCGATTTGATTCCCAGAGTTCCCCGCACATCCTTCGAAGGCCCAATTGACAGGCTTTGAGGCATAATCCGCATTGGATGCAGTTGTCCGGCGATGGACAGACAGCTTCGCATGCACCGCATCGGGTACAGGCTTTCCGATTCACCAGGACGCTGGGCGTAAAGGCCAGTCCTTCCGGGTTGTGACACCATTGGCACTGAAGGGGACATCCTTTGAGGAAAACGGTCGTACGGATGCCATCCCCGTCGAAGACGGAGAATTGCCGGATGTCAAAAACCGTACCGGTGAATGTCGCCATGGGCTCCCTGCCTGTTCACCACAAAACACATTAACGATAATGTTCGGCTTATGGCAATCATATGCCGGAAAATCGCGTTTGTCAATCCGGAAGATACGCCGGCGCCTTACTCACAGAAATGGATTCCAAAACCGGTTTCCGTCAGCAAATGTGATGTAGAGACCTAGCCCGAATATTGCCGCGGCAGTTGCCAGCACGATGAAATCACGCTGCACGAAAGGCTTGCCCGAATACCAGGAGCGTCGTTTGTTCTTTCCGAAACCACGCAGTTCCATGGCGTGGCTGATGACATCGATGCGCTCCAGGGAGGAGAACACGAGCGGCATCAGGATGGCGGAACTGCCCTTCAACCGTTTCCAGGCGGATGTCTTTTTTGACAACTCGATGCCGCGGGCCTGCTGGGAGCGGGAGATATCCTGGTACTCCCGCTGGACATCGGGAATGTATCGCAGCGTCAGGCTGATCGCATAGGCAACCGCATAGGGCATGCCAATGCGGTTCAGGGATGAGGCGAACTCCGAGGGGTGCGTGGTCACCATCAGGACGATGGCCACCGGGGCCACGATGATGTATTTCAGGAAAACATTCAACTCGTAGAACAACTGCTCTGTCGTGAGGGTGAACCGCCCGATTCCTTCGATCAATATGTGCCGGGTACCATACAGCAGAACGCCCTGTTCCGGGGCGAATGCATAAATGGCGGCCAGATTCAGCGCCATGAAAGCCAGCAGCAGTTTGAAAATGAAGGCGACTTCCACCGTTTTTGTTCTGGAGACGAAAAAGAGCAGAAAGCCCCCCACCGCCATGCCTGCAAGGATTCTCGTATCAAAGGTCATCATGGCCAGAACGGACCACATCAGAAAAAAGAGGAATTTGGTCGCGCCACAGAGTTTATGTACAAAGGAATCCCGTTCGATGTAGGAAAGCATGAAACGGCTCATGACGGGAGTACCTCCTTCCGATTGGCGACTGGCTTGTCTTTGCGTTCGGACAGGGAAGCGGCCCGGGCAGCCCGGTCGAAATCGATGAAATGCTGTACAAAACCCCGTGGTTGAGGAATCTCCGCGCGCACCGCAAGGTCATAGAGCGAAGTGCGCTTGAGGCTGGCCGATTCTATCAGAAGGTCGTCCGTCAGCACGTTTGCCGGTGTGTCATCCGCAAGCAGGATGCCTTCCGATACTACGAGCGCCCGGGTTGTGTACTCAAGCATCAGGTGCATGTCATGGGTGATCATCAGCAGGCTCAGTCCTGTTTCCCGGTTCAATCCGCGCAGGAATTCCATGATCTCGGTGTAGTGGCGGAAGTCCTGTCCGGCCGTAGGTTCATCGAGAATCAGCAGCTGCGGCCTGAGAACCAGAATGGAGGCAATGGTCAGCCTCTTCTTCTGACCGAAGCTCAAGGCGGAAACCGGCCAATTTCTGAACGAATGAAGCCCGCATATGTTCAGGGTCTCCTCCACGCGGGACTTCACTTCAGCCTCGGGAACCTTGCGCGCGCGCAAGCCAAGGGCTACTTCGTCAAAGATCATGGGGAAGGATATCATCTGATTCGGATTCTGCATGACATATCCGATGTGTTCGGCCCGTTCCCTGATCGATTGGGATGCCAAATCCAGGCCGCCATAGGAAAGCGTACCGAATGTCGAAGCCTCGAAGCCGCAGATCAGCTTTGCAAGCGTGGATTTCCCGGCGCCGTTGCGGCCGACAAGGCTCACACATTCCCCTTTGTGCAGGGTGAAGGAAACGTGTTGGAGTATAGGCTTATTAGACTCATCTTCAGGATAATGAAATCCAAGATCCTTCACGGAAAGCAAGGGAACCGGCGGCGTTGTCGCGACTGGGAGCGGCTGACGGATGTCCCACTCGCGAAGCGCCTGCCCGGCTGTTCTGGTAGAATCAGAGGTCGTTTTTGAAACAGATGCCGTTGCCGTAAGAGGCATTTCATC
>JAIFNI010000125.1 GCA_020047785.1 Clostridia bacterium
GGTCATGTCATGGTCGATGTGCACAGCGGGCTTGAAGTGGAAGGAACCCTGGACATCCTGACCGCGGCGGACCGCCTGATGGTTTGTCTGAACCAGAATAGCCATATGCTGGAGTCCTGGTTTTCCGACAGGAACACGAGGAGCAAGCTTGAAAATCATTCTGCCTGTTTCCTGATATCCCGTTATGACCGGGATGTTGGGTTGACACCTGCGAATATTGCCAGAAAATATGGGGTCCCCCGCACACGTGTTCTGCCGGTCCCGTACAGCGCGGCCTTGATGCATGCATGCAATCAGGGAAATTTGTATGATTTTCTGGCGAGGCATGCAGCCGATGTCAAATCGCCGGAACGGGACCTGATGGACTCCCTGAAAGAGGTGGTCGAACTGCTGAATGAGGGGGGAGAGTCATGACGGAGTCCCTGACCGACTTTTTGAATCTGGTGCTCATTGCGGTGCTGCTGCTCCTGGCTGTGGGCATTGCCTGGCTGAACCTGCGTGGAAACCGGAAAGTGCCGGAACGTCAGGAGGAAGACCCGGAAACGCTATATGATGCGGAGGGTCTTCTGCGCCATGTGCGCGATCGCATCAACACCCTGACGCGGACCAATCTGTATGAACTGGGACTCAGTGGTGAAGAGTTCAAGAAACGGGAAAACAAGCGTGCGGAACTGAAACGTGCCCTGCATCACTGTGCCTATGGTTCCGCACAGGACAAGCAGTACGTGAAGGATTTCATTCAGGATATGCTGGATCAGCATATCCCGGATGCGTATCTGAATCTGGCGATTCCATTCCATAAGCCCGACAGGATGAGCCCGACCGAAGTTTTTGCATCCGTATTGTTTACCTACCGCAAGGAACATGGAACAGCCGCGTTCAGCAAACTGGTGGACCGATATGGACTGGATTGCCTGAAGCCAATGCTTGAAAATGGAGCCTCGTCTGCTTATGTCATTACAGAAGAAGAAATTCGTGAAATTCATGCAGTCGAGGGGTATGTGCCGGATCGGACCGATAAACTGGAAATTCTTTCACAGCTGGTCTATGAAAGATATAAAGGTCTTGGCGTTGTCGACGAGTTGCGTGATATGGACATAGACGGCCTTTCAGGTGGTGTGTCGGGTGTCGTGGAGAACAACGGGCCTGATCTGCGGGATGCCGGCGTTTCATCCCCATCCGGTCAGAGCGGCACGGAACCGCTCCTCCGCAGCTGTGACAGCGTCTGGGTGTTTTTCAGGGGAAAGTCCATCCGCCTGGCCTGTTTGAGCTTCGGGGGAGACAAGGAGCTGCGCCGTGTCTGTCAGAACATCTATCGGTACAACAAGGCGGGACAGTTGTCGGAAAGCAACGGGTTTCGGGTCAGTGAGATGAGGGATGGCAGCCGTGTCGTTGTCGTAAGGCCGCCGTTTTCTGAAGCATGGGCGTTTTTTGTCCGAAAGTTCCAGACAAAGAATATGTCTTTGGAACGGTTGATTCCCGATGCAAATTCCGAGCTGCCCATCCCCTTCATCCGATTTCTTGCGAAGGGACAGATGATAACGGCCATCACGGGTTCGCAGGGATGCGGCAAGACCACTTTGCTGATGGAGATGATTCGGCATATCGAGGCATCCTATCCGCTTCGGATACAGGAAATGGCCTTTGAACTGCATCTGAGGCGATTGTATCCGGAACGCAACATCCTCAGCTTTCGGGAGACCGAGACGGTTTCCGGCCAGGCCGGACTGGACCTGCAGAAGAAAACAGATGGAGCGGTCAACATTCTCGGGGAAGTTGCAACGGACGAAGTCAGTGCGTGGATGATACAAATGGCCCAGGTGGCGAGTCTGTTCACGCTGTTTACCCATCATGCGAAAACCACCCGGGATTTGGTGCTGTCACTTCGGAATTCACTCCTCAAATGTGAAATGTTCAACAATGAAGCCATTGCGGAACAGCAGGTGGTATCCGTTCTGGACTTCGACATCCACCTGACCCGGGATGTCGGCGGACGCAGATATATTGAACGCATCACGGAAATTATCGCTACGGCATCGAACACTGCTTATCCGGACTCCTGGCGGGATGCGGCCGATTCCGAGTCTTCCGCAGCCCGGTTCCTGGAGACGACTCAGTCCTTCTATGAACGGATGACGGACAGGAGAACATTTGAATCCCGCAATATCCTGGAGTTCCGGGATGGCACCTATGTGCCCGTCCATCGACCATCATCCTTACATATTGCGGAGATGAAATCGGCCATGCGGGATACGGATTCCGCGCATTTTGGTGAATGGCTGGAACGCTGGTGGCCTTCCGCTGTCATGCAAGTCAGTACCGGGAGAGAGGAGGAGGCCGATGACGATTCCGACATACCCGACAGTCGGGCTGTTTGAAGGCGTTGCTGTCGCGGGTACACATGAAAACCATATATCGGTCCTGTTGACCGTCGGGATTGTTTGCCTCGCCGGGGCTGCCTTGCTGGGCTTGTTTGCGGTGACCATGAACCAGTCGTCACGCAGGACGAATAAAACACCCGGTAAAGTACAGTCCAGTGCGGGAGGAAGAAAATGGCAAATTGCATATGCGCGTTTGTCCGCCTTTCCTGCCACGCGGCGCATGATGCAGTCAATCCGTGCCAGACTGGAAATCGGCTCCGGTTATGATGAAAGGGGGTTGCGGAGAAAGTCCGCCATTACGTTTGTCTTGACCGTATGTGTCATGGGGGTCTTGCTTCTTGTTTTTGCCCTGCTTTCCCGTGACATGCTGCTGATTGGCATTTTTCTCGTCATGCTTGGATTCATGACAGATACTGTTTTGGACATTTCCGTGGCACGGGTGGGAAACAGATTGATGAGACAACAATTGCGCTTCCATGAACAGATCCGCCATCGGTATTATGAGGAACAATCCGTGGATGGTGCGGTGGAAGCCGCATGTGAAGCCCTGTTGGATGAAAGGGCTCATGAAATGTACGTTCAGGGGGAACGACTGCTGGATGTGCTTTCTGCAGCCGATACGGAAGCGGCCTTCGAGCAATACCGGGAAACAGCGCCCAACAAGTATCTGAAGCTGCTCGCCGGCATGTGCTGCATCACGCGGGAATACGGCGATGCGCGGAACGGGGGTGCGTCTGTCTTTCTGATGAGTCTGGGCCATCTGAGCGAGGAAATCCGTTCGGAACTCTTCAAGCGGGACCGGTTGCTGTATGCCTTGAAAAGCCTGAATGTACTTACGTTGCTTCCTCTTTTCTTCATACAGCCCATCCGGAATTGGGCCGGCGACAATTTTGCCCCGATGGCGCGATTTTATGCCCAGTCAGCCGGCACGGTTCTTGAAGTTGCGATGGTGGTTGTCACGTTTGCCTGCTATCTTGTCGTGCGAAAACTGCAGCAGTTTGATGAGCTGAAGCCTGAGCATCTGGCCCGGAACCGCTGGGAACAATGGGTGTACAGGAGACTTCTTCATCCTGTCGTGGACAGGCTTTCCCCCGGCAGATACACACAGGAGAACCAGAGACTCGCCATCCTGCTCAAGCAGGCGGTGTGTCCGATGCGCACAGAGGACATCTATACACGAAGGCTGGTTTTCGGCATGCTCTCGTTCTTCTCGATGCTCATATTGTGCTTGTTTCTTCATATTCAAATGGATTACCGGATTCTTCACAGCCCGGTGTCACCGGCGGGTTTCCTTGGCGGCAATCTATCCGAAAAGGATCAGGTGAAGCTTGAAATGGAGACAGTATTTGATGCCGAGGTCCTCATTGCATTGCCGAAAACCGCCGACAGGGAAGATATCCGGCTGATTGTGACGGGTTCCCAGCAGGTCGGAAACCAGGATGTGGAAGCCGTGACAGAGAGAATTCTGGGGAAATGGGACCAGCTTCGGGGAAATCGGTTCAAGTGGTGGGAACTGCTTTTGAGTCTGGTCGCTTTTTCAGCCGGATGGCAGGTGCCGATTCTGAGCCTGCGCATTCAGGCGGGCATACGCACCCTGGACATGGAGGATGAAGTAGCTCGTTTCCAGACGATTATCCTGATGCTGATGCACATGCCCCGTGTGAATGTGGAAGAACTTCTGGAATGGATGGAGATGTTCTCCCTGCACTTCAGGGAATCCCTTCAGTCCTGCCTGTCCGATTACAGTGCGGGTGCTGCGGATGCATTGGCGGTCTTGAGAGACAACATTGCTTTTGAACCCATGACCGTACTCGTGGGAAACCTCATGCTGGCCGCTTCCGATCTTCCCATTCTTCAGGCATTTGAGGAACTGGAAAGAGAAAAGGCGTACAGCCGTGAAAAGCGGAAAGAACTGAACGAACGGGTCGTGGAGCGCAAACGCAATCTTGGCAATCTTGTCGGCTTCATTCCCTTGTATGCGCTCATCGTTTTGTATCTCATGGTCCCGATGGTCATTTCGAGCATGACGGAAATGAATGTGTTCTATCAGCAAATGTCCGGATTCTGACAGGTAACTGCAATCAAGAAGAATCATGGTATCGTTCTAATCTTCTATAAGAATCATGGTATCGTACTAATCTTCATGAAGAATCATGGTATCGTTCAAATTTACGTTGACGGAGGAATGGGTATGGATGGGAACATCACCAAGGCACTGTGGCTGGGCGTCTCTATATTGTTGTTTGTGGCGGTTGTCTCGATCGGCATCACCGTGTTCAGCGGAATGAAGGACATCGGAGATACCGCCAACGACCGGATTGGTTCCATTGCAGCCAGTCTGGCGGATGAAGAATTTCGTGCATATGACGGCAAGCAGGTCAAGGGTGATGATGTGCTTTCCGCAATCGGTTCGTTTGGCGGCCAGAGTGGTGAAGTCATTGTTCTGGTCCGTACTTTGGGTGATGGCAGTGCCTTGGATTTGGAGCCTGGCACAACAGCACCTGCACTATCCAGCTTCGAGCAGTATGTTTCGCGGACAGGGGCGGCCTTGAAAGTGGAAGACAAGTGTTTCATGCTGACCTCCGGCACAGGAGAACTGCTGACTGTTCAGAGCAAAACCCTGCAGGACGCAGCCCGTCGGGATGCGGAAAACAGCAACCTCGGCAAATACATCAATCCATCAGGACGGTTCATGTCCCAGTTGATTTATGACAGCAATCAGAAAATCCGGGGAGCCATTTTCGCACAAATGGAGTAGTGACATGGATGACAACCTGATGCGGTTTCTCGGCTGGATTGCCGCAGGCATGATGATCGTCCTGGCTGCCGGTACTTTTTTGGTTCGGTATGCCGGATTCGTCAATTTGGTGAATCATGTGGAGCAGGTCGCCCTGTCCGATTCGGTCGTATGGCGTGAAAACACAGGACAGGTTCAAGCAGCGCATTCCTCTGAACCGGAGTCCGCAGCGGAAGCACGATTGCTGCGTCCGTTCAGGGGCGGACTTGTCAGTGTCTGTGATGGCGGGGAACTGAAAGGTATCATCATGCTTGCCGGTGCGGATGGTACATGGGATGAGCCAATCACAATTGACGGGCAGCCGGTTTCTGAAAGCTCATCCATTGCAATTCCAAATGATGCCAGATATCGGGTGAGTTATACGGTAAACGGCGAGGGACATGTGACAGGTACGGCATACGAATTGATCCCTTGAAGCAAATCTGCGATACCGGAATGATTCCAAAGGGACAACCATCCGTTTTGTCGGAATGGACTGGTCGTGGAGCAG
>JAIFNI010000097.1 GCA_020047785.1 Clostridia bacterium
GTGGAGGCGGGTGAGATATACGACTTCATCGGTCACAATGGCGCGGGCAAGACCACGGCTATCCGCAGCGCTGTGGGCTTACTCGTCTTTGAAGACGGCGACTTTTGTAGGTTGATCTCGATATACCATAGGAAAGTGAACTGAAATCAAAAGAAATCAACCTGTTGAATATGATATAAAGATACAGAATAGGGCGGTTGTGCACACGCATCAGTAAGACAGATCCACCAAACAAGAAAGGATGTTCGCCTATGTTCAAGGTCTTTCTTGTTGAGGATGAAATCGTAGTACGGGAAGGCATACGCAAAAACATCCTGTGGGAGCAGTATGGCTTTCTATATGCCGGCGATGCATCGGATGGGGAACTCGCCCTTCCTCTGATCCGCCAGATAAAACCTGATCTCCTGATCACGGACATCAAAATGCCTTTCATGGATGGGCTGGCACTGATCGAACTGGTCCGCAAGGAACTGCCTGACATCAAAATCGTCATCATCAGTGGATACGATGATTTCTCCTATGCACAACAGGCAATTGGATTGGGCGTTGAACAATATCTGCTGAAACCGATCCTCAAGGATAAGCTGGCAGAGGTCCTGGTTGCATTGCAGCAAAAAATGCAAGCGGAGCTGCAGCAGCAGGAGCACGTAGCCAAATTTCAACGGGAAGCCCAGGAATATGAAATGGATTCGCGCAGGAGGTTCTTCGAAAAAATTGTCACAGGGGGCCTCAGCGTGTCTGAAATCTCCGAAACCGCCAGAACAATGGGCATCGACGTGAATGCGCCGTTTTACAATATTGTGCTTTATTCGTTGAACAGTTCGGCCTTCAACGGCAGCGCACCGGAAAGATATACAGACGTGCTGGCTGAGGTGCAGGAACGGGTTACGCAGTTTGTCGTCAACCATCCGGAGTTGATATTGTTCCGTTGGAATGTCACGACGTATGCCGTGCTGGTGAAGGGGGGGCAAGAGGATATCCTGCAGCGAACAAAAGATTGCGTCGTGAATCTTACAAGTCGCTGTGAATGCGCCGGCAGTGATGCGGACTGGCATATCGCATACGGTACCCCGGTGTCCCGACTGGGAGCAATTCCTGCATGTTTTTCGGAAGCAAACCGTATCTTGTCCTATCGTTATTTATGCCCGGAAGAACATATTCTGACAGAAACAAGCATGCGTGATTTCCGAAAGAACGGAAAACAGAACACACACACTGGGAATTCAGAGATTGATCGGAATCGTATCCTCAATTTTTTGATGAACGGAACCGAAGCGGATATTGAGCAGTTCATCGATCAACTCCTTCAAAACGCAGGAGAGGATGTTTCTCTACCGCTGTTTTGTCGATATCTGACCATGACGGTTTGCTACTCGGTGGCGGATTACCTGGATTCGATCGGCTGCCGCAGGGAGGACTACAAGCTGCTGGAACGCCGGATGGATGACAGCGCGCCGAACCCGGAAGTGGCCCGGAAATCCGCCCGACAGGCCATGACGCAGGCGATCGCCCTTCGCGACAGCGAGAGCAAAAAGCAGCAGAGCAACCTGTTGAAGCAGGCGATCGGATTCATGGACACGCATTATCCGGAAGAGTCGATTTCGCTGGACAGGGTTGCAAGACAGATAAACATCAGTCCAAACTACTTTTCTGCCATGTTCAGCCAGGAGATCGGACAAACTTTCGTCGAGTACCTGACTGGGAAAAGAATTGGAGAGGCCAAACGCATGCTCCGGCAGTCCGATATGCGTGCAAGCGAGATCGCGGCCGCCGTGGGATACAAGGATCCGCATTATTTCAGTTTCGTCTTCCGAAAAGTTGCCGGCTGCACGCCGAGTGAATATCGCAGGAGTAGCAGGCTTTGTGTATGAAAGTGCTGTTGAAGGACAAGAAGTGAATGACAGGAAAGAAACAGATAAGAAAGTGAATGACAGGAAAGAAACAGAAAAGAAAGTGAAGAACAGGAAAGCAAATGTCACGCTGCAGAGCAGACTCTGGCGGATGATTCTGTTTGTCGCCCTGCCGCCGATGATGGCCATCGTCGTCATCGCGTCCATCGGCATCAGTTTTGCGTTGAAATACGATGCCATCCTGAACAACGTCTCTGCGGCTTCGAATTTCAATCAGAACTTCAAGTATGTCGTGGACAACAAGATGTACCATTTCGTGATCGACAGCCAGTATTCAGAAGGACTCCCGAAAGTGATCGAGGAGGTGCAGTCTGCGGAGGCGATTGCGAGCAGTCTGATCGAAACGACGACAGAAAAGGACAGTCTCCGTGCCATCCGCAGCGTACTGAACCTGTGCCAGAATCTGAAGGAAAAGATGCAGCAGATTGCGGAGACGACGGAATATGACTCCCGCATGGACCAGCTGAGCAAGAACGTCTATATCACGACGGGTCTGATCCAGGAATACATGTATACCTATCTGTATTATGAGGCAGCCTATCTGAACGCATTGCAGTCCTCCATGGTTTCCAGCATGATCATGTTAATCGGGGTGGTTGTGGTTATGTCTCTGGGCATGCTGTATTTTCTGCTGACGAAATCAAGAAAGCTCAGCAACCGGATTGTCGATCCGATCGACCGGATCTGCGAGCGGCTGGAGGCGATCGGCAAAGGAAGTCTTCTGGTCTGTGAACCGATACAGGCCGAGGTGGAGGAAGTACAGCTGCTGACAGATGGCATCGAGAACATGGTCGGTCATCTGAAACGGCTGATCGACAAGAACACCGAACAGGAAAAGCAGCGTCGGCACACTGAACTGGCGCTGCTGCAGGCCCAGATCAATCCGCATTTTCTTTATAACACGCTGGATACCATTGTCTGGCTGATTGAGTCCAAGGAAATCGGCGAAGCGGTCAAGATGGTGAGCAGTCTGTCCAACTTCTTCCGGTTCTCGCTGAGCCGGGGACAAAATGTCATCACCATCGCCGAGGAAGCGCAGCACATTCGGAGTTATCTGGAAATCCAGCAGATGCGCTATCGGGATTTGATGGAATATGACATTGATATCCCGAATCATCTGGAAAACTATACGCTGCCCAAACTCACACTGCAGCCGCTCGTGGAAAACGCGCTGTATCACGGCATCAAGAACCGGCGTCGAAAAGGATGCATTTCCGTGACCTGCAGGGCGCAGGATGGTCATCTGATTCTTGAAGTGAAGGACGACGGCGCCGGCATGACAAAGGAGCGCCTGCTTGAGATGCAGGAAACCCTGATCCTGGTGGGCGGAAAGCGGGACGGATTCGGCTTGCGGACGGTACACCAGAGAATTCAAATCCTGTTCGGGGAAGAATTCGGACTTTCATTGGAAAGTGCGCCGGATGCTGGTACAAAGGTGTGTGTGAAGATTCCGATGCAAATGGCCGAGAAGGAGATGACGAAATGATCGCAAGACGACTCGTGGCTGTGCTCTTTCTTCCGTTTTTGTTCTGCGGATGCGCGCAAGAGGCAGGATCCATGGCAGGCACTACCGGCAAAGACCCGATTGTTGTCGGTTTTTCACAGGTCGGCGCGGAATCGGAATGGCGGGTTGCAAACACTGAAAGCATGAAGGCTGCGCTGAGCGAAGAGAACGGATATGAACTGTTTTTTGATGATGCCAGGAACATGCAGGAAAATCAGATTCGTGCGATGCGCAACTTCATTCAGCAGGATGTTGACTACATCGTGTTCTCTCCCAGAGTGGAAACGGGCTGGGACTCAATTCTGCAGGAGGCGAAAGAAGCGGAGATTCCGGTCATTGTGATCGATCGTGGGATTGTGGCGGCAGACGACAGCCTGTATCGGGCCTATATCGGATCTGATTTTCGGGAGGAAGGCGAAAAAGCCGTCAAATGGCTGGAGGATATTCTGGAAAAACAGGAGAGAACGGGTGAAGACATTCGTATCGTTCACATCCAGGGGACACTCGGTTCCTCTGCGCAGATCAGCCGAACGGGCGCACTGGAACAGGCAATACAGCGAAACGCGAACTGGCGTATGATCGAGCAGGAATGCGGGGATTTCACAAGGGCCAAGACGTACGAAGTCATGGGCGCGATTCTGAAGCGTACAAAGGATATCGACGTCGTTTACTGCGAGAATGATGGGGAAGCGCTTGGTGCGATTGATGCGATGGAAGAAGCCGGGCTGAAATGCAATCCGGAGGATGGTGTGATTGTGGTTTCCTTCGACGCGACCAAAAAGGGTCTCGAATACTGCTTCGAGGGCAGAATCGCGCTGAATGTGGAATGCAATCCCTTGCAGGGCCCCTATGTCGACGAGATCATCAAGAAGCTGTCACGCGGGGAGCAGGTGGAACGGAAGAAATTCGTTGATGAAACCTTGTTTGATTTCTACACCATCACAAAAGGCATGATAGAAAAAAGGGGCTACTGATTCCGGTCATCAAAACTTCTCATCTCACCGCTTCTTTGGAGGCGGTGTTTTTTTACTGCAAACGTGTGAAAAAATACACCTTGGCAGATCCGCTTTTCCGCAAAACCAGGCAAGTGGTTTGCTATTTATCTGGGATGGTTTGATTCCTTATGCACAATGCCCAAACTGATTGTTGTCTGTTTGGTGATATGTTATAAAAATGTGAAACGAGCGTACCGAAACCCGCATAGATTGAAAGGAGTTCAAACAATGAAAAAGCTATTGGTTGTCCTTGTCTGTCTCATCATGGTCATGAGCCTGATTGCCTGCTCCGCCACACCGGCACCGGCATCTGCATCCGCATCGGCTTCCTCGGCGGCACCGGCGAAGGTGGTCAAGGTCGGCATTGTCAACAACCCGCCCTCCGAATCCGGATATCGTGCGGCGAACGTGGCGGACTTTGAAAAAGTCTTCACCGAAGCAAACGGATACAAGGTTTCGACCGTCTACAGCCTGAAGAATGACGAACAGTTGAACGCCGCTTCCCAGTTCGTCACCGATGGTGTGGATTATCTTCTCATTTCCGCCGCCGCAACCGATGGTTGGGATGCTGTTCTGAAAAAGGCCAAGGAAGCCGGCATCAAGGTGTTCCTCTTCGACCGCATGATGAACGCCGACGAAAGCCTGTATGAAGCCGCTGTTGTTTCCGACATGGCACAGCAGGGCAACACGGCTGTGGAGTGGCTGAAGGCGCAGAAGCTCCCGGAGTACAATGTCATCCACATTCAGGGCGCGATGGGCTCCGATGCGCAAATCGGCCGTACTGCCGCGTTGGATAAGGAATTTGCCGCCGGCACCATGAAGAAGATTGTTCAACAGACCGCAACCTGGGATGAAGCCGAAGCCAAGAAGATTGTGGAAGCGGTCATCAATTCCAAAGAGAAGTTCAATGTCATCTATGCCGAGAATGACGGGATGGCCAAGGGTGCTGTTGCGGCACTCGACGCGGCGGGCATCACCCATGGCGTCGGCAAGGATGTTGTCGTAATGGGCTTCGACTGCAACAAGTGGGCCCTCAGGGAGCTGCTTGCGGGAAACTGGAATTATGACGGCCAATGCAGCCCCTTTCAGGCAAAAGTCATCGAAGGGATGATCAAGGATCTGGCTGCCGGCAAGGCGCCTGCCCAGAAGAAGATCATTTCCGTAGAAAAGGGTTTTGATGCTAAGACCATATCACAGGCAGACATCGACACCTATGGCCTGGGCGAATAATCAAACCATGAACCAG
>JAIFNI010000034.1 GCA_020047785.1 Clostridia bacterium
CCAGCCGCGGGGAGGTTTCTGTGCACAATGTGGATGAGGGCATGGCGGATTGCATGCGGAAGGCCATTGACCCGGACGCCTGGCTGAAGAAGGTGACGATTCCCTATGAGAATGGTCATTTCTGGCGGCGCGCACGGGACCTTGTCCGCCGGGATCGCTTCGGGGAGGTTGCCTTTGCTGTCGAGCGGCAGGACGGACGCATCATCACCGTCACAAGTACCGAGTATCCGGAAGGAATCTTTCGGATTCCCACCGGCGGGATATCCCATGGGGAAGATGTACTGGATGCTGTCCATCGGGAAGTAAAGGAAGAATTGGGTCTGGAAGTCTCCATCGAACGGTTTGTCGGGGTGTTGTGCTTCCGTTTCACCCATGGTGGCCAGTCGTTTCCGTTCTATTCCTTCCTGTTTCATCTGAAGGAAGTCCGTGGAAAATTGCTGGAGGACGCGACGGACGAGGAAGTATCCGCCGTGATGGAGGCGGGACCTGCAGATCTGGACAGGATCGCGGGGAACCTGCTGCATATCCGGCAGGAGTGGCGGGACTGGGGTCGCTTTCGCCATGCGACCACGCACGAGTTGGCCTGCTATCTGAAAAGCCGGGCGAAGCATCAATGGTCTGCCCGATAGGAGGAGCGTATGGCCCTTTTTGGGAAAAAGACACCCAAACTCCCGCCTGTGGCAACAGTACCGGAAATTCAGGTTCCGGACATCGATCCCTCTTTTCTTCGGAAGAACGGAATCAGCCTTCTTTCCATCGATGAAAGGTGGACCGCACTTTTTTCCGGCAGAACACTTCCTCCTGTCCTGACAGGCCTCCAGACGGAGATGAGCGACCTTCTGCGCAGGCAGGCATCGCTCCGGCAGGAACAGGAACAGCTTGAGCCCGCCAAGAAACGGGCCATGCAGCACATCATGCTGATGACAAAGGAAGCGTTCGAAAACGGGAATGAAGCTGCGAAGGCCTCCCTGAAGCAAAGCAGGGATGAAATCGAACGACTCAATCTGCGCTGGTCCACCCTCCTCGAGGAGACGGAAAACGTGGAGCTCTCGTTGCGTCAGGCTAATGTGGGCATGCTCAAGGCGACCGCCGCCCATGTGTTTTCCACCATGCGGCAGGCACAGAGCCGATTGCCTGTCCTGACCGATGAAATTCGCAGCCTGGAGGAGGAACTCGATCGCAAGAAAGTGGAGCGCGATTCCCTCGCGTTGGATTGGGAGTCTTTGTCGGAGCCGTTCTCCAGACTGTATGGGACGGATTACGTGCAGACGCTGGAAACATTCTTTTCCCAGGATATTCAGCTTTCAAAGCAACTGCTCCTGAGCCTCCGGCTGAAGGCCGCACAGGATGGAAGTCCGGATGAAAAATCGGGAACGGACGGACAGAAGGGAGGCGCCACATGAGGATCGCCTACCCCGAAACCATGAAGCGGATGGATCAGGCCGCGTCCGAGGTCTTCGGGATTCCGGGCATCGTGCTGATGGAGAATGCAGCCCGTCAGGTCGCGCTTCAGGCGTTGTCGATGGTCGGAGACCATCCCGGCATCCTCTTCCTTCTGGCTGGTCCCGGCAACAACGGCGGGGATGCGTTTGCCGCCGCCAGACATCTGCTGAACGCAGGCCGTTCCATTCGCATCGGACTGCTGGCGCCTGCGGCGCAATATCGGGGCGATGCGGCGACCAACCTGGACATCCTGACAAGAATGGGCGTCCCCTTGAACGAACTCGAAACAACAGTCCCCGTATCCGGCTGGGATCCTCTTTTCAAGGATTGCGCCCTCGTGGTGGATGGCCTGTTCGGAACCGGTCTTTCCCGTGCGCCATCCGGACTCGCAAAGGAAGCCATTGAAGCCGTCAATCGTTTTGCCGGACCTGTACTGGCCATCGACATGCCTTCCGGCGTTGACGGACGGACCGGGCAGGTTCCCGGCGCAGCTGTCAGGGCGGATGAGACAGTATCCTTCGCACTCGGCAAGCCCGGCTTGTATCTGCAGCCGGGTGCTTCCTTCGCGGGAAATGTCCATGTGGCCGACATCGGCATGCCCATCGGTCTGATGGATTTTCCAGAACACAGGCTGGAAGCGGTTGACGCGCGCATGGTATCGGATGCGCTTCCGAAGCGGCCGGACCATGCCCACAAGGGCAGTGTCGGCACTGTTCTTTCGGTGGCGGGGTCCATCGGCATGACCGGTGCGGCCATTCTCGCGGCGACCGCTGTGCTGCGTGGCGGTGCAGGTCTTGTCCGCTGCCTGCTTCCTGCCTCCCTGTCTGCCATGCTCACAAACAGCCTGCCGGAAGCGGTCATTCTTCCAGTTGCCGGACCGGAAAGCGTGACCGACGGCGGATGGACAGCGGCCGCGGCCGATGATGCCTGGCGGAACCTGCCCGGCTGTGATGCTTTGCTTGTGGGGCCGGGTTTGCCTGTGAACGGGGAGACCGACCTGCTGCTGGACAGACTGCTTCAGGACGCCGGTGAACTGCCGGTTGTGCTGGATGCGGGTGCATTGGGGCTTCTCGCCGCGGGCGGAGACATCCGGACCCGGCTTTCCGCCAGGACGATTCTGACCCCTCATGCAGGGGAACTTGCGCGGATGCTTCGGACTTCAACGGCCGTTGTCCTTTCCGATCCGCTCGGAACCGCCCTGCGCTGTGCGGAAATGTGGCAGGCGATCGTTGTGCTGAAAGGACCGGGGACGGTCGTGGCCGTGCCGGACGGCCGGGCTTTCATCAACACCACGGGAAACAGCGGCATGGCAACGGCCGGTTCGGGTGATGTGCTGGCCGGCCTGATCGCATCTCTTGCCGCGCAGGGGATGGATTTGCCTGCCGCCGCCGTATGCGGTGTCTATCTGCACGGACTGGCCGGAGATGTCGCCATCCGGGGTTGTGGAAGGCAGGCGCTGCTGGCTTCCGACCTGGCCGAAAACATTGGCGCGGCTTATCTCGAATTGGAGCGGAAAATGTGCTGAATCGGAGGAACCTTCATGCTGGATATGGGAAGACTGGTGAATCGGGCCTGGGCTGAAATCGACCTGGACCGGATTGCCGGAAATGTCCGGGAGATCAGGCGCCTGGTTGGCCAGCGCACGGAAATCATGGCGGTCGTGAAGGCGGACGGATATGGACACGGCGTCATGGAAACCGTCCGGACCATGCTGGATGCCGGTGCGACCCGACTTGCGGTGTCCATGCTGGATGAGGCTCTCCAGCTGAGGCATATGGAGATTGACGTCCCCATTCTCGTACTCGGCCATACCGATCCGAAGCGGGCCGGCGAGGTGCTGGAGCACGGCATCACGCAGACCGTGTTCAGCCATCGTCTGGCTGAAGCCCTGTCCGCTGCGGCGCAGGCTGCCGGAAAACCGGCGCGCATCCATGTGAAGATAGATACCGGCATGTCCCGTGTCGGGTTTCTGCCCGGTTATTCAGCCGTCAAGGATGTCGAGACCATCAGCCGGCTGCCCGGCATTGTTGTCGAAGGCATCTTCACCCATTTCGCCTCGGCGGACGAAACGGATCCGACTTTTACGGAACGCCAGTTCGAGCAGTTCGAAAACATCCTGCAGGAATTGAACCGGATCGGCATCCTCATCCCGATCCGGCATGCGGCAAACAGTGCGGGCATTCTCGCCCACCCCGGCACGGCACTCGACATGGTCCGTCCCGGAATCATCCTGTATGGGATTCTGCCGGAGCCGGACATCCGGACCGGTGGCATTCTGTTGAAGCCGGCCATGTCGCTGAAGGCGCATGTCATCCATGTGAAGGAAATCGCCGCGGGCACAACGGTCAGCTACGGACGAAAATGGCAGGCTTCCCGCACTTCCCGGATCGCGACCATCCCCATCGGGTACGCGGACGGGTATTCCCGTCTCTTCACCAACCGGGCGAGTGTGCTTGTGAACGGCTGTTTCGCGCCAGTGACAGGGACAGTCTGCATGGATCAGTGCATGGTGGACATCACCGATGCGGGAGAGGTGAGAACCGGCGACGAGGTGGTTCTCTTCGGGGAGCAGGGGAACCGGCATATTGGTGTGGAAGAGCTGGCAGCACTCGCGGGAACCATTCCCTATGAAATCATCTGCCTGATCGGCAAGCGGATTCCCCGTGTCTACAAGCGCGCAGGGGAAATCGTGCACATTCACAATTACCTGATCGGTTGAAAAGGTCGGTGTTCCGGCATGCCACCGAATTGTCATTTGACTAACTGTGGTTCAGACAATATGATGGTCCCTGCGGGAACAATCCTGCAAACAGGAATAACCGGGGGACACGAAAGGTTCCGGAGAACCCGAAACTATCGGGGGACACGAAAGGTTCCGGAGAACCCGAAACTGCCGGCGGGGTCCGGAAAAACTGAAAGCGAGGTCAGTGCCCATGAAACAGGCATTCAGAACAGGGATGGCGGCCATGCTCGGCATGGTGGCGGGAATGGGCATCATGCTCGCGTCCGCGGCTGGATCGCAGCCGGGCAGCGAGATGGACCCGCTTGTGACCAAGAGTTATGTGGATCAGAGAATTGCCGCACTTGCGGGACAGACCGGTACATCCGCACCTTCGGGCACAACCGGAGCTCCGGCGGATTCTGAAGCGGTTGCCCAGCTCCAGACGGATGTGGGTGAACTCACGCACTTCATCATAGACGCCCTGACGGGAATCGACAGCCTCAAGGCGCGCATGAATGCCATGGACAGCGGGTTTGTCGCGGTGGAGGTCCCGGCCGGGAAGACCGTCAGCCTCAGCGGCGGGGCGGAAGTCATCGTACGAAGCGGCAAGGCTTATGCCGTACAGGGAACATATGGCGGTCTGGCGGACGTCACTTCCGGCGCGGATCTGAAGGGCGGAGCGGCTGTGACGAACCAGCATCTGCTCATTTCCTCCCGATCGGATGGACGGGGCATCCAATTCAGGACACAGACCGCCTATCTGCTGGTGCGTGGCGGCTATACCGTGAAATGACAGGAGGGAAAGGGATGGTCCGGAAAAAACAGCTCCAAAACCTGGTAGTTGTCGGATTGGTCCTGCTTACCCTCCTCTTTGGTGTCTTCCCAATCCTGAAACGGGGAGGAAAGGATTCCACGGAAATCGGCGGCAGCCCTTTCGGTACCTACGATGTGGCGGTCATCGGCGCCGAACCGGAAGGCATTGCCGCAGCCGTGGCAGCCGCGCGTGCCGGCATGGAAACCGTCCTCATCACCCCCGAGCCGGGTCCTGCCAGCTATATGACCGAATGCCTGATCAATCACGTGGTGCCGGAGGAAGGTCGGGTCGATGGCCTGACCGTCAGCCTGACCGGACCGGTTTTCCGTGAACTGTACGGGGGTGTGGAAAGCACCTTCACCGAGGAGACCTATCTTCGGAACGCACTGCGTGTCATGGTCCGTGAATCGAACCTGCATGTGATGTACGAGAGCACCCTGACGGATTTCGGGCAGAAAGGCAGAAGGATATCCTCCATTCGCGTGTTCAGCGACGGGGAACTGAAGGACATCGGTGCCAGGGTTTTTCTCGATGCGACAGAAGAGGGGATTCTTCTGGAAAAATTGCAGATTCCCGGGATCCCGGGTGCATCGGATCTCGGCGCACCGGATTTTTATGAACCGCTTTCCTTCAATTTCCGGGTACGCGGCATTTCCTGGGATGACATCAAGACCATCGCCAAGGTGAGTGAATTCAGCACCGAACTCTCCGAGGTGCTGATTGCCTATCCCCGTCTGCGGGATGACATGAAACTCGAATCTCCCGCCCTGATCCGGCAGGATGGGGATGATGTGCTTGTGACGGGTATCCGGGCGGCTTTCGTGGACGCGGGGAATCCGGATGCGATTGAGGAGGCCTATCGCAACTGCATGCGGGAAGCGATGCACCTCACCGCCTATCTCAAGACGGAACTGATGCCTTTTGAAGACATGGAATGGGATATGGCCGCCTCCAGGCTCCACGTGCCGGAAACCATTCATTACAGGGGGTTGACGCAGCTTGGTGTGGCCGATCTGCTCGAGAATCGGGACGCGCCGGACAAGGTTGCCGTCCTGTCGGGTCCGGCCACGGCAGGTCGCTTCGTGAGGGGCGACAACCCTTCCATCCTCTGCAACCCGGATGTCTATGCCGTTTCCATCGGATGCCTCGTGCCCGAGGACTGGGACAATGTCATGATGCTTGGTTCAAAGGCGGGATTCTCTTCTCTGGCCTCGACCAGCGCGGGGACGGTATCCGCGCGGGCCGTTGTCGGGGAAGGTGCCGGTTCGGCTGCCGCCTATTGCGTGCTGGAGGGGATTTCTCCTGCGGATGTGATGAAACTGTCTGTGGCACGCAAGCGCGAATTCGTATCGTTTCTGGAACGGGCCGGACAACCGTTGCCCGAAACCGGCGAACCGCTGCGCCAGCAGGACGGGACACCGCTGGCATCCGTCTGGATGTATGAGGATGTGAAGAATCTTGTCGTCCATGGACTGCTGCTGGGTGGGGAAAACAATGATTTCCGGCTGGATGCGGGTTGCACCGCAGAAGTGCTGAAGGTATTGGCAAAAAACGCGTTGCTCCGCCTGGCACCGGACCGATTCACCCTTGAACTGGACAATCGGATTTCCCTCATGCCAGGCAGTGAACCTGTCACCTCGGAAGAGGCATCGGCCATCCTCCTCGTCCTGGCCGGGCAGGAAAATGCAGGCCTTGCCGGTACCGCTGCGGAGCGCCTCTTCACATGGCTGGAAGCGGGTACGGACGGTGTCAAGGTGCCTGACGCGCTGCGGGAACGATGGAAATCGGAAGTGAGCGCGGTCAATGGGGAACTCTACCATCTTGTGAATCGGACCTGCATGAAGTTGACGGCCGGGTTCTGAACCGTCAGACCCGTTTTTTCATCAGACGCGTCCGGAAGGTCAACAGAACGAAACGTGGCAAATCGAGCATGCGTTTCCATCGAAAGGGTTCGCGGATCAGTCGGGCAAGCCATTCCAGTCCGGCCTTGCGCATCCATTCCGGTGCCAGTTTCACGGTTCCGGCAAAAACATCCAGACTGCCGCCCAAACCCATGGCAACCCGGCATTGCAGACCGGCTGCATTCGCTTCAATCCAACGTTCCTGCCGCGGTGCGCCTAGGCAGACAAGCAGGATGTCAGGGTTCGAACGGTTGATTTCCTCCACGATGGCGGGGACCTCCTCCGGCGTGAAGTACCCGTTTCTGAAACCGGCGATGACAATCCCGGGATAGTCCGAGAGCAAATGGACGGCAGCCTGTTCCGCCACTCCGGGCTTTCCGCCGAACAGGAAGTATCGGGTGGGACGGACCGTTTTCCACCGCATGAGAGCCCGTGCCGTATCGATGCCCGAAACCTTTTCCCTTGCGGGGGTTCCCAGAATCCTGGAACCAAGCACGACCCCGGCGCCATCGGCAAGCAGGAGATCCGCGCTGTTGAGCAGCGCGGCCAGACTCGGATCCCGCACTGCCTGCATGATGATTTCCGCATTCGGCGTGAACACTGTGTGAAGCCGGTCTTCCTCCAACATGGCGAAAATGCGGGAGACGGTTTCCTCCATCGTCACATTTGAGATTCGCACGCCGTGAATGTCGATTCGATCGTTCATTTTGTCGGTTCCTTTCGGCGTAATATGATAAAGTATACAACATCTCTTTGCTTTCGGAACACCCCTTGCCGATCGTCCTGTGTGATATGTGTTTCGGTTGATCCACCCGATGGGAGATGGTACACTGAACAACGAGAGAACATAAGCGATACCGGGATCCTGTCCGGTTGTCACATGCAACCATTACGAGAAGCAAGTGCATGAATAATTGAAAGGGAGGTTGGCGATTCATCTCCTGCTTAAGAAGTCGGGGTATACTCGCCATAATATTGATGAAAATCAGTATCGTAGGCATTGGTTACATAGGTCTGCCCACTGCCGTCATGTTTGCAAGAAACGGCCACCAGGTGGTCGGCATGGACTTGAACCAGAAGGCTGTGGAAGCCCTCAACCAGGGAAGGATCATCATCGAGGAGCCGCATCTCGACGAGGCGGTGGCGGAGGCTGTGAAGAGCGGCAATCTGCGTGCCTCCGGTCGGGTCGAACCCGCCGACGTCTATATTGTCTGTGTTCCCACCCCCATTCTGCCGGACCGCAGTGCCGACATGCGCGCCGTGAAGGCTGCAACGGAAAGTTTGATTCCCCTCCTGAAAAAAGGAGACATGGTCATTCTGGAATCCACCTCGCCACCCGGCACCACGCGGGATCTGATGGCGCCGATCCTCACCGGGAGCGGACTGGATCCGAAGACGGACCTGATGGTGGCTTATTGTCCGGAACGGGTCCTGCCGGGACGCATCCTCATTGAAATGCGGGAAAACAACCGGGTTGTCGGCGGCTTGACCGAAGCTGCGGCCACGGCGGTCCGGGACCTGTACAAGTGTTTCGTAGCCGGGGACATTTATCTGACGGACGCCACTACGGCGGAAATGACGAAACTGATGGAGAACACGTATCGTGACGTGAACATCGCGCTGGCGAACGAACTGGCAAAAATCTGCGAAAAAATGGGCATCAATGCGTGGGATGTCATCGGCATGGCAAACCGCCATCCTCGCGTTCACCTGCACCAGCCGGGTCCCGGCGTCGGCGGTCATTGCATTGCCGTCGACCCCTGGTTCATTGTGGAAAAGCAGCCGGATCTCGCGCAGATCATTGCCCTGTCCCGCCGAACGAACGACGGCATGCCTTCTTTTGTGCGGGACAAGGTGCGCGTCCTGCTGCCGGAATCCGGCGGACGCGTCTGTGTCTGCGGGGTGACCTACAAGCCGGATGTCGACGACATGCGCGAGAGTCCCGCCATCGAGCTGGTTCATGAGTTGCGTGCCCTGCCCGGTGTCGAAGTCGTTGTTTCGGATCCGCATGTCGACTTCGAGGGTTCGAACCAAAGAACACTCGTGGAATCCGCCGCAGGCGCGGATCTGCTTCTGCTGGCCGTCAATCACAAGGAATTCGGAGCACCGGATTTCGCCCGGCTGGCCGCCGTCATGAAAACACCCGTCATTCTGGACACACGGAATTTCTGGTCTTCCCTGATGACGGATGACAAGGGCTTTTCCTATCATCTGCTCGGAAGCGGAAGGAGCTCCGTTTGAAGCGTGTGCTGGTGGTTGCCTATCAGTTTCCGCCTGTTGGCGGCTCCGGGGTGCAGCGGACGCTGAAATTCGTCAAATTCCTTCCCTCGGCCGGCTGGATGCCGGAAGTGCTGACAAGGGACGACGGCCGCATGGTTCAGCGGGACGACACCCTTCTGGCCGAGGTGCCGGAAGCGGTCTCCATTGTGCGCACACGGGCCTGGGATTTGACTGCGTTGCCATGGAAATTGGCACTGGTCGGCAAGTTCGTCGCCTGGAAGCTTTTGGTTCCGGATGGGGAAATCCTGTGGATGCGGGGTGCCGAAAAGACCGCACGCAACCGCGCGGCTGTGGGTGGAATCGATGCGATCTACACGACTTCCTACCCGTACACCGATCACCTCATCGGGCTCAAATTGCGGGCGGAATTCCCGGATATCCGCTGGGTGGCGGATTTTCGGGATGAGTGGACGAACAATCCATATTTGCTTGATCATCCTCATCCACCCGGCCGCATGCGTCGGGAAAAGGCCATGGAACGGGCTGTGCTGGAAAAGGCGGATGTCCTGGTCACCAACTCCCCCGGCATGAAGGCGAATTTTGTCCGGACAAATCCGGATCTGGATCTGATTCGACGCATGCATGTGATCCCCAACGGGTTCGATCCGGATGATTTTGATGCCGTGGAAACGGCGGCACCCAAAAACGACAGATTCACCCTCACCTATACGGGCGCCTTGTACGGGCGGCGGAAACCTGATTTGTTTCTGGAAGCAATCGGCAGACTTGTCTCGGAGGGCAGACTGGACAGGGCTTCCTTTCGCATCCGGTTCATCGGCAGCTACAAACCGGATGCCATCCGGGCGCTTGCGGTCATGAACGGCATCGCGGACAATTTGGCGCTGGATGGTTATCAGCCTCACGGCGCTTGCCTGCAGGCCATGTCCGGCTCGGACGCCCTGCTGCTGCTGGAAGGCGGGGGTCCCGGCGCGGAAGCTTTTTTCACCGGAAAGGTCTTTGAATACATCCACACGGAACGGCCGATCCTGGCCGTCGTGCCCGAAAGGGGAGCGGCCGCCGGCGTGGTGAGAGACACAAAAACCGGGGTCGTCTGCGATTGCGGGGACTTGACAGGCATCATGGCCGGCTACATGCAGCTGTACAATGCCTGGCGGGAAGGCCGGACGGTGTTTGAACCGGTCCGGGAAAGGATTGCCGCCTACGATCGGCGCGTTCTGACAGAAAAGCTGGCAGCCCTGCTGTCGGGCGAAACAAAGTGAGAGGCCTGCTGTCGGAGCAGGATAAGGGGAACGAAGATGAAACTGATGGATGAAAAGGGTCGCCTGTTCGGAAAGGTCAACCTGTTCGACCTGCTGGTCCTGCTTGCGATTCTAGCCGTCGTGGCCGGGGTCGGGTACAAACTCCTTTCGAACCGGCAGCAGGAACAGGCGGCACAGAATACGACTGATTGGATCGTCACGATCAAGGCCTCGGGCATGGAACCCGGGTTTGCCGAGGCACTCAGGAAAGACGACAAGATTTATTACGACACGGACGGGTATGTCAATGCAACCATTTCCGATGTAAGGGAAGAGCCCGCGATGGTCAACGTCCCGACGGCGATCGGCACGCTTGTGCTCGCGGAGGATCCGAGACTGAAGGATGTTTATGTGGATGTGCTTGTCCAGGATGCCAGCGGGGACATTGGCGTGAAAATCGGCCGATATACGGTGGCAACCGGCAACAAGATAGCCATCAAGACGATCTATGCCTTTTATGATCAGGGTATCGTCATCGATATGCGCAAACAATGATCGAAACAAGCACGAGAGGGCTGCTTGCCGGCATTCGGGCGGGCTGCTGACCCTCGAACTGTCTGCCGACACGCGAGCTGCCTGTCGAAACTCGGGCTGCCTGCTGACACTCGAGAGGGTTTCCTGCCGACTGTTGGCCCAAACTGATCGAAAACGGATGGAGCGTGGGGATGGAATTGAATCAAGTATGGTCCGGAAGCCTGATTGTCCGGTTTCTGATTCGGATGTTTTCCGGAAGCCGGATATTGTCCGGTGTGCGGACCTTTTCCCGTATTTTCGGCATGAGCCGGACCGGTCTATATCTGGCCCGGTTTGTTTCGAGGCGCTTTCAAGGCGAATTCTCGTTGTCGGGTCGTTTGTCCGTTGTGCTCCAGAGGTTTCTGAGGCCGCTTCGCACCATGTGGAGACGTCTTTTGTCCGGCAGCATCCTTGTGCAGGGGGTTGGCAGCTCAAAGCTGGCATCCCGCTTATTGGCGCTTGTCATTCCGTTCGGCGCATTTTATGTGTTCGTGGATGAACTGGGCCGCAAGGTCTTTGCAGGTGTGTCCCTCTTCGGTTTGTGGGATGAGGCGTTTCTGGCCGCCTGCTTTGTCTGGCTGCTGTACGAGTGGCTGTCCGGGCAGGAGGAGCGACCGGGTGTGACCCCGTTGGATGCCCCACTTTTCCTGCTTGCAGGCGTTTCGTTTTTCCTCCTGCTCAATGTGGGTCGATTTCCCGATGTCGCGGTAGAGGGATTCCGCGTCGTCATCCAGTATACCCTGTTCTATTTTGTGGCCAGCCGCTGGCTGAATAGTGACAAACGCGCGGAAACCCTGGTCACAGGGCTGCTGATTGTGGGCGCTGCGCTGGCATCCCACGGGTTCCTGCAATTTCTGATGAAAGTGCAGACTCCGGCTTCCTGGACGGATCAGGCCGAAGCATCGGCGGGTCCGCGTGTGTTTTCCATCGTCGAGAGTCCGAATATCCTGGGCAGCATCATGATGCTGCTGCTGCCGCTTGCCTTTGCCGTACTCATCATGCCGGGCGTGAAGACATGGCTCCGCATCTGCCTGACAGGCATCGTCGGCATGATGGGACTATGCGTGCTGCTGACCCAGTCCCGCGGTGCCTGGCTCGGGTTGGCGCTGGCCATGGTCGTGTTCTGTCTGCTGGTGAAACCGGCCTGGCTGCTGCTTCTCGCAGGCGGAGGGTTTGCCTCCCTCCTGCTGCCGCAGGTCTATAACCGCATCGCATATCTGTTCACACCGCAATATGTCGCTTCCAGCCAGAAGGGTGGCCGCATGCTCCGGTATGCGACGGGCTTCTCCATGTTCCGTGAAGAGCCCTGGACCGGCGTGGGTCTGGGCCATTTCGGCGGTGCTGTGGCGATGAACCACAAAAACCTGTTTCCGACCACGTTCTACATGGACAGCTATTGGCTGAAAACGCTTGTGGAAATGGGCATCCCGGGCATGGCGGCATTCGCCCTTCTCATCGGAATGCTGCTGGTGTGGGGGCTCCGTGCCGTTCACCAGGCCGAAGCGGGAAGGGACCGCCTGATGGCGGCCGGAGCCTTCTCCGGAATCTGCGGGGTTGTGGTGCACAATTTCATGGAGAATATCTTTGAAGTGCCCTATATGGTGATTTATTTCTGGTTCCTTGCGGCGCTGCTGATGTATTGGGGATTCGGCAAAGCATCCCGCGCAAAGACCTAAGTCGTCGGAAAGGAATTACCTGCTCTTTGTGGACCTTCCGCACAGGCGGCATCATGGCCTCGGTTTTTCCGGATACCCGTCGATGAGGGCGATGGCCACTTCCACGTTCCGGGCCGCGTCGCGCCGCAGCTGCTCCCGTCTGGTGCCGAGGTGTTCCGCCAGTTTCAGTCTCCGGTCCCAGATGACATCCAGGTGTTCCATCCATTGGTCCGTCTGACCGTCTCCGATTACACCAAGTACGGGTTGGGCGACCTCCTCGAGGAAGGAGGACACCTTCGGTTCATAGACGAGGCCCGCCATGGGAACCCCCATGTTGGCCGCGTAGATGAGGGAATGCAGGCGCATGCCGACCATCAGATCCAGCCGCCCCACCAGGGACATGAGTTCCGCGGGCGGGCAGGCTTCCGGGAGAATCAGGGCTTTCTGTTCCATGTGCGCAAGGATGCGCCTGGAAATCTGCACGTCCTCCGGGGTCTGCATGGGCAGGAATACGGGTGTGGCACCGAACTTCGTGACGCAGTGGTCGGCCAGCCGTGCGATGGCGGGAACTGTCCGTTCAGAATCCGACCACTTCCGGATTGAAAAGCCAATGAAAGCGCCATCCCTTGATAACCCCGCCTTTCGGCCGAGTGCATCCGTTTCCGCATCGGAAGCCGGTATCAGGAGCATGGCCGGGTCCGCCGTCACTTCCGTGGCGGGATGTCGGATTCCCAGCGAGTCCGCTTCCGTAAGGGAATCCGGGTCACGCAGGGTGATGGCATCCAGCCTGTCCAGCACGCGATGTGCCCAGCGCCGGTTTGAAGGCCGGGAAATGGGTCCAAGTCCGTTGGCCAGCAGCATGGTTCTTGCGCCGCAGCATTTTGCGAGTGTCAGCATGCCGAGATAGTAGAGGATGGACCGCGTGCTCGTATTGTCCTGGATCAGACTGCCTCCTCCGGCTGCGAAGAGGCGTGTCCTGCGAAGGATCGATATCGCGCGGAATATGTTGAAGCGGTGGATCGATGCCACCTTCATGTCGCGTCGGGTCGCGTCGGGATTCCTGGACAGCACCGTGAAACTGATGTCCGGCCGGATATGGCGCACCGTATCCGTCAGGGCCTTCAGAATGGCTTCATCCCCGCTGTTCCTGTATCCATAGTATCCGAGCAGCGCCACATCGACCTGCTTGCCGTCCCTGCGGGTTCGTGACTCATCGGCCAGAACCCGCTCGTAAATGGCCAGCTGCGTGGCGCACATGCTCTCGAGGGAAAATCGTGCTTTCGCCGTCTCATAGAGGGATTGGCCCATCGATTGCCTGAGATCCCCGTCGGCGCACAAAGTGCACAGATATCCCGCCAGGGCATCCACATCCCGCGGTTCGAACAGGAAGCCGTTCTCCCCGTGACGGAACAGGTCTCCGAGTCCGCCGACACGGGAACTGACCGTGGGCCGGGCGAATCTGGCCCCTTCGAGGATGACATAGGGAAAGCTTTCGCTGAGCGAAGTCAGCACATTGATGTCCAGATTCTGGAACGCATCGTACGGGTCCGCAATCATGCCTGCGAAATGCACCTTGTCCCGGATGCCCAGATGGGTCGCCAGCCTTTCGAGCTGGGGAAGCAGGTCTCCGGGTCCTCCGATCAGGAACCGCGCGTTCGGATGCGAAGCGGCTGTTTTGGCCGCCGCCCGCAGGAATGTCTCATGGTCCTTCACCGGATGCAGTCTGGCCAGGATTCCTATCAGCAGGCAGTCTACGGGAAACGGCACCTGGTAGTCCGCGAAGAACTTCGCGCGGGAGCATGCCGGGATTTCATTGTCGAAGGGAATCCCGTTGTAGACGGAATGGATGTGCTGCGGGTCGAATCCGCGTGCGGTGAGCATGTCACGAAAATTTTCGGATACGCTGACGTGATGGCGGATTCGCCGGAGGGCCAGGGTGTTGATGCTGCCGTAGGTGAGCCGTTTCAGCAGACTGTGCAGATAGTCCAGCCGGTAATCGCTGTGGACGGTTGTGACCATCGGGATGCCGGTGACGGACCGGACGATCAGTCCGACCAGATTTCCCTTCGCACCATGGGCGTGCAGCAGATCACATGGCTTTTTCCGGACAATCTCCAATGTTTTCCTGACATCGGACCAGAGTCCCTTCGTCTGGATTGCATAGGCATCGATGCCCAGTGCGACGGCATCATCATGAAAAGGGCCGGTGCGGAAACTGACCAGGGATGCATCCAGATGCGCGCCGAGCGCCTTCACCAGGGAAAGCACATGGCTTTTTGCGCCGCCTTCGTCTCCACCGCCTATCATATGCACGACCCGCATGTCGAACCCTCCTGAAAGCCATGTCCTGTGACCCCGCACATGGCGAACGTCCATCCTGCATTTTACCATGAGGGTGCCATGCCTGTATCGTGAATCGGAAATATTCAGAATGCTTTGTGAAATAATAAGCGATAAAGTGTTATTATGATGCTATGGCAACGTATATGCTTCTTTGTTCTATGATATCATTGGAACAGATGGTCAACCGGCCGGGAGGATTGCCTTGAACCTGAAACCGAGACCTGGTGATTTCATATTGGTTGGACTTCTGCTGAGTGTCATCCTGCTTCTGCCTGTTTTTCTGACAGGCTCCGGCACCGGGACGGCAACAGCCGTCGTGACGCAGGAAGGCCGTGAATTGTCCCGGATACGCCTGACCGGGCTGGAAAAGACCATTCGGGTCGAATATGGCGGCGGGCATTCGGGAACGATTCTTGCCGAGAACGGACGCATCCGGTTCGAGGAGTCCGATTGTCCGGATCAGGTGTGCGTGGATACGGGCTGGTTGTCGAAACCGGGGCAGACGGCCGCATGTCTGCCTGCACGCGTGCTGATCCGGATCGAAGGGACTGTGACGGGGGATGTGGATGTCAAACTTCGATAATGCCGATGGTGCCGGCGAAGTTGAAAAGGGAAAGCGTGGTGCGGACAGTGATTTTGCCGCAGTCAGGCATCGGCGGATCAAGCGCCTGGCTTTGAACGCGCTTTTTCTTGCCATGGCCATGATTCTTTCTGTCGTGGAGCGATGGATTCCCGTGACAGCCCTGATTCCGATTCCCGGGGTGAAGCTTGGGCTGGCGAACATCATCACGCTTTTCATTCTGTTTTACGCCTCCTGGACGGATGCCTTCGTGGTCAGCCTGCTGCGGTGCCTGCTGACAGCTCTTCTGTTCGGCGGCATGTCCTCCCTGATGTTCTCTCTCGGCGGTGCGTTCCTGGCATTGCCCGTGATGATGCTGTTCAAGGCGGGCCATCCGAAGTGGTTCTCCCTCATCGGCATCAGCGTGGCGGGTGCGGCCGGCCACAACATCGGACAACTCGGCATGGCCATGCTGACCCTGAAAAGCATGGCTGTGATTGGATATCTTCCGGTGCTTCTTGCAGCGGCGATCCTGATGGGCACCCTCACGGCTCTTGTGGCGGACCCTTTCTTCAGGGCAATGGGACATACCCGCCTGGTATCGCCCGGATGACAGTCAGTTGATAATGGTTGCGCAACATGTCCTGCGCGGCATGCAGGTGGAAATGGCCGGAGAATGAATCCGGCCGGGACAGTGAAGTTTCGGGAGGATATGTCATGACAAGACGGATCGTCATCGTGGGAGCGGGATATGCAGGCGTTGAAACGGCGCTGTCCCTGAATCGGCACAAGAAGGAACTTGACGTGGAAATCGTCCTCGTGGACAGAAATCCATATCATACGCTGCTGACCGAATTGCATGAAGTCGCAGGAAACCGTGTGTCGGAAGAAGCGGTCAAAGTTCCGTTGCGCGAAATTTTCCGTTATACCGCTGTGAAAACGGTGACGGCGAATATCGGCGCATTCGATTTCGAAGGGAAAAAACTGACGCATGACCAGGGAACGATCCCGTATGACGTTCTCGTATTGGCCATGGGCGGCGCACCGAACTATTACGGCATCCCCGGTCTGAAGGAACACGCCATGACCTTGTGGTCCCATGATGATGCGGTCGTGCTTCGCGGGCACATCGAGCGCTGCTTCCTGCTTGCCTCCCAGGAAAAGGACCCGGTTGCCAGAAAGCGTCTGCTTACGTTTGTCGTGGGCGGAGCCGGCTTCACGGGTGTCGAAATGATGGGCGAGCTTGCGCTCTGGACGCGTCATCTCTGCAGGCAGCATGATATTCCGCGTCCGGATGTGCGTCTCCTGCTCGTTGACCTGCTGCCCACCATCATGAGCAATCTGTCGAAAGCGAACATCGGGAAATCGCAGAAGTACCTCGAGCACAAACTGGGTGTCGAAATTCTGTTGAACACCTCCATCAAGGAAGCGACAGCCGAAGGCGTCGTGACGGGAACCGGCGTTCTCGATACAAAGACCTTCATCTGGGCGGCCGGTGTCCGGTCGAATCTGATTGTCGACGGTCTGCCGCTGGAAGCGGTCGGCGGCCAGAAGCGGCTCAAGGTGGACGAATTCGGAGAAACCGGCATCAAGGGGGTCTATGCGGTCGGAGACATCGGCGCCCTGCTGGATGACAAGGGGAAACCGTATCCCGCCATGGTCGAGAACGCCGTCCAGACCGGCAAGGGCGTGGCCAGGAACATCCTGGCCGAACTTTCCGGAAAACCGCGGACGCCTGTGACTGTTGCGATGCACGGCATCATGGTCTGCATCGGACGCTGGTTCGCCGTGTCGGACATCATGGGGAAGAGTCTGCCAGTCTGGCTTTCCATTTTGATGAAGTATCTCGTGAACATGCATTATCTCTGAGAAATCACCGGATTCCGCGGCATGTACAATTACCTCCGGCATGAGTGGACGGATGTCCGTCAGCACCGGACCTTGCTGGAGCAGCACTGGTCCACCCGCACGCAGGCCTGGTGGCAGGTCCCGCTCCGCTTGTTCCTTGGCGTGATGTGGCTGGTTGAAGGCCTGACGAAGGTGGCCGGGGGCTGGCTTTCCAGTCCCAAACTGGCTGGCTTCATGGGCTATGCCGCCGATGCCTCCAGCGGAGCCACCGCCTCCGGTGCCTATGTGCTCCGTACGGATGAAATCGTCAACTTCAAGACAGGCCTCGTCAACTTCCTGCTCGGTACCCATACGCGCCTTGTGGAAGGGGTTGCGATATCCGAAGCCATGTTCGCAAAAGTTGAAGTCTTTCATTTCGGTGATTTCAACCTGATGCCCTGGTTCATCCAGAATGTGGTGCTGGGCAGTGATGGATTGGCCATGTTCTTCCAGGTCCTGGTGGTTGTTTTTGAGATTCTCCTCGGCCTGATGTTCCTTGGCGGGGCCTTCACTTTCCTGGCTTCGATTCTGTCGCTGGGTCTGATGATGATGTTCCTGACCTCCAATGGCATTTACGAGGAATCCTGGTGGATGCTGTTCGCTTCCGTCGTCATGATGGGTGGCGCGGGACGTGCCTTCGGTCTGGATTACTGGCTCATCCCCTGGGTGACCAATGTCTGGGACAGTTTCTGGAAGAACCGGAAACTGAGACTCTTTTTCCGTCACGGACTCGATCGCTGAAAGGGGACCGGCTATGTGGGAAAACCAACCTTGGCTCCGCGAGGAAATGGCAGCGTTTGAGACTTTTGCCGCGGACCGCTTCGCCGCCAAGGGGAACGCATACAAAGAAATATCCGCGCGGCTGCTGCTTTCCGGAGGAAAGCGCCTCCGTCCCGCGATGACCATCCTGGCCGCGCGAAGCGGAGAGTATGACCGGGCACGCGTTTTCCCGGCCGCATTGGCCGTGGAGACCCTCCATGCCGCCACACTCGCGCATGATGACATTGTCGATGGCGCGGCGACAAGGCGGGGGATCCCGACGGTATCCGAGCGGCACGGTGTCAACATGGCCGTCTACACAGGTGATTACCTGTTCGCCAAGAGCCTTCTGCTGATGGCGGAATCCGGTCTTGAACCGGAACGCACCGAGTTTGTCGCGAAAGCGGTCCTTTCCATGTGCGAAGGGGAAATGGCCCAGTATCTCGGTCGTTTTGAAATCACTTCCGTGCCCCAATACCTCCGCCGAATCGCCAGAAAGACGGGGCTCCTGTTTTCAGCGTCCTGTGCCATCGGCGGCAAGGCGGGCTGTTTGGCCGAACCGGATGTGAAGCGGCTGACCCGTTTCGGCTTCAAGTTCGGCATGGCCTTCCAGATTCGGGATGACCTGCTGGATATGGATACGGAAGAAAAAACGGCGGGAAAACCTGTGGCAAGAGATCTGCGTGATGGAATCGCCACATTGCCCGTCCTGCTGGCCTTGAAACAGGCGGCAGGCATGGAGGCGAAACTCCAGGCATGCTTCCTTGGCAAAGGCGACATGGACGAATTCCTTGATGCCGTGCGGGATGCCGGCGGGACAAGGGATGCAGGACGGATGCTCGGGCGATACGCCGACAAATGCCGGAGACTGCTGACCGAGCTGCCGCAGCAGACAACCAGAAATGCTTTGGAAGAGTTGACGGAATGGCTGACATCCGGCAACGAAACCTTGCAGATACAATACAACACATAAAAATGGAGGAGAAGAAACATGAAGAAAACATTTGCTCTGGTCCTGGCAATCGCGGTACTCTTTACTTTCACGGCGTGCGGATCGTCCACCACAAAGACCGGTCTGGCGACAATCACATCCATCGGCAGTTCCAAGGATCTGACAGCTGAAAAAGATGGCACTGCGCAGGCAGACACCATCATCGCGTCCGTCACGGTTGATTCCGCCGGCAAACTCGTCACCGTCGACATCGAATCCGTCCAGGCGAAGATCAACTTCGACAAGGATGGCAAGGTGACATCGGACAAGGCTGTCAAGGTGCCCTCGAAAACGGAACTCGGTGAAAAATACGGCATGAAGAAAGCCTCCAAGATCGGCATGGAATGGAATGAGCAGATTGCCGGTCTCGAACAGTGGCTGGTCGGCAAAACAGCGGATCAGATCACGAACATGAAGGTCAAGGAAGTCGAAGGCAAGAAGATTGCCGACGAAGCCGACCTGATGACAAAGGTCACCATCGGCATCGCAGACTACCAGGAAGTGGTGCTGAAGGCCATGGCGAGTGCGAAGTAGGGCGCAAGACCCCTGCCGCGGTCTCCGCGGCAGGGGTCGCATTGCCGGAAGGGCTGCATCATGAGGCACACTCTCAACAGGAGACATGGCATGACCCGGATCCTCGCATTCCTTCTGGTTTTTGCGGTGTTTTCCGCACTCGTCGGCTGCAGTCCGGCTCAACCGGCCCTGACCAAGTACTCCTATGAGTTTCTAGGTTCCTTTGATACCCTGATCCAGTTCATGGGCTATGCCAAAGACCAGGCCTCCTTTGAAAAGATGGCCAAAAAGGGGCAGGCGCGGTTCGAGGAACTCCACAGGATATTTGACATTTATCATGATTATGACGGTATTGTGAATGTCAAGACACTCAATGATCAGGCAGGCGCCGCACCCGTCAAGGCGGGAGCGGATCTGCTGGATTTCATCACGTTCTGCATCGACTGGCACGACAGGACGGACGGAGTCTGCAATATCGCCCTTGGACCTGTTCTTTCGTTATGGCACGACGCCCGCACGAACGGCACCGATGATCCCGCGACGGCTGCATTGCCGGACAGGACGGCGCTGCTGGAGGCATCCCGGCTGTGCGACATCCGGGATGTCAGGGTGGACAGGACCGCAGGGACCGTATTCCTCGCCAGGAAAGGCATGTCGCTCGATGTGGGCGCCGTCGCAAAGGGATATGCCTGCCGGGTTGTCATGGATGAACTGAAATCGGCCGGATACAGCTCCTTCGTGATCAGCGGAGGCGGCAACATTGTCACCGTAGGCGCGCCTCAGGACGGCATCCGGAAAAAATGGGGCGTCGGCATCCAGAACCCGGACGGAAATCCCCTGAATCCCGATGACAGTCCACTCGATGTGGCCTATGTGAATGACCTGTCAGTGGTCACGAGCGGAGATTATCAGCGCACCTATGTCGTGGACGGCAAACCCTATCACCACCTCATCGATCCCGCGACCCTGATGCCTGCGGTCCATTACAGGTCCGTCACGGTGATGACGCCCGACCCGGGTCTCGCGGATTTTTTCTCCACCACGCTCTTCCTTCTCCCGTATGGGGAAAGCCTGGCCGCCGCAAAAAAAGACGGCATCGATGCCCTCTGGATTTTTCCGGACGGCACGGTGGAAACGACGGATGGCATGAAAGCCGTGCTGCGCGACCTCGGGGGAGCGACAAACCGCTGATGTGTGAATTCCAAAGGAATCCAGCATAAAAACTCGTTGAAACGAGTTTTTACACAAGAATCAGGCATCTCCTGCGAAAACAGGAATCATTTTGAATAAAGACCGTGACATTGTGGTACGATTGCTGTGGGTTTGTTCCTGCCTTCGTACGAAAGCCCCATTCCCGGATAACAAATCGAACCTTCGATTGTTATAAAATTCACGAAGAAAGGCAGATGTGATCGATGTGTAAGAATGCATTGACCGAAGAGAAGTTCAGGGAACTGGACGCCTATGTGGCATCCTTGCCGGAACGGAAAGGTGCGCTGATCGCCGTGCTGCACAAGGCACAGGAGATTTTCGGGTACCTGCCCGAGGAAGTCCAGCTGCATGTGGCCAGGCTGCTCGATCTGCCTGCCGCCAATGTGTATGGGGTCGTTTCCTTTTATTCGTTTTTCGCAGAGGAACCACGCGGGGACCATGTCATCAACGTCTGCATGGGCACGGCCTGCTTCGTCCGCGGTGCCGAGATCATCCTGAAGGAACTGGAGGCGGACCTCGGCATCAAAGCCGGCCAGACCACACCGGATGGTCTGTTCTCCATCGATGCGCTCCGATGTGTGGGCGCCTGCGGACTCGCACCGGTCGTCATGGTCGACGGAAAAGTCTACGGACGGGTGAAACCCGGTGAAATCAGCAGCATCATCAAAGAATTCATGGAGGTGTGAGGCATGGGCATCAAGTCTCTGGACGAACTCAAATCCCTGCGGGACAAGCTCAAGACCGACATCAACATTCGGGCTTCGGGCGAGATCGATTCCAATATCCGCGTCGTGGTCGGCATGGCCACATGCGGCATCGCTGCCGGCGCCCGTCCGGTGTTCACGGCCATGGTGGATGAGGCCCGGATGCTGGAACTCGGCAATGTCACTTTTGTGCAGTCAGGCTGCATGGGGGCCTGTCACTCCGAACCCACGGTCGAAGTGCGTTTTCCCGGTCTGGAACCCATTCTGTACGGAAACGTCACGGCGGAGGCCGGCCGCGAAATCGTCAGGCGACATGTCCGCAACGGGGAGCTGGTTCAGAATCTGATCATCGGACGTCCGTTCGAGACCGTTTGAGTAGGGAGGAGATAAAATGAGCACATACAGGATGCATCTCCTGGTCTGCGGCGGCACCGGCTGCCAGGCTTCCGACAGCAGGCAGCTGGCGGACAATCTGCAGGCACAGGTCCTGATGGCCGGCATGGGGAAAGAGGTCCAGGTGGTCACGACCGGATGCTTCGGCTTCTGCGAGAAAGGTCCCATCGTCAAGGTCCTGCCGGACAATATCTTTTATGTCGAAGTCAAGCCGGCCGATGCCGAGGAGATTGTCAGCGAACATGTTCTGAAAGGACGTCCGGTCAACCGTCTCCTGTATGTCGAGCCCGGCATGAAGGAAAGAATTGCCGAGCACCGGGAGATGCCCTTCTACAAGAAGCAGCTTCGGATTGCCCTGCGAAACTGCGGCTTCATCGATCCGGAAGATATCAACGAGTACATTTCGGTGGATGGATACCAGGCGCTCGGAAAGGTTCTGACGGAAATGACGCCGGACGCCCTGCTCGTGCTGATGAAAAAAAGCGGGCTGCGCGGACGCGGCGGCGGCGGGTTCCCCACCGGATTGAAATGGGAGGCCGCTGCCAGGAACAAGTCCGATAAAAAGTACATCATCTGCAACGCGGACGAGGGAGATCCGGGTGCGTTCATGGATCGGTCCATACTCGAAGGCGACCCGCACAGTGTGCTGGAAGCGATGGCCATTGCCGGTTACGCGACTGGCGCCGATTGCGGGTATATCTACATCCGGGCCGAATATCCGCTTGCGATCCACCGTCTGGTCATCGCCATCGGCCAGGCGAGGCAGGCCGGGCTTCTCGGCGAGAACATCCTCGGCACGGGGTTCTCGTTCGACATCGAGATCAAGTATGGTGCCGGCGCCTTTGTCTGCGGCGAGGAAACCGCGCTGATCCATTCCATCGAGGGCGAACGCGGCGAACCCACGAACAAACCGCCATTCCCGGCGGAAAGCGGTCTTTGGGAGAAACCGACCTGTGTCAACAACGTCGAGACCTTCGCCAATGTTCCACCCATCATCCTCAACGGACCCGAATGGTTTTCTTCCATCGGTTCCGAGAAGAGCAAGGGCACGAAAGTGTTCGCATTGGCCGGCAAGGTCAACAATGTGGGCCTTGTGGAAGTGCCGATGGGCATCAAGCTGCGCGAGATCATCTTCGACATCGGCGGCGGCATCAAGGACGGGAAGAAGTTCAAATCCGTCCAGACTGGCGGACCTTCCGGGGGCTGCATTCCGGCTGAACACCTCGACACGCCGATCGACTACGAGAACCTGACCCGCATCGGTTCGATGATGGGCTCCGGCGGCATGATCGTCCTGGACGAGGACGACTGCATGGTCAATGTCGCGAAATTCTACCTGGAGTTCACCTGCGACGAATCGTGCGGCAAATGCACGCCGTGCCGCGTCGGAAACAAGCGCCTGCATGAAATCCTCACCCGCATCACCGAGGGCAAGGGAACCATGAAGGATCTGGACAACCTGAAGGAACTCGGCGGCATCATCAAGGATACCGCCCTCTGCGGGCTTGGACAGACTTCCCCGAATCCTGTCCTTTCCACCATGAAGTATTTCTGGGACGAATACGTGGCGCACGTGGTGGACAAGAGATGTCCCGCCGGTGTCTGCACCGCCCTTCTGTCCTACTATGTCCTCCCGGACAACTGCATCGGCTGCACCGCCTGCAGGCGGGTCTGCCCGGTCTCCTGCATTTCCGGCGAAGTAAAGAAGGTGCACGAAATCGACCAGACCAAGTGCATCAAATGCGGCGCCTGCCAGAAAGCCTGCAAATTCGGCGCCATAGTCAGGAAGTAGGAGGGATTGCCATGAGATTGGTGACGATACGCATCAACAACACGGAATATACCGTCCCGGAGCACTATACCATTCTGGAGGCCGCCCGGGAGGCGAAAGTGAACATCCCCACCCTCTGCCACATGGACCTGGGCGATCTGAAGGCCGTCAACCATGTCGCTTCCTGCCGGGTCTGCATGGTGGAAGTGGAAGGGCGGAGGAATCTCGCCCCATCCTGCGCCACAAAGGTGACGGACGGCATGACCATCCACACGAACACGCCCCGTGCCGTCAAGGCGCGGCGCACCTCGGTGGAGCTGCTGCTCTCCGACCATCCGGCGGATTGTCTGATCTGCGAGAAAAACAGAAGCTGCGATCTGCAGAAGCTCGCGGCAGACCTTGGCGTACGCGGAAACCTGAAATACAAAGGAGCCATGTCCACTTACAGGGAGGACATATCCAGCAAATCCATCCACCGGAACCTGGACAAGTGCATCCTGTGCAGACGGTGCGAGACCATGTGCAACGAAGTGCAGACGGTCGGCATCCTGTCGGCGGTGGATCGCGGTTTTGAAACCGTCGTTTCCCCAGCCTTCGGCATGCCCATGAGCGAGACGATGTGCACGTTCTGCGGCCAGTGCGTCGCCGTGTGTCCCACGGCCGCACTCACGGAAATCAGCAGTCTGCGTCAGGTATGGGAGGCCATCAACGATCCCGACAAGTTCGTCGTCGTGCAGACGGCTCCCGCTGTCCGCGTGGCATTGGGGGAGGAGTTCGACATGGAGCCGGGCACCATTGTCACCGGCAAAATGGCTTCCGCCTTGCGCATGATGGGATTCGACCGGGTGTTCGACACCGATTTCGGCGCCGATCTCACCATCATCGAAGAGGCGTCGGAATTCATCCACCGCCTGCAGCACGGCGGCCGTCTCCCCATTCTCACCAGCTGCTGCCCGGCCTGGGTCAAGTTCTTCGAGCACCAGTTCCAGGACCTGCTCGACATTCCTTCCACCTGCAAGTCCCCGCATGAAATGTTCGGCGCGATTGCCAAGACCTATTATGCGGAGAAATTCAACATCGATCCGAAGAAGATGGTCGTGGTGTCCGTGATGCCGTGTCTGGCGAAGAAATACGAATCCGCCCGGCCCGAGCTGACCGGAGAGGGGTTCTCGAACGTCGATTATGTCCTGACAACCCGGGAACTCGGCATGATGATCCGGGAATCGGGCTTCAACTTCGCGGACCTTGAGGAGGGTGAGTTCGACAATCCGTTGGGGGAATCCACCGGTGCCTCGGTCATATTCGGCGCGACGGGCGGTGTCATCGAAGCGGCGCTCCGGACGGCCTACGAGTGGCTGACGGGGGAAACGCTCGAACAGGTGGAGTTCCATGCGCTGCGTGGATTGGAAGGCATTCGGGAAGCCACGGTGAAGATTGGCGACCTGGACGTGAAAATCGGCGTAGCCCATGGGCTTGGAAATGCCCGCAAGCTGTTGGAAGCCATTCGGCGCGGAGAAGTGAATTACCATGCCATTGAAATCATGGCCTGCCCCGGCGGCTGCGTCGGCGGCGGCGGTCAGCCTTATCACCATGGGGATGCGGAGATCATCAAGAAGCGCACGGCGGCCATCTACCGGGAGGATGCCGGCAAGCCGAAGCGCAAGAGCCATGAGAATCTCCAGGTGATGAAGCTCTACAAGGAGTTCCTTGGCGAGTTTTATGGCGAGAAGGCTCACGAGCTGCTTCACACGCACTATACGGCAAGAGAGAAAATTTGAGCCGCAATTGGGCGCGAAGCTGGAATGAGGAACATGTGAAATCCGAATACTTGAAAGCGTGAATACGGCTTTCAACCAAAAGTTCATGAAAAGGGGCTGTCTCGGAATCATGATGATGATTGAGAGACAGCCCTTTTTCCGGCACCTTTCCGGCGCCTTTCCGGCGCTTACAGAAGATGAACTGGAACAATCAGGTTCAGGCTGTCAAATGCGGATAATTCAGCCGCGCAGCACAGAACCACGCCAGTTCCTCTTGGGATGCCGCTTTTTTCAAGAACACGAAAGGCTTCGATGGAGGTTCTCTTTGGAGAGGTTGTTTTTTTGATTTCCATTGGCCATATTTTTCCATCATGTTCCAAAATGACATCAATTTCCTTCATGTCACGATCCCTGTAAAAGAACAAATCCAATCTTGACCCTGTATTTTGACATCCTTTACTTATTTCTGACACGACATAATTTTCAAACAATGCCCCACTCATGGCACCTGCTTCAAGCGTATCGCTGCTCGTCCACCTGGTGAGCCAGGCGACCAGACCGGTATCGTGGAAATAGAGCTTCGGTGTCTTGATGGTCCTGTTCAGCACATTGTTCGACCATGGCTGCAGGAAAAAGACGATTCCAAGTGTTTCCAGAATATTCAGCCATTTTTTCACGGTCAGCTGATCGATGTCGCAATCTCGCGCAAGTTCCGCATAATTCACCAACTGCGCAGTTCTTGCCGCAGCTGCCGTGATGAATTTCATGAAGGAAAGGCTGTCAATGCTCCCTGATAATTGCCGGATGTCTCTTTCGACATAGGTTGAGAGATAACTGCTGTAAAAAACATTCAGATCGGAATAAGCGCCACTCGCAAGCGCAGGCATGCCTCCTTTGAAAATCCTTCGGAAGATTTCCTGGGCATCGACCGCTTTTGTATCTTTCTGTCTTCGGACAAGATCGGACATATCCGGAGAAAAAGCAGGACATTCTGATTTTCTGTACATTTCGTTCTGGGACAGGGAAGACATCGGAAGGACTGCGAGTCGGCCGGCCAGTGATTCCTGAACGCCTTCCATCAGTCTGAAGACCCGGGATCCCGTCAGCCAGAAATCTCCGGGCCGATGGTCACGGTCAATCAGGATTTTCATCGCGGTGAAAAGTTCCGGGGCATACTGCACCTCATCGATCAGGACCGGAGGACGATAGAGCTGGAAGAACATCGCAGGGTCGCTCCTGGCAAGCATTCTTGTGTTCAGGTCATCCAGTGTGACATATACCCGTTCGGTATTTTTCATCAATTCCTTCAGCATGGTCGTTTTTCCGGTCTGGCGTGGTCCCGTGACAAGGATGGCCGGGTATTCACCGGACAGTCGCGAAATGACATTTTCCATATCCCGTTTGATGTACATGGATGAAGCCTCCGGCTAATATGTGTAATAATCACATTTTAGCCGGATCCAGCATGAAACGCAAGGTGGCGTCGTACGATTGATTCCCGTATCGCTGAATTGGACCGCGCATGCCGTCAATTGTCCGCAGGACCTTCAGGTGCCGAAGCCGGCAACTGCTTTGCACCTGGCTCCTTTGCACGCAGCACCAGCAGGAATCCCATGGCCAGCAGCACGAGGATCAGCACGAAGGGCAGCCTGCGGTTCACGGAAGAAAGCAGACCGGCAATCCAGCCGAACGGCGAACTGAGCGCGATGACCAGAACGAAGGCGAGGGAGATGATGCGGGACCGTTCCGCGGGATCGACCATCGTGATCTGCATCGAGTCCAGCAGCGGGCTGATGAGGGATACGGCGAGCGCTTCCACCACAATGCTGACGGCGAGAAGCAGGAAGCCTTTCGGCGGGACGGTCAGCAGAATGGCCTGACTGGCGGCAAAGAGCGTGAAACCCGTCATGAGCGGCTTTCGGAAGTGTTCCGTCCGGACGCGCGGGATCAGGAGGAAGAAGCTGGCCAGCATGGCGATGGATTTGATGAAGGGAAACAGTGCGATCATTCCTTCGGGTATGCCGACCGACTCGGCCGCGTACAGGGTCCAGAAGGTGCCGTTCACCACACCGATGATGCTCATCACCAGCATGATGCCGAGGGTGGTGAGGGTGGCCGGACTCTTCAGGATGTGCCCGGCGACGCCGCCGTACTGTCCGAGCAGGCTGACGATGGAAAGGTGTTTTGTTTCGGACATTCGAACCTTTCCGACAGAGGTTTCCTTTGTCCACAGGTAGCCTGCAGTGCATTTGAGAAGCAAAGAGGCTGCCATGAACAGATAGAGTCCCCGCATCACGGGGACGAGTCCGAAGCGGGCCACCAGCAGGCCGGAAAGCGGGGAGAAGAAGGCGGCGCCGAGTGCGAAGATATAGATGAGCGTGAAAATGCCGACAATCTGTTCTTTTCTCGCATCTTCCGCGAGGAGTCCCGTCCATGAATTCATCGGAATGCGGATGACCGCGTTGCAGATAGCAGCCAGGAGGAAATGGGTGAAATTGTGGGAAAACGCGAGGATCAGACTCGGCACAACCCAGGAGAGCGAATCGAAGATGAGGGTGGTCAGGCGCCGACCGAGCTTGTCCGTCACGACGCCGCCGAGCAGGGAGAAGAAAATCTGAAAGACCATGCCGACCGAGGCGATCAGACCGATCTGCGCATCCTCCACCCCGAGCGCATACATGTAGAGGGTGGCGTATGGTGCATAGAGGTTGAAGGGTATGCCCCACATCGGTTCCAGCAGGACGAGGGTGCGCTGGTTACCACGCAGACTGAGGAGGGTTGTCCAGAGGGGATGGGTTTTCTTCATGGATTGATTCCTTTCAGAGAGGAACGTCCTGCCAGATGCCGCCGTAAAGGACACGTTGTTTCGTGAAGCCGATTTTCAGCAATCCGGACCGGACTGCTTCATAACCGAAGTCAACCGCGTCCGGATGATGGACGTCCGAATTGAGCTGGATGGGGATGCCTGCTTCGAAAATCCCGGAAAGAATCCACCACGATGGATAGGGATCCTTCAGATACCCGCGGGACATGCCGCCGGTGTTCACTTCCACGATGACATCCGTCAGCGAAACCACATCGAGGGTTTTGGCGATTTCCTCCCGATACCATTCGTCCTCCTCGTCAAAGTACCGGTCCCCGGCATTGTTCTTGCGGAACACGTCCAGATGGGCGAGAATGTTCGGCGGCATGGAAAGGAGCATTTCACGGATTTTTCCGTAATAAGCCTCCCCGAATGCCTGAATGTCTCCATCAAAGCCTTCTTCCAGCGTTTCCTTGAATTCTTTCGCGTTCCCGTCCACCGGCATGGCCGCTCCGGTTGCCGGATGAGGCAGAAAGTGAACGGCACCCAGCGTGTAGGTGATGCCCGGCATGGTCCGCCAATCCGTGCAGCCAGCGAAAAAATCCGTCTCCAGACCGGTATGGAGCTCGATGCGGCCCGCATAGCGCTCCTTCAGTTCCCGGGTCACGCGCAGGTATTCAGGCAATGCCTCCGCCTTCATGTTCCAATCTGTCTCGAACGGAAGCGGTGCGTGGCTGGAAAATCCGAAAGCGGAAAACCCCTTGCTCAGCGCGGACCGGACATACTCCTCCGGTTCGCCCTTTCCATCGCAGAAACGGCTGTGTGAATGATAACTGACTAACAAAACATACTCCCGCACGGCATCCGCCGTACATCGCAAGGCGTTTTCCCTGACCGCCCCGCGCCTTTCCGGACCGGCCGACCTGGCCTGCCCGGTCTGAACCGGTTGGGAATCCCCGTCCGGCTCATTTCCGCTTCAGCGTCCTGGCCATGTCTCCAAGGGACTTGGTCATGTCGCCGATGGATTTAGTCATCCCGCCGAAGGACTTGCTCATGCCGTCGAACGATTTGGACATGCCCTCCAGATTGATCAGGGTGGACAGCTCGAGATGACGCTTGATTTTTTTTGTCGTGGTTTTTTCGAACTCACCCTCGCGGATGTCGAAATTCCTGATTTTCTTGTAGGTGGACAGTTTCTTGTTCGCCTTCTGGACCTCACCCTTGATGAGCTTGTAAAGGTCGTCCTGCAGCGGAACCTGTCCGAACTGCTCCACGATGACCTCCATGTTCGGCACAATGCGCGCACAGACCATGGTATCCTCGTTCGCGCCGCCATCCACGCCATACACGATGGATTCCTTGATGAAGATGCTTTTGTTCAGGTAAAGCTCCACATCCTCCGGGAAGATGTTCTTGCCGTTTTTCGTGACGATGACGTTCTTGCGGCGTCCGGAAATGAAAAGAAAACCGTTCCGGTCGATGTAGCCGTTGTCGCCCGTTTTCAGGACGCCATCCTTCAGGACGGCATCCGTGGCTTCCTGATTTTCAAAATATCCGAGCATGACGATCGGCCCCTTCACGACAATTTCCCCGATGCCGTCCGGACCGGGGTCCGCGATGGTCACTTCCACGCCCGGAAGCGGGAACCCGGCGGAGGCATCGCGGTAATTGTCCAGCCTGTTGACAGACACGATGGGGGAGCATTCCGTGAGGCCATAACCCTGCATGATGTTGAGCCCCATCGATCGAAGTCCCTTCGACACCTTCGGGTTGAGGGCCGCGGCACCGGCGATGATGAGCCGCATGTTTCCGCCGAGAGATTCGTGCACTTCGGCGAACACCTTGCGGCGAACGTCAAATCCCATGCGGTAGAAGAACCCCGCGACAGCAAGTCCTGCCCGCAGCGTGGAATACCGTTTGTCCTTCTTTGCCTTCTTCACGATTTTCGTATAGACGTTTTCCAGGATGAGCGGGACGCTCATCATCATGGTCGGCTTGTATTCCTGCAGGTTTTTCGAGATATGACGAAGTCCTTCGCAGAAACAGATGGTGACGCCGAGATAGACCATCGTGAGAAAACCGGCCGTGCACTCGTACGTGTGATGCAACGGCAGGATGGAGAGGATCAGGTCGTTGTTGTCTGCATAGATCAGTTTCGCAACGGCCATGATGTCCGCACTGAGGTTCCGGTGGGACAGCATGACCCCTTTCGACTGGTCCGTCGTGCCGGAGGTGAAGATGAGCATGTTCATCACATCCGGGTCGAGGGGGTGACGCCATGATTCTCCGCCATCCGGACCGGGAATGCGCTGCCATGCTTCCCCGGCATCCGCGTCGGACAGGGCGCTCCCCGCCTTCAGCATTTCCCGGAAGGAAAGCAGACCGTCGGAAGCCGTTTCCGTGTCCATGTCCACGATATGGCGCAGCGCAGGCAGTTCGGTGCGGCGTGCTGCGATGCATGCGGCATATTCGCCGGAGCACAGGACCGCGGCGGCACCGGAGCGCTGCAGCAGGGTGACCAGTTCGTGCTCGGGCAGTTCCTTGTCCAGCGGGACCACCGTGCCGGTGCCGCAGACGATGCCCAGATAGGAAACGCACCATTCGTACCGGTTTTCCGCGATGATGGCCACGCGGGCGTCCGCCAGGCCAAGGTGGCGCATGGCAGCCCCCAGCGACTGGATGTCATGACGGAAGTGTCGGAAGGAAATATTACGGAGGGTACCCGTCTGGGGGTTCCTGACGAGGAACGCATCCGCGTCCCCATAGATCTCGGCACTCTGGTGAACCAGATCCCGCAGATCCGTGATGGAACGGACATCATACAGACCGGTTTTCGCTGGCAGCATCTTCTGTCCCCCTGTTTTCGGACGATTCCCGACTTTTCATGCGGGAACCATGCCTTGCGGCAAAATCATTATACTGGATGTGAAGGGGGGAGACAACATGCAACGGGGACGGATCAGCGGGAATCCTCCGCGGAATTGTCCCGAAGCCGGTCCATGAAGGCGGCATCGGCGGCCGGAACCTCTTCCAGGGTATAGGGAATGCCTGCCTCATGCCATTTGAAGATGCCCATCCGGTGGTATGGAAGCCATTGGATCCCGGTGACGTTCGGGTGGGTATCCTTCAGGCGCCGGATGGATGCAATGGCCGGAGGAGAGTCCGTGAGGCCGGGCACCACGACATAACGCAGCCAGGTCGGAAGGGAACGTTGCCTGAGGCAATCAAGAAAATGGAGCGTGGATGCGGCTTCCGCACCGGTCAGGGCGAGATGGGCCTCCGAATCCGGGTGCTTGATGTCCAGCAGAACGAGGTCCGTGACGGAAAGAAGCGCCTCCAGCTTCCTTCCGCCGTCGGACTCTTCCGGCCAATCCCCGTTTGTATCCAGCGCGGTATGGATGCCTGCATGCTTCAGCCTGCCGAAGAGCTCCGTGACGAACGCGGCCTGCAGCAGCGGTTCTCCGCCGGAAACCGTGACGCCGCCGCCGGAGGCATCAAACCAGGAACGGTACCGGAGAAGGGTGCCGAAGAGCGCGTCGACCTCCATTTCCTTCCCGCCTTGAAGCGCCCAGGTGTCGGGATTGTGGCAATACCGGCAACGCCAGCGGCACCCCTGCAGAAACACGACAAACCGGATGCCCGGACCGTCGGCTGTGCCGAAGCTTTCCAGGGAATGAATTCTGCCTGTCATCCATCCGCCTCCTGTTTCCCTGCGGCGCGCCTCTGGTCCCTGTGAAGAGTCTTCCCTGTGAAGAGTCTTCCCTGTGAAGGACCGGAAGGACGTCCTGCCGCTGCGATTCTTTCACATGGCTGCATGGAAGGTTCGGGAAATGACCTCCTGCTGCTGCGCGGATGTAAGCCGGTTGAAGAGAACCGCGTATCCGGATACACGGATGGTGAGCTGCGGATGTTTCTCCGGATGCGCCATCGCGTCCTGCAGGGTGGCACGGTCCAGTACGTTGATGTTCACGTGGTGGCCACCCTGCAGGAAATATCCGTCCAGCAAGGCGCCGAAATTTCGCAGACGGAATCGTTCCTCCGTGCCAAGCGCGTTCGGCATCAGCGAAAGTGTCAGGGATATGCCATCCCTGCAGGAGGCGAAGGGCAGTTTCGCCAGGGAGTTCAATGTGGCGAGGGCACCCATCATGTCACGGCCATGCATCGGATTCGCGCCCGGGGCGAAGGGTTCGCCCTTCTTTCGTCCATCCGGTGTGGCACCGGTTTTTTTGCCGTACACCACGTTCGATGTGATGGTGAGGATGGACAGGGTATGTTCCGCGCTGCGATACGCGGGCGATTTCCGCAGTTCGCTGATGAATCCCCGGACCAGTTCGGCCGCGGGGAGATCCACCCGATCATCGTCGTTGCCGAATTTCGGGAATTCGCCAAGTATTTCAAAATCCGTGATCAGTCCGCCGCCATCCCGGACACATCGGACGTATGTGTGCCGCATGGCGCTGAAGGAATCCGCCACGACCGAAAGTCCGGCGATGCCAAAGGCCATGAAACGATGGACATCCGTGTCGTGCAGCGCCATCATCAGCCGTTCGCAGGCGTACTTGTCGTGCATGTGGTGGATGGTGTTCATGGTGTTCACATACAGGCGCGCCATCCATTTCTGCAGGGCGAGAAAACGCTTGAGGACCTTTTCGGCATCGAGATACTCATCCGCATAGGGCTCGCTTTCCGGCGCGATCTGCTCACCCGTCAACTCGTCGCGCCCGCCGTTCAGGGCAAGCAGCAGCAGTTTCGGCAGATTGCAGCGTGCACCGAAAAACTGCATGTCCTTGCCGATGCGCATGGCGGAGACGCAGCAGGAGATGCCGTAGTCGTCGCCGTAGTCCGGCCGCATCACATCATCGTTTTCATACTGGATTGTGCTGGTTGCCATGCTCACTTTTGCACAGTACCGCTTGAAGGCTTCCGGAAGACGGGTGGACCAGAGTACCGTCAGGTTCGGCTCTGCAGAGGGACCGAGGTGATCGAGCGTATGCAGAAACCGATAGGTGGTGCGCGTGACCATGTGCCGGCCGTCCTGCGCCATCCCGCCGAGGGATTCCGTGATCCAGAGCGGGTCGCCAGCAAACAGGTCATTGTAGTCCGGTGTCCGCAGATGACGGATCAGCCGCAGTTTGATGATCAGCTGGTCGATCAGTTCCTGGGCTTCCGTCTCGGAAAGCCGGCCTGATTTCAGATCCCGTTCCAGATAGATGTCCAGAAAGGTCGAGATGCGTCCGATGGAGTTGGCGGCCCCGTTTGTCTCCTGTACGGAACCGAGGAAAGACAGATAAATCCACTGGACTGCTTCAGCCGCGTCTGCTGCGGGTTTCTTCAGGTTGAATCCATAGGTTTTCCCGAGTTCCTCCAGATCGTGCAGCGCCTGAATCTGGTCGGAAACTTCCTCCCGCAGGCGGATGGTCTCGTCGTCCATGTCCCGGTCCAGCATCACATCCAGGTCCGTCTGTTTTGCCGCAATGAGTTTCTCCGTGCCGTACAGGGCAACCCGGCGGTAGTCGCCGATAATGCGGCCGCGTCCGTATGCGTCGGGCAGGCCGGTGATGACCCCGCTTTTTCTGGCACGCTTCATATCCTGCGTGTAGGCGCTGAAAACCCCGTCATTGTGCGTTCTGCGCAGCCGGGTGAACAAGTCGGTGATTTCAGCCGGAATTTCCTTGCCGTAGGCATGGGCGGCCTGCACCGCGAGGCGAATGCCGCCGAACGGATTGACGGCCCGTTTCAAGGGAGCATCCGTCTGAAGTCCGACGACTGTTTCGAGAGACTTGTCGATGTATCCGGCCGGATGGCTGTTGATGCCGGAAATGGTTTCCGTGTCGATGTCGAGGACACCGCCTCCCGCAAGTTCCCTGTCCAGCAGGACGGCGCATTGCGCCCACAATTGCGCGGTCCGGTCCGTGACAGGGGCCAGGAAGGTTTCATCTCCGTCATGGGGTGTCAGGTTCTTCACGATGAAGTCACGGACATCGGTTTCAGACTGCCATCGTCCGCCGGCAAAACTTTCCCAGGCCATTCCGGTTTCCATGCATCATCCTCTTTCCCCGCCGCAGGGCAACAAAAAACCCGGCGCAATACTACCCTGAAAAGGGTTGCATGCCCAGGCGGCCGGCTTTTTCCCACCCACGCTCCGCTGCGGTTGTTTCCGCTGTTCCGCCAGTTGCGTGGGGTTCTGTTCATACCAAAATTCCTCCGGTCTCATGCCGGAATCCGATTTCATTATGCGGGAACCGTGGCAGGATGTCAATGCTGTCGGTTGAAATCCATGAATCCGTTGTTGTGCGCGTGTTGCATGGAAAAACGCGCTTATGATATGATGAGGGCGGCATATGGAGTTCGTCTCCGGACAGACAAGTGAATCACCCACATCCCGCAGGGACGCCCTGCCTGCAGGGCGATGCCGCGGGTTTTACCCTTTCGCGAAGCGCAAGGGCTGCAGAAGAGGAGAAGCCGATGAGCAACGTGATCAGGATCAACGCGTGTCTCTATTCGCGCATGGGGTACGGAAGAAGCCGGAATCTGTCCGATTTCTACATGAACGGACGTTTCCAGTCGGAGCCGCATCTCGACAATATTCAGGCCTCCCTGGAGAACCGCGGGAGCGACTACCTCTTTGCCGTGGCGGACAACATGGAAAATGCCGCGGAGGCGACCGCCAATGTCTCCATCAACCGGGATCTCGCACGCATACATGAAAAAATCTCCGTCAATGGCGGGGACATTGAATCCAAGGCGAGGGAACTCACCACACGCGTGTCGGATTCCATGCGCCTGCTGGACAGCATCCTGGAAATGAATCATACACCTGCCGAGGACGACCGCCGTCGCGTGGGCTTTTCCGCCCTGATTCTGGCCGACGGCCATGCCGTGGCTGCCACGGCCGGACTCGGCCATGTCTATCTGATGCGGGAGGAGACCTTCACCTCTCTGGCCTGCGAAAACACAAAGCGCGAGCGGCTGGTCCGGCTTGGCGTCCTCACGGAGGAGGACGCGGAGCGGGAGGATCTGCTCATACCGGAAGATACGGATGTGGAGGACAGTGAACCGGAAGGCCCTGTCATTCTTTCGGATCCCATTCCCTTCTGTGAACACGACACGTTTCTGCTTGTCAGCCATGGTGCATTCGAAGCACTGGGCGAAGAGCGGGTGGAAGACATTCTGGCCGGCGGGGGAGAGAGTGTTTCCCTGGCTGGCAGGATTGTCGCGGAATCGATGAAGCGGACGACCAGGGGAGATCTCACCGCGCTGGTCGTGCAGATCGAGAAAATTTACGATGTGCAGGGCGCCGCACGCCGGCCCATGCTGAAATCCAGGGTCGACGCGCTCAGCAAGACCCCGGCCGTCACCTACCGGTACAGCCGCAAGCCCGCAGGAAGGGACAGCATTCTCTTTGCAGGATTGTCGGTTCTGACCGTGATTGTGGTGCTTGCCATCCTGTACATCCTCGTCAGCTCGTTCTTCAGTCCGGATGAGGGAAGCCTGCAGGCCTCGACCTCACCGACGCCTTCGTCTTCCGTCTCGGCCACGGCTGTGCCGGAAGAGACTCCGGCGGAAGAAACCGCCGTGGCCTCCACGGAACCATCGGCGTCCGCGACGCCGGAAGCCACCCCTGAACCTTCCGAATCGGCGGCAAACCCGCAGACCTACACGATTCAGAAGGGGGATACGATGAACCGGATTGTCACGAAGTTTTACAAGGACGTGAAACTGGTTGACGCATTCTCTTCTTACAACAACATCAGCGACCCATCCAAAATACAGCCCGGACAGGTTCTGAAGATTCCGTCGATTGATTCGCTGAGGTAAGGCGCCGGAAGAAAATTACCTGCTCTTTTTCCGAAAAGAATGGCAGGTTTGGCCATTGTTTTCGGAAATTCATAGAGCAGGTTATTTTCTTCCAAGCCCGAATCGTTTTCGGCACCTGACTCATCGGGATACCGGCATCTGCTCCAGCAGCCATTTCATCAGGATATGCGCCTCGGGAACGAACAGCCCCGTTTCACATGTCTTTTCCGTGAACACAGGAGCCTGGCCGGGAACGGACAGGTCCTTCCGGCTGTCGTACAGCAGGAAGGGAACCGGTGTGCGGGTATGGGTGCGGATTCCGACCGGTGTGGGGTGGTCCGGCATGATGAGAAGCCGGAATTCCCCCAGCTGCGGAAGACGTGCGAGCAGCACGGACAGAAGCTCCGCATCGATGCGCCCGATGGAGTCGGTTTTTTCAGTTGCCTGCCCCTGATGGCCGCACTCGTCCGGTGCTTCCACATGGATATACACAAAGTCCGCCCCGTTTTCCAATTGGGTCAGCGCTGCCTCGGCCTTCCCCCTGTAATTGGTGTGAAGATTGCCGGTGGCACCCGGCACATCAATGGCGTCGACACCTGCGGCCATGCCGATGCCCTTGATCAGGTCGACGGCAGAAATGACGGCACCCCGCAGCCCGAACGTGTCGTGGAAAGAGGGGAGCGCGGGCCTGCTTCCCTGCCCCCAGAGCCAGATGGCATTGGCGGGATTCAGTCCGCGTGCGGTCCGGGCTCTGTTCACGGGATGGTCCGCCAGCACGTCCATGGATCTTTCCATCAAAGACCGTGCCGTATCGCCGCCAGGCCCTGCGGGCAGCCATTCCGAGACAGGCCGGCCGCTGATGTCATGCGGCGGGGTGAGACGGATGTCCAGGGGACCTCCGGTCCAGATCAGGCAATGCCGGTAACTGATGCCCGGATGAAAGGCAAGGTTTTCTCCATCGAGGGCCGCCGCCACGGAAAGCATCAGCTCCCGCGCTTCCTCCGTACCGATTTCCCCGGCGCTGTAGTCCTGCATGATGCGATGCGACAGCGGACCGCTTCCACCGAGTGTGACCAGATTGCAGCGCAAGGCCGCATCCCCGTCCAGCATGACCAGTCCCATGCTGACCGCTTCCAGGGGAGACCGCCCCGTATAGTGGATGGCGGGCGGATACCCGAAGACGGAAAGGTTGGCGACATCGCTGCCGGCAGGCAACCCGTCCGGAACGGTCTTTGCCAGACCTGCCAAAGAAGATTTGAAAAGCCGGTCCATGTTCGGTTTCACGGCCGCTTCCATCGGAGTTCTGCCTGCAAGCTCCGGAACGGGGACATCGGCCATGCCGTCGCACAAAAGTGTCACGTATTTCATAGGCGTTTCCTTTCCCGCATGGGAATTCCCATTCCGCGCGGAGCCGGCTGCCGGCATGCGGAAATGGCAAGAACAACGTAACACAGGGGAAACCGGAGCGTCAAGCCATGGAAGCTGCGGCTTGCGGCGAAACAGGCGCCGGCCCTGTTCCCGATTGCACAAGGGTCTTGCGGGATGGTATAATTCAAATGGACGGATTTCGTGCATCGACAGCATCCCGGTTCCGCCGGAGATGATTGACAGGAGGTTCCCATGGCCAAGATTACCAGCGATATGATCATCATGGATGTGCTGCGGATGGATCGTTCAACCGCACCCATCTTCACCCGTCACGGCATGCACTGCCTCGGATGCCCCTCCGCCTCGGGCGAGAGCATCGAGGATGCCTGCGCCGTACACGGCATTGATTCGGAAAAGCTCATTGAAGCGCTCAACGCCCATGTTGGAGCCTGAGAAGACGCCTGCTCTGTTTCAGAAAGGAATGGCGGAACCAGCCATTCCTTCTTTTTTGGCGCGAGTCGTTTCAACGAACATGACAGAAGCCATCCAATCCCCACCGGGGCACCCTGAGGTGTGAATATGCGTATCGAAGAGATCACCGGACTGCTGGAGGCGGAAATCCTCACAGTGAACCACGACAAGGACATGGACATCCGCTCTGCCTGCGGTGCCGACCTGATGAGCGATGTCATGGCGTTTTCCAAGGAGAATGCCATGATGATCACGGGGCTGGTCAATCCGCAGGTCATCCGGACCGCCGAGATGATGGACATTCGCGTGGTGGTGTTCGTCAGGGGGAAGAAGCCCCAGCCAACCATGATTGACATGGCGGAGGAGCGCGGCATCGCCGTCCTCTCCACGGAACTCCCCATGTTTGCCGCGTGCGGCAAACTGTATCAGCAGGGCATGCACGGACGGGGAGACTCCTGATGGAACCAGGGGTCATCATCCGGGAATACACCATCCCCGCCAATGATTTCGTCGTGGCCGGCGAAGCATCGAGCAGCGTCAGAAAGCTCCTCAACCAGATGGGCGTGGCGCCTGCTGTCGTGAAAAGGACATCCATCGCCATGTATGAAGCGGAAATCAATGCCGTCATCCATGGGCATGGGGGCCGGGCACATGTGGAAATAGACAGCGAAAAGATTGTCATCCGGATTTCGGATGATGGTCCCGGCATTCCGAACGTCGAGCTTGCCATGCAGGAAGGCTGGTCCACGGCGCCGGACAGTGTCCGGGAAATGGGCTTCGGCGCAGGAATGGGACTTCCGAACATCAAGCGGCATGCGGATGCGTTCCATCTTGATACGGAGCAGGGGCGCGGCACGACGGTCAACATCATCGTGCATTTCAGATGACACGGAGGATTGGCCCATGGGTCAGGAATATTTCCACTCGGTCACCCTCGACAAGGACAAGTGCAAGGGATGCACGAACTGCATCAAGCATTGTCCGACGGAGGCCATCCGTGTTCGGAACGGGAAGGCGGAGATTACACGGGAACGCTGCATCGACTGCGGCGAATGCATACGCGTCTGTCCGTACCACGCAAAAAAGGCTGTCAGCGATCCGTTCGAGATGATTGGTTCATACCGGTACAAGATTGCTTTGCCGGCACCTTCGCTGTACGGTCAGTTCAATCCGTCCTTCGGGCGCGAGAAGATTCTGCGTGCCCTTCTGCACATCGGTTTTGACGATGTGTTCGAAGTCGCCGCGGCGGCGGAAGTCGTATCGGATGCCCCCCGCCGGTATCTGGAATCCCACGAAGTCAGGAAGCCGGTCATCTCCACCGCCTGTCCTGCGGTTGTGCGGCTGGTGCAGGTGCGATTTCCCAACCTCATTGAAAATCTCATCCACATCGACACGCCGATGGAAGTTGCCGCCGGCATGGCCAGAAGACGTGCCGCCGAACGAACCGGGATACCGGCCGGCGAAATCGGCTGTTTTTTTCTTTCCCCCTGCGCGGCGAAGGTCACCAGTGTGAAGGCGCCGTTCGGCAAGGAAAAATCCGAGGTGGACGCCGTCTTTGCCATGAAGGACATTCATTTGCTTCTGCTCGAGCAGTTGAAGAAGATGAACGGGATGCCATCGGAAGAAAAGCATCTGATGGCGGGACCGGCCGGAGTCCTGTGGGCCTGTACGGGAGGGGAGAGCGCTTTCCTGGAAAAGGGACGGCACATTGCCGTGCATGGCATCGCGAACATCATTGCCATTCTTGAGGAAACTGTCGAGGAGCGTCTGGAGGATGTGGACTTCATCGAAGCGCTTTCCTGTCTCGAGGGGTGCCTCGGAGGACCGCTGACCGTGGAGAATCCTTTTGTCGCGAAGACGAATCTGCAGGCGGTCATCGAATCGGCGGAAGCTTCGGACTTTGATCCGGACTGTCTGGTCGCAGACCCTTCCGAACTGGAATGGACCCGCGAAATGCCCTATATACCGGTACTGAAGCTGGATGACGACAGGATGAAGGCGCTGGAGAAACTGCAGCGGATCGATGTCATCGAGGCGGATCTGCCCGGACTGGACTGCGGCGCATGCGGAGCACCCAGTTGTCGCGCGCTGGCCGAGGATATCGTGCGCGGCTTCGCCAAGGAAACCGATTGCGTGTTCAAATTGAGGGAAAAAGTCAGTGATCTCGCCCAGCGTTTCGGTGACCTGACCTGACGGCTGCCCGGGTGACTGCGAAGGGGTCGATGCGACCCCGAAGGAGAGTCTCTATGACCGTACGGGAGTTTGCCGCACAGTATGGATACAGGATCGTCACGGAGGAATCCGCATCTCTCGACAGGCCGATCACCGGCGTGTATTCCTGCGATCTCCTCAGCTGGGCGATGGCGAAGGTATCCGCCGGGGATGTGTGGACCACGGTCCATACGAATCTCAACGTGGTCGCCGTTGCCTCCCTGACCGGGGCGGCCTGCGTGGTCATACCGGAAAACATAGAAATCGAGGAACCGACGGTGACAAGGGCGAACCGGGAGGATGTGCCCTTGCTTTCAGCCGGCCATGGCGCAGCGGATATTGCCGTGCGTGCGTATCAGGCGGTTCACGGGGATGTGTGGCCTGTATGAGGCTGCATTACGATCTCCATATTCATTCCTGCCTGTCCCCTTGCAGCGACGATGACATGACGCCGAACAACATCGTCAACATGGCACTGCTGAAGGAACTGGACCTCATCGCCATATCGGATCACAACACGGTTGGAAATGTCGCGGCCGTCATGGCGGTTGGAGCGGAAGCCGGGCTGCTTGTCGTGCCTGCCATGGAACTCTGCACATCCGAGGAAATCCACCTGCTGTGCCTGTTTCCCGATCTTGCCGCCGGTCTCGCGGTTGAAGCGGTTCTTCGGACGGAGGACCCGTTCATCAGAAACAGACCTGATGTATTTGGCGCCCAATTGCTCATGGACGCGCAAGACAATCCGGTCGGCACGGAAGAACGGATGCTGATCGCCGCATCGGGTCTGGATGTCGATTCCGCCCTGAAGCTGATTTCCGGTGCTGGCGGCGTGGTTGTGCCCGCGCATGTGGACCGGGATGCATACAGCATGACCGCGACACTCGGAGTCATCCCGGCCGTTTACGGGTTCAGGACCGTGGAAATTTCCAGACACGCGGAGGCCGATGCCGTCCGCAGGGAACACCCGGAAACCGGCGGGCTTTCCTTTCTGGTCAATTCGGACGCACACCATCTCTGGGACATATCGGAACCCGTACATGCCTTTTCTCTGCAGGAGCGCAGCATACCCGCCGTATTTCAGGCCATCCGCGAGGGGAAGGGGTTTTGCATTGATTTGCCCCCCTGTGGTACAATGCTCGGGAATGCCGGCTCATGACTTGGGTCCGGTCTGGGGAGGGATTTCATCATGCATAGGGAACGGATTGTGCGGATGGAGCGGCTGTCGGACGATATTTTCCGCATGGTGCTGCAGTCCGGACGATTGACGGAGTCTGCGAAACCGGGGCAGTTTCTCAATATCCGATGCGGGCATTCCCTGCAGGCGTATCTCCGGAGGCCCATCAGCATCTGCGATGTGCATGCCGGTGACGGAACCGTGGACATTGTTTTTCAAATCCGGGGTCCGGGTACGGAACTGCTCGGTGAAATGAAGCCAGGTGAGGAAGCGGATGTGATGGGACCTCTGGGAAATCCCTTCAAACCGGTCAACCCCGGTGGCTCAGCCATTGTGGTGGGGGGCGGCATCGGGACGTTTCCGCTGCTGTATCTGCTGCGCACCATGCCGGAGGTGAAACGGACCGCTTTGCTCGGATTTCGAACTGCCGGTGCCGTGGTGATGGCGAAGGAGTTTTCATCAGTGGCCGATTGCATGGAAATCGCGACGGATGACGGCAGTCTGGGGCATCACGGGTTTGTCACAGAGCTGCTGGAGAAGCGACTTCGGACGGAACGGCCGGATTGCGTCTATGTTTGCGGTCCCATGCCGATGATGCGGATTGTCACGGAGCAATGCATCGGCATGGGCATTCCCGTCCAGGTGTCGATGGAACAGCGCATGGGATGCGGAGTCGGCGCCTGTCTTGTCTGCGCGTGCAAGAAGCGCGACGGGGATGATTTCTCCTATACGCATGTCTGTCGGGAAGGTCCGGTGTTTGACGGGCGGGACATCGTGTTCGATTAGGCTTTATGAACTTTTCGGGCAAATGTGCCCATGGAGGTTGAATCATGCCAGAAGCGATGAAGGCGGACCTGCGGGTCGATGTGGCCGGGCTCCGCATGAAGAATCCGGTCATCGCCGCGTCCGGAACATTCGGATTCGGGCGGGAATACGCCGATTATTTCGACTTGTCCCTCCTGGGAGGCGTCTCGGTCAAGGGACTCACGCTCGAACCCCGCAGAGGAAACCGGCCGCCCCGCATCGCCGAAACACCGGGAGGAATCCTCAACAGCGTGGGACTTCAGAATCCGGGCGTCCACAAGTTCATCGAACGGGAAATCCCGTTCCTTCGCCAGTATGATGTGGCCATCCTCGCGAATGCGTCCGGCAGCACGCTGGAAGATTATGTAAGCATGGTCGAGATCCTGTCCGACGCGGACATCGACTGCATCGAGCTGAATCTCTCCTGTCCAAACGTGAAGCAGGGCGGCATGACCTTCGGAAGTTCCTGCCCCGGCATCACCTCGGTCGTATCCGAGTGCCGGAAGAAGTGCCGAAAGCCGCTGATGGTGAAACTGACACCGAATGTCACGGACATCACGGAGATCGCGAAAGCCGCGGAGGCTGCCGGTGCGGATTCCCTCTCGCTCATCAATACGCTGCTGGGTATGGCCATCGACATCGAAACACGCAGGCCAATTCTCGGCAACACCATGGGGGGGCTGTCCGGTCCCGCCGTCAAGCCGATTGCCGTCCGCATGGTCTGGCAGGTGGCCAATGCGGTTTCCATCCCGGTTGTCGGCATGGGCGGCATCTCATCGGGCTCGGATGCCGTTGAGTTCATGCTGGCGGGCGCAGCGGCCGTCATGATTGGAACAGCAGGCTTTGTGGATCCGCTGGTGTGGCCGAAGTCGGTTGGCGAAATTGCGGGTTATATGGAGAAAAAGGGATTTGCGGATGTGCAGGCGCTGAGCGGCGCAATCCGGCTCTGGTGACTGGTGGGGCGCCGTACGCGCAGGGAGGCATGCATGAAAGACAGGGTATCGAAGTGGTTGTTTGAGACAGGCGCGGTGCGGGTCTGCCCGGAAGGAAAACCTTTCTGGTACACCTCGGGCCGAATCGGGCCGTTCTATGTGAATACCCATTTCCTTTTCGGCAGCGAACAGAAGGCCAATGACCTGCTGAAGCACATCGATGGCGTCATGGCGGATAAACTGGCCTGCAGCGCGGACATGGAAGCCAGGGTACTGGCGAATCTCGCCGAGGATGCCATATTTGCCGGCGTCATCGAGGCCATGACCGAAAAAATCTCGTCCGAAGTGGACCTTTCCCTGGTGGATGCCATATCCGGCGGCGAAAGACGCGACTGGTTCTTTTCCCTCGCAGTGGCACATAAGCTGGGAAAGCCTCATCTGACACTTTTCAAGGACATGGAGGCCGTCCTTTATCTCGGTTCGGGACTCGCGCCGGTTGCAGACATGCCGGAACCCGGACAGTCAAAAACCGTCACCTCATTGAAAGGGTTGAATTTTCTGCATGTGGCGGATCTCATCACGACCGCCTCGAGCTATGAGCGTGCCTGGGTGCCCGCCATTCGGAAACTTGGCGGGGAAATGCCATGGAGCCTCGTGGTGGTCGATCGCCTGCAGGGTGGCGGTGAATGCCTTTCCGCCCTTGGTGTCCGTTCCCTCGCCCTGACGGAAATCAAGGCGGAGCTCTTTGAATCGGCCGTGCGGGAAGGTGTGCTGGACGCCTCCCGATTGGGACTTGTGCTGGCATACATGTCCGATCCGGAAGGGGCGATGGGCAGGTTTGTCGCAGAAAATCCTTCCTTTCTGGCGGAAGCACTTGCTGGAGACGAAAAAACCGCTGCCCGGGCACGCTTGTGCCTGGCGGGCGGTTTCTATTCCTGACTTTCTTTTCGGGAAAAGAGCAGGTAATTTTCTTCCGGCGCCTTACAGGTCGACGATTATCTTTTCTTTGAGCGGAACAAGCAGGGAAATGCGTGAACCATGCGGGTCGTTGCCGGTTATTTCGACACCTTCGGACAACTTGTCCAGGATGGAGAAAGCCCACCCCCTGGCGTAAAGGTCGTCTTCGTTTCTGGCGATCCGGTCGAACCGGACCTTTGTTGGATCGATCCCTTTGCCGAAGTCGGATATCTCAAAGCGGACGGCATCCCCGCAATGCTCCAGGGAAACCGTGACAAGGCCCGGTTCCTTGCCGTATCCATGTTCGATGGCATTGAGGGTGAGTTCGTCCACGGCAGTCTTCAGAAGAAATCTGGCCTGCGTGTTTTCCGTGATGGAAAGGATGGCCTGTTCGCACAGGTCGACGAACTTGTCCAGGCTCTCGGGATTGTAGTCCAGCCTGGCGGTAAGGTTGAAGCGCTGGATATCCATTGGCCCTCCGTACAGGGGCGGGGAATACTCGGCCGGATTTTTGCCTGTATGATAACATTATACCATTCCATCCCGCTGTTGTGACAAGCGCTGGAACAAGATTGCAAGGGAATGGCCGAACCATGGCCGTGATTGTCCGCATTGCCAGCCCGCAGGGCCGGACTGCAGGAAGGATGCCGGATGAAGCTGCCGGAAAAATTTCAAGAAACCCTTGGAACCCTGCTTGGAGAAGCGGAGTATGAAGCACTGTCGCAGGCTTTGTCCGAACAGCGGACCTGGGGTCTGCGGGTCAATACCCTGAAAATTTCGGTCGAATGCTGTCTGAAGCGGCAGGAAATGCGATTTGAGCCCATCAGATGGTCCCGGGACGGATTTCGCCATGATGGCAGCCGGTCGCCGGGCAGGCATCCGGACTATCATGCAGGCCTGTTTTATCTTCAGGACCCGAGTGCGATGCTTCCGGCCGAGTTGCTGGACCCGCTTCCGGGAGAACATGTGCTGGATCTTTGCGCGGCGCCCGGTGGAAAGACGGCGCAGCTTGCCGCCATGATGCGCAATGAAGGGTTTTTGCTGGCAAACGACATCAGTCCGAAGCGCGTGAAGCCGCTTGCCCGGAATCTGCAGGGATTGGGCATTTCCTGTGCCGCCGTCCTGTGCGAGTCTCCTGAAACGCTTGCGCACGGGTTCCCCGGGCATTTCGACAAGATTCTGCTGGATGTTCCCTGTTCCGGAGAGGGCATGTTCCGCAAAGATGATCAGGCTGTGAAAAGCTGGCTGAAAGCAGGACCGGAGACCTTTCTTCCCATACAGCGGGAACTCCTGCTGCATGCCTGGTCGATGCTGAAGCCGGGTGGCCGTCTTGTTTATTCCACCTGCACCTACAATCCCGACGAGAACGAACGAAATATTGCCTGGGCGATGGAACGGCTGCCTGACATGCAGGTCGAAACCGTCGATGCCGGGGCGATGGGCCTTCAGCCCGGTCGCAGCGATTGGATCGAGGCGCGGGAGCAAACCGGCAATCCGGAGGAACCCGAATCGCCTGACGCAGGCAAAAAGCTGCCGGCTCTATCCGGTGCAGTCCGTATCTGGCCGCATCTTGCAGCAGGCGAGGGGCAGTTTGCCGTACGCCTGGTCAAATGGAACGACGGCTTGCCCGCAGAAATGGTTGTGCCAAGTCTGCGGAAACGAACCTGCTTTCAGCAGGCGCCGGAACCGGCCATCCAGGCCTGGCGGAGCTTCGTGGAGACAGACCTGACGGAAATGGCCTGCCTTCTGGGCTGCGGAACAAAAATATCCGATCTTCCGGACATTGTTCAGACTGGAACCCTGCTCCATCTGCTGCCGTGGGCGGAAAAACAGGTACGCGAAGCTCTTCCGCACCTGCGCGCCGAGATGCCCGGACTGCTTCTCGGCGAATGGCGGAACGACCGGTTTGAGCCATCCGCCGCGCTGCTTCACGCGATGGCACCGGATGCCGCGGCGCGCAGGCTGGAACTATCGGAAGATTCCCCGGATGTTTCCCGCTATCTCCATGGGGAAACGATTCTCCGTGAAGGGGAACGCGGATGGACGGCCATCCTGGCCGGCGGTTTTCCGCTGGGCTGGGGCAAGCAGGAGGATGGATTCATCAAAAACCGATATCCCAAGGGATGGCGGATGCAATAATGCGGAAAGAGCTGGGAACATCATGAAGGATAGCATTCGGATGGACAGGTATCTGGCTGACTGCGGTGTGGCGACCCGGAGCGAGCTGAAGGAAATGATCCGGAAAGGCCGTGTGATGGTGGATGAGTCCATCGTGCGGGAACCCGGTTTTCAGGTGAAGCCCGGCGAGAACCTGGTCAGCGTGGACCGGGTACCGGTTCTCTGGCAGAAACGACTCGTCTATCTGATGAACAAACCGGCCGGCATCATTACAGCCACGGAGGATCCGCGGATGGAAACCGTGCTGGATCTGTTGCCGGAAACGGTCAGGCGCATGGGCCTCTTTCCCATCGGCAGACTCGACCGTGATACGGAAGGTCTATTGCTTCTGACGAATGACGGGCACCTCGCCCACGGTCTGCTGGCGCCGAAGAAGCATGTGGACAAGCTTTATGAAGCGGTTCTGGATTGTGAGCCGGAGCTTGGTGCGGAGGAAATATTTCTCAAGGGGGTCCTGCTGGCGGATGGGACCCGATGCCGCCCCGCGGTTCTGGAGCGTCGTCCCGCGGTTCTGGAACTGCGGTCTTATTATCTTCCGCCTGTGGCGGTTGAAGGCCCTTCTTTGGACGTTGTGGCGGAAGAAAGCACTTCTTTGGACGCTCAGGCGGAGTATACAGAAGCGGAGTGTACAGAAGCGGAGAGTACAGAAGCGGAGTATACAGAAGCGGAGTGTACAGAAGCGGAGCGTACAGAACAGGAGAAGGGGGAGAAGGCTCCCCATGGGGCAGGGAGAATC
>JAIFNI010000148.1 GCA_020047785.1 Clostridia bacterium
TATCCCGGCGAAACCGTACAATATGTCTTGTCCTTGAGAGAACGTTCTCATGGTGGGTGTAGCTCAATCGGCTAGAGTGCCAGGTTGTGGTCCTGGAGGTCATGGGTTCGATCCCCATCACTCACCCCATTTCCCGAATTCGATCATTAGGGGTTGGAAGCTGCGATTTATTCCGGCTTCCAGCTTCGAACGTCGAAGGGCTTTTTTGCAGGCTTGCTCTCCGGTGGGATGTCGCCAAGCTGGTAAGGCACCAGACTTTGACTCTGGCATTCGCAGGTTCGAGTCCTGCCATCCCAGCCAAACCAATCGATGGAAGGATCGTTTCAGAAGAAACGGTCCTTTTTTGTGCTTGTTCCTTCTGCAGGCATGCATGCACGCATGCCTGAGTCCAGCCGTTTCGTTGTCTGTCCGGCTGATCTGTCCGGGTGGTTTTGCTTTTTCTCCACAGTGACAGAGTCGAAGAAATGGAAAATGCCTGCAGCGATTTCGCTACAGGCATTCTCGGATTCTGGTGACCCATCGGAGATTCGAACTCCGGACACCTTGATTAAAAGTCAAGTGCTCTACCAACTGAGCTAATGGATCAGGTGCCGGGCGGTTTTTTGTCGGCCTATGTATTATAGCATCGTTCCATGACGTGTGCAACCGAATTGTTCGGACCAATCCCTCTTTTTTGGTTTTACGCTTTTTCCAGGGAAACCTGTGCAAAAAACCGCATAAGTGATTTATAGGGCTTGGATTCGCGGTTGTATCATTGAATTCTCCACATTTGAAAAAATGTGTTATTTGCTACTCCGGTGGCAAGAATTCATCATTCCGAAAATCCATAAACACAGGAGGGGATTTCATGAACATGTATGAAAGCAAATGTGTGGACTTGGTATGGGATGAGACCTATCAGGCAATCGTCTTCAAATGGAAGGGATATGGCAACATGACCGATATCCAGGCGGCTTTCAACAAATCCATCGAGCTTGTGGAACTGAAGAAGGCCGTCAATCTTGTCGGAGAGGCGCAAAAACAGCCAACTTTCGTGAAGGAACTTCAGGATTGGGTTGACCAGGTCTGGTTTTCAAAAATCATTTCCACCACCATCAAAAAGATCGCAATGGTCATGCCTGAGAATTTCGTGTCGAAAAGCGCAGTGAACAAAATTCTGAACAATGCGGGGACCACCATTGAACTCGGTACGTTCAGCACGCCTGAAGAAGCATATGCATGGCTTGGGAAAGCCTGATGGCCAGACATTCGACCGGCAGGGCGGCGGCATCGCCGCTCCGCCGGCTTCCCAATCCGGACCCGCCGGTTTCCAAATCCGTTCCCATCGGTTTCCGAATCCGGACTCGTCGGTTTCCCAATCCGTTCCCCTCGATTTCTGAATCCGGACCCGCCGGTTTCCGAATCCGGACCCATCGGTTTCCGAATCCGCATGCGTTGGTTCCCCATTCTTTCAATCAATTTCCTTGTCCTGGAAGGATTGCCATATGTCGATGAAAATTTTGGAATTGTCCAGGAATTTCGCAACCAGATCCGGATCGAACTGAGTGCCTGACTTCCGCCGGATGGTTTCCAGGGTGACGTCCAGATGCCATGGCTTTTTATAGGGCCGCGTGGACAGCAGAGCGTCGAATACATCACAGATCGCAACAATCCGCCCGATTGTTGGAATTTCCTCGCCGGACAGCGAATCGGGATAACCGGTTCCGTTCCACCATTCGTGGTGGGACCGTGCGACGGCTTCTCCCAACCGGATGATATCATGGGTGCTGTTGGAGAGGATGTCACCACCGATGTCCGTGTGCGTTTTCATCAGTTCCCATTCAGAGTCGGTCAATGGCCCTGGTTTCATCAGGATATCGTCGGGAATTCCGATTTTCCCGATATCGTGCATCATGGAAGCATATCCGGCATGTTCGCAGGAACGGCCCGTATCCCCGGTCAGTTTCGCCAGTGCCGAGACATAACGGCCAATCCGGACGATATGGTTGCCTGTGTCATCATCCCGGAATTCGGCGGCACGCGCCAGTCTCGTGAGAAGTTCGATCTGCAGGTCAAGCAATTCGCGTGTGCGTTCCTCGACCCTGTTTTCGAGATGTCTGTTCTGCTCCAGGACCTGCTGGTGCAGCTTGCGTATCTGAAGCATGTTCCGGATGCGCATCAGGACTTCCGTCGTGTCGAAGGGCTTGCCGATGAAATCGTTCACGCCCAGGTCCAGGGCACGCATCCGATTGGCAGGTTCGGACTGGGCTGTGATCATGATGACGGAAAAATAGTCGTCCTTCCGTGCTTCCTTCAACTGTTCAAGCACCTGAAACCCGTCAAGATGGGGCATGTTGATGTCAAGCAGGATGATTTCAGGCTTGTATTCGACATATATGCCAAGCACTTCCCGCGGATCCGTGACAGTCCTCATGCCGGCATACCCGGATAGGGAGAGAACCCGCTCCAGCAGCTTCACGTTTGCCAGATTGTCATCCACAATCAGAATGCGGCCTTCCTTCTGATTGTCCTTGTTCTTGTCAATCATTTGCTGTTTCCTCCCCGGAGCCGTCACCGGCGTCTTCCTCCATCTTGCTGTACGGGAATGTGACAATGAACCGTGAGCCTTCTCCAAACTCGCTTTCCAGTGCAATGCTTCCACCGAGCAGTTCCACGAGCTGTCTTGTCACGGTCAGACCGATTCCCGCGCCTTCTGTGAACTGATGGGACATGATGCGGTGAAACGGGTCAAAGATGATCTCCCTGTCTTCCGGCAGGATGCCGATGCCCGTATCGGACACGGATATGGAAAGGTGGCCGTTGTCGCAGGTAACGTCGATTTGGACGCGGCCCTGCGGTTTGTTGTACTTGATGGCATTTGTGAGAAGATTGAGCAGGATTTGCCTCAATTTAAGCCGGTCGGTGCGGATGAACCTGCATTTGGTGCTTCCATCCGCGCGCATGAGGCTGATTCCGCTGCTTTCGGCAAGTGGACCGACAAAAGAAACCGCGTTGCCGATCACATCCGCTACGTTCACCTGTTCCAGAACGAGTGATTTTTTGCCGGATTCGATGGCGGTCAGGTCAAGAACGTCATTGATCAGCTCGAGCAGGTGCCGTCCCGCTTTCTCGATTTCTCCCAGACTGTCTTTCTGCCCTTCGGTCGGCAGGTTCGCCGTATCCATCCCGATCACCTGAACGAATCCGAGGATGGCGTGCAGCGGAGTGCGGAGCTCATGGCTCATGTGGGACAGAAACTGGCTTTTTGCCAGACTCGCCTTGACGGCCACCTCTTTGGCTGAGATGAGTGCCTCGTTGAACTCACCCAGCCGCTGACCCATTCGGACGATTTGAAGGCCTGTATCATGAAGCTCCTGCACTTCGATTTCCGTGCCGATCTGCCGGTACTGGCCTTCGCCTATCCGCCGGACCATGGCGTTGAGGTCTTCCAGTGGTTGGGAAAGATTCCGGCTCATCCGGCGGGCACGTGCCAGAAGCAGCACGATGAATGCAAGGCTGAACAGAACAAGACCCCCAATCATGAGCAGGCCGATTTTGTCCAGCTGTTCCGAGGTCTGGTCCGTTTTTTCAAACACAGATGATTCTGAAATGAGAAGAAGCAGTTTCCATCCCGTTTCCGGGACGGTTGCCCAACTGACAGCCTTCTCATTTCCGCCGATGGTCAGCAGCGCAAACCCTTCCGGAGCGGCGGAGACGGTCTCGACGAATGATTTGTCTTCATTTCGTTTGTACAGATTGAATTGGTCCGGCTTGAATGTGTCTTTCCGAATCGCCTCATTGTAATGATGGGTCTTCAGTTCCAGCAGGTTCCAATCCGATTCACCCGCTTCCGGCAGGGCAAGGATGGTGCCGTCCTTGCCGAGAAGAATCCCGTAGCCGGACCAGGGAAGGGAAAGCGCAAGGATCTGATCGGTGAAGGCCGCTGCGGAAACATCGAGTCCGACTACTCCTTCCAGAAAATCACCCTTGTAGACGGGCGCAATGGCGGATGCCATCCAGCCATGTCCTGCCGGATCCAGATAGACATCCGTCCATCGGACGTTTCGATCGGGATTGTGCCGCAGGTCGGCTTCATAGTAGAAATTATAAGCCGGTATGTCCATCTGCGCGGGATATTGGGTGAGTACATCAAAATAAGGATAGATGACGTTGAGCGAGTCGAATGTGTTCAGGTAGGAGGAGATCACGAGCGGTTCGCTGTCGGTCATATCCTTCAGCAGATACTGCGCGGTCAGTGCGCGTGCGACCTTTTCCCGTTCCGCATCGCCGACCGGAACGATTCCACTGTAGAAGACAGCCGCTCCACCGTCCGGCAGATCGGAAAAAGTATGATAAACGCCGTTATCCGCCAGCGCGAGTCTTGCACCGTCTTCCCGCGACATGGCGGCTGGCGCCGCCAAGGCTGCTGCCATTCGTTTCCGGAGAAGATTGGTTGAATTGGCAACACCCTGCAGCTGACTGGCGATGTTCTGAACCTCATACGCTGTATATTCCTGCATCTGCGTCCGGATGTCGCTTCTGAGAAAGTCGTTCATTTCCTGTCTGTTCCAGTTGTTCGACAGGAAAAACAGAAATATCATCACCAGTTCCACCAGCACCAGTGGAAACAAGGCCGAACCAAGAAAGGAACGACCTATCCATTTGTACAGCGGAATTTTTTTCATCATGCCGCCTGCCATGCATGCTCCCCCGTTCATTGAATGCGTCTCCGAGTCATTGATACCCGGTTCTGCATGGCGTCAAGCGAGATATCACGGTGCGGCTGTCACTTGTTTTCCTGAACGGCCGTATCCGGAATCAGGGCTTTCAGGAGCGGCACATCGTATTTTTTGGAATTTTTGCCATATATGCCGAATCCGGAGGCGAATTCCCAATAACTCCACGCAAATCCCCGGCGTTCCGCCTCCCTGGCGCAGAATTCAGTCCAGCGGATGCGGGAAAGGGGATCACAGGCTGCGTAGGCGCCGAATTCCCCCATGAGGACCGGCAGGTTTCCATTCATTTCCGCCCATTTCGAGACACCATCGTACAGCGAAGTGATGAATGCCTGCTGGTCTTTGGTTCCATCCCATTTCGTGCCGGCCCATGCATCGGAACCAGCGACCCAATTTGCGTTCTGATGGGTGAACTGGAAGGGCTCATAGAAATGAAAAGTGGCAAAAACCCGGTTGTCCTGCTGGATTTTGTCCGGAACCTTCAGGGTCGCGAGTTTCCCGGCAGCCGACCAGCTTCCGTTGGTGATGCAGATCCATCGGTCCGCGTCCGTCTTTCGGACCACATCGTAAAGCCGGGCCGACATGTCCGGCCAGACGGCATCCGCTGCGCCATTCGGTTCGTTCATCAGCTCGAACGCGACTGTCTCCGGAAGATCCTTGAAGTGGTCTGCCAGTAGAATCCATATGCCGGCAAGACGGTCGATGTGCGCCTCCGGATCGGTGGCCATCTCCGCATAGTGGTGCACATTCAGCACGACACCAAGGTCCGCATTCAGCGCGGTATCGACGATATGATCCACCCTGGCCAGAAATCTTTCGTCGACGGCATAAGGAGCTTTTATGCCTGCATATGCCGTCCAGCGGACAGGCAGACGGATATGGTCGAAACCGGCGGAGCGAATCGTGGCCATCCATTCGTCCTGAACCACGAGGCCCCAGGCACCCTCAAGGGGTGCCTCCAGACAATTCCCGAGATTGACCCCGCGTGAGAACGGCAAGCGTGTATCCGTCCGAACGGGTTCCGGCGTTGCACTCATTTCCGGTCGGGGGGGCTTTGCGGGTTTCGGGGATGGCGTCGGCGTGGAGGTGGCAGCCGGAACGGTGGCTGTATCCGTGGGCAAGGTCGTTTCTTCATCGGGTAACGATGAAGGAGAGACAACCGCTGCGGAAGAATCTGACGGAAGTACAGGCGATGCCGGTATGGCCCCCCCAGTGCACCCCGAGACCAGCAAGGAAAGAATCAGCAGTCCGGGGATTGTAAAAGGAGCGGTTCCGAACAGGGATCGGCGTGCTGTTTTCGTATGCTGCTGGAACGTTAGGTCTTGGAAGAAAATAACCTGCTCTATGAATTTCCGAAAACAATGGCCAGACCTGCCATTCTTTTCGGAAAGAGAGCAGGTAATTTTCTTCCGGCGCCTTATTTGTGGCAGCATGTGCGGTTTTCTGACGGAATATCTGCTCATTCCATGTTCCCCCATATCGTGAATGCATGATGACACGCTCAAGGTCATTTCATGTTCATTGCTCCCTATAGCATGCCATATCACCGTCCTTTTCGGTAGCCGCCAGGTCGCGAAAATGCGGACTCAACTCTCCGTGCTTGTTTCCCGAAGATCAAAATGATGTGGAATCCGCAAGGAATCCCGGTTGACAGCCAAAATGCACCTGAATGCGATTCCCGGTTGACAGCCAAAATGCATCTCCATACAATTAGGCCATGATGAAGAAGATGGAACAGACCCAAAGAGAACTGATTATCGTCCGTCACGGCGAGGCGGAGCATCTTGTCGGGACAGAACGAAGCACCGGTGGTTGGACTGACACGCATCTGACCCCGTACGGAAGGCGTCAGGCGCAGTGCACTGCGGAAGCGCTTTCCCTTGAATTGGCCGGCAGGGAATTCGGATTTCATTGCAGTGATTTGATCAGAGCCCGGGAAACGGCGGACATCATCGGCGTCGGAATCGGAAAAACAGCGTGCCCTTCCCCGGAAATCAGGGAATTCAACAACGGCTGTGCAGCCGGCATGTCCCTGGCTGCCGCGGAAGCCGTCAAGGCACCTCTGGATGGTCCTGTCGGAGAATGGCGTCCTTTTTCCGGCGGGGAAAACTGGAATGAGTTTGTAAGCCGTGTCGCGAAATTCGGGGATGAAAACCTTGCCTCTGGATGCCATCTGGTGGTCTGCCACGGGGGCACGGCTTTCAATCTTGTTTTCTGGTATCTCGGTCTGGAGGCCAAGTATGTGGGACGGATCTACACGGACCTTGATCCTTGCGGCATTATCCGGCTCCGGAGGAGCAAATATGGGGAAAACACCATCCATCGGCTGAATGACATCGCCCATCTGGCCAGTCTTTGAGTTTTCAATCGGCCCCGTGTTGAAAGCCAAGTGCCACAACGACTTCCACAACACACCAGACTCGTGTGTTGTGTCTGCCGCGTGGCACTAAGCTTTCAATCACGGTTTGACAATAACATATTGCACATATAGAATGAAGGACAGGGCGCGGGGCGCTTATCCTGGTGAGGATGGGTGCCCTTTTTGCCGAAATGGAAAGGCCGAATCTGCGCGAATCGATGCAGAACCGGCACGGAACGAATCGCGGAAACGCGTGCGGAGTGTGGAAATGCTGACACAGGCACCCAAGGGAACCAATGATATCCTGCCGGACGAGATCCATAGATGGCACCGGGTGGAACGCGAATTCGCAGCGCTTTGCGCACAGTTCGGCTATCGGGAGATCCGCATCCCCGTTTTTGAGCACACGGAGCTTTTCCACCGCGGCGTCGGGGAAACCACGGACATCGTGCAGAAGGAAATGTATACATTCGACGACAAGGGCGGACGCAGCCTGACCCTTCGCCCGGAGGGCACCGCAGGCGTGGTGCGCAGTTACATTGAACACGGAATGGCCTCGCTGGTTCAACCGGTGAAGCTGTACTACAATATTTCGGCGTATCGGTATGAAAAGATGCAGAAGGGCCGCTACCGCGAATTCCACCAATTCGGCATGGAAATGTTCGGCGCGGCGGATCCGGCGGCGGATGCGGAAATCATCTCGCTCCTTTCCCTGTTCTTCGAACGGCTCGGAATCGGGAATCTTTCACTCAACCTCAACAGCATCGGCTGTCCGACCTGCCGTTCCGCTTACAATCTTCTATTGCGCGAGCACCTTTCGGACCGAATCGGATCGATGTGCGAAACCTGCCAGGGGCGATATGAACGCAATCCCATGCGCATCCTGGACTGCAAGGAAGACGGATGCCGCGCCAAAACCAAGGATGCACCGGCATTGCTCGACCACATCTGTGAAGACTGCCGCTCGCATTTCGACGCACTTTGCGCGAAGCTGGAAACAATGGGCATCCGGTATGCCATCGACAAGGGGATAGTCCGGGGACTGGACTACTACACCCGCACCGTGTTCGAATTCGTTTCCCGGAATATCGGCACGCAAGGCACCGTCTGCGGCGGCGGTCGATACGACGGCCTGATGGAGGCCTGCGGCGGTCCCAAAACCCCGGGTATCGGATTCGGCCTTGGTGTGGAGCGGCTGCTGATGGAAATGGAAAGCCAGGGCCTTGAGACCCCGGCACCCGAAGCACCGCTCATCTATATCGGCGCAATCGGCACAGCGGCGGGCGATACGGTGGAGGCACTCTGCTGGGACCTCCGACGGAAGGGGATTTCCTGCATCAAGGACGTCATGGGGCGCAGCGTGAAATCGCAGATGAAATATGCCGATAAACTGGGTACGCGGTACACCATGATTCTCGGTGACAATGAAATCGAATCCGGACGAGTGGCGCTGCGCGACATGAAAAACGGCGAAAGCAAGGACATCAGCCTCGAATCGCTTGCGGATCGGCTGCAGAAATGCTGCAGGGACTGATACGGAACAATGTGCGTCCTTTCGGACCATTCACCGGCCCCGAAGCGTTCAAAGAAATATTCAGGAGGAAGCCATGGCGGAGAACATACAGGGAATGAAGCGCACGCATCGCTGCGCGGAAGTGACGGCGGCGGATGTCGGTCACGATATCACGGTGATGGGCTGGGTGCAGAAGCGACGGGATCTCGGAGCCCTTCTTTTCATTGCATTGCGGGACCGCAGCGGAATCCTGCAGGTGGTCGTCAACAGCGAGACCCATGCGGAACTGCATGAAAAGGCCGTTCAGGTGCGTTCTGAATTTGTGGTGGCCGTTCGCGGCAAACTGGCGAACCGGGACGCCTCTGCCGTCAATGCGAACATGGAGACTGGCACGGTTGAACTGGTTGCAGAGGAATTCCGCATCCTGTCGAAATCCGAAACCCCTCCGTTCCATATCGAGGACAATTCGAGCGCAAACGATGTTCTGCGTCTGAAGCACCGCTTTCTGGACCTGCGTCGGCCCGACATGCAGCGGAACCTGATGCTGCGTCACCGTCTTGCCAAATGCGCGCGGGATCATTTCCATGATGCGGGCTTCCTGGAAATCGAAACACCCATGCTTACCAAGAGCACACCGGAAGGAGCCCGTGATTATCTGGTGCCCAGCCGTGTGCAGCCGGGCAAGTTCTTTGCGCTCCCCCAGTCCCCCCAGCTGTTCAAGCAATTGCTCATGGTGGGTGGTTTTGACCGTTACATGCAAATCACGAAATGTTTCCGCGACGAGGATCTCCGTGCCGACCGTCAGCCGGAATTCACGCAGATCGACCTTGAGATGGCGTTCGTCGATGTGGATGACGTCATCGGTGTGAACGAAACGTTCCTCCGGAAGGCATTCAAGGACGTGATGGGGGTCGATGTCCCGACGCCGTTCAAGCGTTTGCCGTATGACCAGGCCATGTCCCGGTACGGCTCCGACAAGCCCGACACCCGCTTTGGACTTGAGTTGTGCGACTGTTCCGATCTCGCGGTATCATCGGGGTTCCAGGTCTTTTCCGGTGCCGTTGATGCCGGAGGCAGTGTGCGTGCCATCAATGCAAAGGGCTGCGGCCCGAAGTATTCCCGCAAGGAAATCGATGCATTGGGAGACGTCGCAAAAACCTACAAAGCCAAAGGTCTTGCCTGGATCGTCATCGATGAGGCCGGTTTCAAGTCCTCCTTTGCAAAGTTTTTGACCGAAGACGTGCTCGCCGGATTCAAAGCGCGTCTTGGCGCGGAACCCGGAGACCTGCTTCTGTTTGTCGCCGACAAGGACGATGTCGTGTTCGATGCGCTGGGTCATCTGCGCCTGGCAATCGCGGCGAAGACCGGCCTGATTCGGCCGGGTACCTGGGATTTGCTCTGGGTCACGGAGTTTCCGCTGCTTGAACGCGATGGGGAAGAGGACCGCTGGGTGGCCAAGCATCATCCGTTCACCTCCCCGATGGACGAAGACCTGGCGTACCTCGAATCGGACCCCGGCAAGGTACGTGCGAAGGCTTATGACATCGTGCTCAACGGAGTCGAGATTGGGGGCGGCAGCATCCGTATCCACGATCAGGAGCTGCAGCAGAAAATGTTCAGGACGATCGGCTTCACCGAAGAACAGGCACAGGCCCGGTTCGGGTTCCTGCTGGATGCCTTCCGATATGGCACGCCGCCGCACGGCGGACTTGCCTATGGACTCGACCGCCTTTCCATGCTGATGCTCGGGAAAGACAGCATCCGCGACGTCATCGCCTTCCCGAAGGTACAGACGGCTGCCTGCCTCATGACCGGTGCACCGGATGTGGTGGATGACAAGCAGCTCGACGAGTTGCATATCCGTTTGTCCGATGTGCCCTTGGAGGCTGAATGACCGCCCGCCGGTCCTTGTTTCAAACAAAAGAAGACGGAGTTCCGGAGACGAAGGGCCCTTTGCGTGAAACCCTGGAATGGGTGCTGTACCTGGGTGTTTCCGTCCTGCTGGCGCTTGCCATCGTCCATTTTCTGGGCCGATTCACGGTGGTGGACGGCAATTCGATGCAACCGACCCTTCAGAACCGGAATGTGGTGATTGTGGAAAATCTGACATTGCGTCTTCATGGAGTCGAAAACGGCGACATCGTGGTGCTGAAGATTCCCGAACTGCTGGGAAACCGGCGTACCTACGCCATCAAGCGGGTGATTGCCAGCGGAGGGCAGACAGTCCGGATTGCATCGGGTCATGTGTATGTGGATGGTCTTCAATTGCTCGAACCTTATGCAGGCGGTCTCGAAACAACTGCCGACGGCTCCCCGTATGCGGATCTGAAGGTGCCGGAAGGCTGTCTCTACGTGCTCGGGGACAACCGGAATCCGGACAAGAGCCGGGACAGCCGTGTCTTTGGCGTCGTGAATGCGGATCGTGTCATCGGAAAGGCCTTTGTCAGGCTGTTTCCCTTCAGCCGCTTCGGAGTGGTTGAATGAAAGGCTGATTCTGGTGAAACATCCCGCTTTTGCGTGTCGTCATGCAGGGTTCGTTTGGAATCCCGTATCATGCTGTCCGGGGTCAAACTTCCTTCGGTGAATCAATTCGATCGATCAGACGTCTCGCAGGAGGTGTCTTTTTTTGCATCCCTCCTTGTGCCCGGTCTGCCCGGAAGCATATATGACAAATCCTACGGGAATCGTGTAAATCTATTCTTGTGTTTTCCCATGGGTCATAGTATAATTCACAGAAAGCAAGGGCGGACATTCCGCGGACCGAGGTGCAGCATGCCGATCAACATTCCGGACAATCTGCCGGCAAAGGAAATCCTGACCGGGGAAAACATCTTCGTCATGACGAAGGCCCGGGCGGAACACCAGGATGTTCGCCCGCTTCGAATCGCAATCCTCAACCTCATGCCCACAAAAATCGCCACGGAAACGCAGCTGCTCCGGCTCATCGGAAACACCCCCATCCAGATGGACCTTGTCCTGCTGCATCCGGGTACCTATCAGTCCAGGAACACGCCGACGGAGCATCTGCAGACGTTTTACAAGACTTTCCCGGAGGTGCGGCACGAAAGATTCGATGGACTCATCATCACAGGTGCTCCGGTGGAACAGCTCCCTTTCGAGGAAGTGGACTACTGGGAGGAACTCGTGGAAGTGATGGCCTGGAGCAGACACCATGTTTTTTCCACCTTTCATATCTGCTGGGGCGCACAGGCCGGTCTGTTCTACCATTACGGTGTCCCGAAGCATGCGCTGGCCGGGAAGATGTCCGGCGTATTCCCGCACACCGTCGCACGCAAGGGCGTCAAACTGCTTCAGGGATTCGACGATGAATTCCATGTGCCGCATTCCCGTCATACCGAGATCAGACGCAGTGACATCCTGCGCGTGCCTGGGCTTGAAATCCTTTCCGAATCCGGAGAGTCCGGTGTGTTTCTGGTCCAGAGTCCGGATGGCCGGCAGATATTCGCCACGGGGCATGCCGAGTATGATCCGATGACCTTGAGGTCCGAGTATGAGCGGGACAAGGCCAAAGAGTCGGGCATCGCCGTGCCCGCCCATTATTTTCCGGACGATGATCCTTCCGCCGAGCCGATTGTCCGCTGGCGATCGCACGCGAACCTTCTTTTCAGCAACTGGATCAACTATTATGTGTACCAGGAAACCCCATTCAATCTGGACCAGCTTGCCTGAGGCATAATTCTTCGGCATGACCGGAGAGGGAGGATTCCGATGAAGATATCCACAAAGGGACGATATGCGCTGGAAGCGGTCACAGACCTGACCCTGCATGCAGGCATGCAGTTCGAGAGCATCCGCAGCATCGCGGAACGGCGCAGCCTTTCTGAAAACTACCTGGAGCAGATTTTTATTTTGCTTCGTCATGCCGGTATTGTGGAAAGCGTGAGGGGTCCGCAGGGGGGATACCGCATCACGAGAGACCCGGACCTGATCACCGCCGGGGATGTGCTGCATGCCGTCGAAGGACAGATGGCACCTGTCCTGTGTCTTGCCTCGGATGACGAGAGCGGGCTCTGTGAGCGCGAGGCGCGCTGCGTGACCCGCAAGGTCTGGCAGACCATGATGCGGGAAATGGACCTGGTTCTCAATCAAGTCACCATCGGAAAACTTGCGGAAGCCGTGCGGACGGAGCAGCTGATCCCGGTATCCGATTACATCATCTGACGTCCGTGAATCAGAACAGGGGGAACCATGAAGCTTTCCACAAAAGGACGCTATGGTCTGCGGGCCATGCTGGACCTGGCCGTCCATTCCCAGGGCGCGCATGTGCCCATCAATCTGATCGCGGAACGGCAGGACATGTCGGTCAGCTATCTGGAACATCTTTTTTCCCTGCTGAAGAAATCCGGCCTTGTCCGCAGCGTGAAGGGGGCACAGGGCGGCTACATGCTGGGACGACCGGCTGATCGGATGCAGGTGGGAGACGTGCTGCGGGCCCTGGAAGGAAATCTTGCCCTTGTGGAGGATGCACCGGACAACACACCCGCGCCGGACGCATTGTCCCGATGTATCCGGACCATGGTCTGGGATGCGGTCGATCTGCGGATCAACCGGCTTGTGGACAGCATCACCCTGGAGGAACTGGCAGAGGAAAAACGGGCACTGGACGGCCTGGTCGAACCGATGTACCACATCTGATGAATCAGCAGGATGATAAGACCGGACCGATGTACCGCATCTGATGAATCAGCAGGATGACAAGACCGGACCGATGCACCGCATCCGGCGTTCCGGCAGGAAAGGAAAGACACATGAACAAAAAAGCATTGAAGTTCGATACCCTTCAGGTCCATGCCGGCCAGACCCCGGATCCCACAACGGGTTCCCGGGCCGTGCCCATCTATCAGACCACCTCGTATGTGTTCAGGGACTCGGAGCATGCGGCCAATCTGTTTGCGCTGAAGGAACCCGGAAACATTTACACCCGAATCATGAATCCGACGAGTGATGTGTTCGAACAGCGCATGGCGGCGCTCGAGGGCGGTGTGGCCGCACTGGCCGTCGCGTCCGGTTCGGCGGCCATCAACTACGCCATCCTGAACCTCGCGGGCACGGGGGATGAAATCGTTTCTGCCGGCACGCTGTATGGCGGAACGTACAACCTTTTCGCAAATACGCTGCCGAAACTCGGCATCATCACCCGCTTCGTCGATTCGGACCATCCGGAGAACTACCGGGCTGCCATCAATGAACGGACCAAAGCCCTGTATGTCGAGACCATCGGCAATCCGGGCTGCAACATCGCGGATCTGGAAGCCATTGCAAAGATCGCCCATGAACATGGACTTCCGCTCATTGTGGACAATACATTCGGAACGCCCTACCTGATCCGTCCTTTCGAATTCGGCGCGGATATCGTCGTCCATTCCGCCACCAAGTTCATCGGTGGTCACGGGACCTCCATCGGCGGCATCATTGTGGATTCGGGCAAATTCGACTGGGCGGGTTCCGGTCGTTTTCCCGGGCTCACTGAGCCGGATCCGAGCTATCACGGCATCCGGTACACGGAAGCCATCGGCGCGGCGGCCTATATTGTGAAACTCCGCGTCACGCTCCTGCGCGATACCGGCGCGGCCATCAGTCCGTTCAATTCCTTTCTGCTTCTTCAGGGTCTGGAAACCCTCTCGCTGCGGGTGGAACGTCATGTTTCGAACGCGAAGCGCGTGGCGGAATTTCTTGCCGCGCATCCGCTCGTGGCCTGGGTGAACTACCCGAGTCTGCCGGGGAACAGGTACAAGGCTTTGGCAGACAAATATCTGCCGAAGGGAGCCGGCTCCATCTTCACCTTCGGCATCAGGGGCGGACTGGAAGCGGGCATAAAATTCATCGACAGCCTGGAGATATTCTCCCTGCTCGCCAACGTGGCCGATGCAAAATCCCTGGTCATCCATCCGGCATCCACAACCCATGCCCAGCTTGATGAGGAAGGACTGACCGCTGCCGGCGTCACGGCGGACATGATCCGGCTATCCATCGGGATAGAGGATGTCGGGGACCTGATCGAAGACCTCGACCAGGCGCTGAACAAGGCAAACGCCTGAAGAATCGGGCGATTCTTTGCAATAGGTCCCATCAGCGAGTTTCCCGAGCCTTCGATGTGGAATATAAAGATATCGGGGCTTATTGGGAGGCGTGAATGGGCGTGAGAGAAATACCTGGAGATCCGGGAGATGATCTGCTGATGTTCCCTGATGAATCGGCATCATACAGGGAATCTGCCGCCGGCGAAACCTGGGACGTTCTGATCGTCGACGACGAACCCTCCGTGCATGACATCACAAAACTTGTTCTTTCCGGATACCGGTTTGAAAATCGCGAGATCCGGTTTTTCAGCGCCTATGACGAGGCGAGTGCCGTCCGGATGCTGGAAACCGTTCCAACATTATGCCTGGTGCTCCTGGACGTGGTGATGGACAGGGACGATACCGGCCTCCGCATGGTCAGGCATATCCGTGAGGAACTCCACAACAGCCTCATCCGCATCATTCTCCGGACAGGACAACCCGGAGCTGCGCCGGAAAAAACGGTGATTGTCCATTACGACATCAACGACTACAAGCTCAAGACGGACCTGACGGCGGATCAGCTGTTCGTGTCCGTCATCTCCGCACTCCGTTCGTATCGGGACCTTCATGCCCTCTATTACAGCGGGAAGGGTCTCCAGAAGGTACTTGACTATTCCGCCTTTCTTTTTCAGGTCCGGTATATCCGGGAGATTTCGTCCGGCATTCTGATGCAGCTTGCCTCCATCATCCATATGGATCAGGGGGAGCCTTTCAGACTGGCGTCCGCTTTCTTCGCGACGTTGACGAATGGCATATTTCTTGTGGAAGCCGGTTTCGGCCGATATGCGAACCACATCGGCGACAGGCTCGATGAACTCCTCCCGCCGGAACTGATGCGGACCTTTGAAAGAACCTGGCAGACCGGGCAGAACCATTATGAAGAGAGTTCCGTCTTTCTCAGCCTGAAGAGCAAATTCGGCCGGATGAGCCTGATCCATTTCAAATCGGGCCTGCCTTTGATGGAGGAAGACCGCACCATCATCGAAGTCTTTTGCGCCAATGTGAATATTGCCATGGACAATGTCTATCTGGGCAATGAAATCGACATGACCCAGAAAGAGATTCTGTTCACGCTTGGAGAGGTTGCAGAGGCCCGTTCCAGTGAGATGGGGCATCATGTCAAGCTCGTGGCCCACTATTCCAGACTTCTCGCAGTCCTTGCCGGGTTTACGGAAGAAGAGGCGGAAATCGTCTTCATGGCGGCTCCGATCCATGACATCGGCAAGCTGGCCATCCCGGATGCCATTCTGCTCAAGCCTGCCAAACTGACCGAACGTGAATTCGTGCTGATGAAGACGCACGCGAAGGCCGGCGCGGATATCCTGGGCTCCTCGAACAGCCCGATCCTGAAAGCGGCCGCCATCATCGCGGCCCAGCATCATGAACGGTATGATGGTCTGGGTTATCCGGAGGGACTCTGCGGAAAGGATATCCACATCTACGGCCGCATCGTCGCGATTACCGATGTGTTCGACGCACTGGACAGCAAACGGCCATACAAGATGATCTGGGATATGAATGAAATTCTCGCCTATCTGTCGGACCAGCGGGGCAAGCAGTTTGATCCGGTTCTCACCGATCTGTTTCTCGATCATCTTGATCAGTTCATGGAAATCAGAAACAAGTACAAGTTCGATCCATAGGGCTTTCCGGCGACACAGGTCCTGGAAAGAAATAGACGCACAGTCCATGCGGCGGAGTCTGCACCGATGTGATACAATATCAACGGGTGCCAAAGGTGTCCATCCACCATACATAGGGGTCGCATGGAAAACAATGCCGGTTTTTTGGAAGTATTCGGACATATCGTCAAGGAAGCAGGTTTGCTCGATCAGTTTCATGATGCCATCATATCGGGCATCAGTTATGTGATGCCTGCCAGGCGGCTGGAGATCGGCATGCTTGTGAGCCGTCCCCTGCAGTTCGAAAAACTGGAGGCTCTGGAGCGGCAGCTTGCCGAGCATTTTCAGGTGGAGACGGAACTAAAGCCCCGCATGTCGGGCCATATCGAGGCCGAGCAGATTGTCAAGGAACACAACGGGATGATTCTCGGATATGCGCGCCGGAAGCAGGGTCATATGGCGGAACTGCTCCGGGGAGCGCGTCTGACCCATGGCGGAAAGGGCGCGTTTCTGCTGGAACTTGAAAAACCCTGCGCGGCGGCACTTTCAGCGGCGGGCACGGTGCGCTGCATCGAGCAGGTGGTTCGGAGCTGTTTCGACCGGGATGTCAAGGTGACGCTGGTCGAGCCAGTCCAGCATCCGGACCATGAAGTGCACTATCTGACCCAAAAACTGGAGCAGGAAGCCCGCCTGGTTTCCGAGGTCATGTCCGCACCACCTGTCCGGGAAAGCCGGCCGGCTCCGCCTTCGGGTGGTCCCGGGGGTTGGGGCGGCGGTTCGGGTTCCGGTTCCGGTTCCGGTTCAGGTTCCGGTTCAAGTTCAGGTTCCGGTTCAAGTTCAGGTTCCGGTTCGGGCAAGGCCGGCGGAAGCGGATGGAACGGCGGCAATGGTGGAGGCGGTTGGAACGGTGGAGGCGGCGGATTTCCGCGGCGATCCGCCAAAAAAACCGAAGAAGGAGCCATCTACGGCGCACTCGTCAAGGGTCAGCCCATGCAGATGGTCGATGTCACGTCCGATTCCGGAGAGGTTGTTCTTGCAGGTCGCGTGCTCAAATGCGAGATGAAGGAATTGAAGAGCGGCCGCAAGCTGTTCATGTTCGATTTGACCGACGGTACCTCTTCCGTGTCCGTGAAATGCTTCCCGGACGAGGAACGTTCCGAGGCGCTCACGGATGCCGTGAAGCCGGGCAGCGGCGTCAAGCTGCGCGGCGAGGCGCAGTTCGACAAGTTTTCGGACGAGATGTGCATCATGATGCGCGATATCTCCCCGTTCCGCCTCACCGAGGAAAAGCGGAAGGACACGGCCGAGGTGAAACGCGTGGAGTTGCATCTCCACACCCAGATGAGTTCCCTTGATGCCATATCCGGCACGAAGGCGATGATCAAGCGCGCAGCCTCCTGGGGACACAAGGCTGTAGCCATCACCGATCACGGTGTTGTGCAGGCATTTCCGGACGCCCAGGACATTTCGGGCACGCTGGCGAAAAAAGACAACATGCCCATCAAAATCCTTTACGGCATGGAAGGGTATCTGGTGCCCGATGAAGCCGGCAGCGTGAACGAGGGGAAAGATGTCAAGAAGCGGGACAGCTACCACATCATCCTTCTTGTGAAGAATCAGCCGGGTATCAAGAATCTCTACAAGATGGTTTCCGAGAGCCATCTTCATCATTTCTACAAGAAACCGCGCGTCCCGCGTTCCCTGGTGGACAAGTACCGGGAAGGGCTCATTCTCGGCAGTGCCTGCGAAGCGGGTGAACTGTTCCGCGCGATCCTTGAGGGACAGGACGACGAAGCGCTCAGGCGCATTGCGTCCTATTATGATTATCTGGAAATCCAGCCTGCCGGCAACAACCAGTTCCTTCTCAGCGAAGGCGTGGTGGCCAGGAACATGGAGGATTTGAGGAATTTCAACAGACGCGTCGTTCAGCTGGGCGAAGAAACGGGGAAACCTGTCGTTGCCACGTGTGATGTGCATTTCCTCGACCCCGAGGATGCCGTTTTCCGCAAAATCCTTCAGGCCGGTCAAGGCTACAAGGATGCGGAACATCAGCCTCCGCTCTACTTCCGCACCACACAGGAAATGCTGGATGAATTCGCGTACCTCGGGCCTGACAAGGCCTATGAGGTCGTCGTCACGAACACGAACCTGGTGGCCGATTGGATCGACGAAGTGAAGCCCATCCCTTCCGGAACCTTTCCCCCTCACATGGACGGAGCGGAAGAGGACATCCGTCGCATGAGCGAGGAAAAGATCACCGAACTCTACGGCTCACCCCTCCCGGAACTGGTCAGCGCCCGTGTGGAACGCGAACTGGGGTCCATCATCAAGAACGGTTTCTCGGTCATGTACATGATTGCGCAGAAACTGGTGAAAAAATCCAACGACGACGGGTATCTGGTCGGCTCGCGGGGCTCGGTCGGCTCTTCCCTTGTCGCCTACCTCATCGGCATCACGGAAGTCAATTCGCTTCCTGCCCACTACCGGTGCGGAAAATGCCT
>JAIFNI010000176.1 GCA_020047785.1 Clostridia bacterium
CACTTCAAGGAGGAGACCGGCATGACACCGGGTCATTACCTGGACGGTCTTCTAATTCAACGGGCCCAGCATCTTCTATTGTCCACGGATGATCCGATCGGGCGAATATCCGACCAGCTGGGATTCTGCGACCAGTTCTATTTTTCCCGCTATTTCCGGCAACATCGTCAGGAAACACCGAGTCAGTACCGGCTCCGTCTGCGCAACGGGTTCTGAGCGATTCCTCATGGTTCCCTTGACAGGATTGAAGTCAACCTGTATATTTGTACTGACCAGTCAGTTTATCAACAGGGGGAGGCAATCATGAGCAGGGACCGCATCCTCGATGCAGCCGCATCGGTATTCGCCGGCAACGGCTACCACCGCACTCGAATGGACGACATCGCCCTGGCCGCCGGGGTCGCAAAGGGCACGCTCTATTACCATTTCCCGGGCAAGGCTGACCTGTTCCGAGCTCTGGCGACAGAGGGGCTGGAGATGCTGCTTCGGGAAACAAAGACTGCGCTCGATGCGAACGTGCCCTTTGTGGAGCAGCTCCGCCTCGTGCTGGACCGTACCATCAGTCTGTATATGGAATACGACAAGCTCGCGCAAATATTCTTCAACGAGCTGACCAGCGGCCTGGATGCCGAGGTCCGCAGCGACATCGAGGCCGTTCAGGCAAGATTTCAGGCTTTCCTTGCTGAGTTGCTTCAGGAAGGAAACCAATACGGAAGCCTGAAGGTTCCTTACCCCGCACTGACTGCGGCCGGTTTGATCGGACTGCTTGACGGCATGTGCCGTCTGTCGCTCCGATATCCGGAGAAGCACACGGCCGAACAGGTGAAGGAAAGCATGCTGGCGCTGCTCATCGGCGGGCTTGCGGTCGAAAGGAAGTGACTATCGTGAGGAGTCTGTTTTCACGTCTGATGTCTTATCTGAAACCCCATTGGCGCGCCTACGCGGCCGGTCAGGCGGCCATGCTGGCAGTCACGGTCACCGCGCTGGCTTTCCCGCTTGCCATCCGAACGATATTTGACAGTGCATTCGGCCAGGGGGGCGCGAAAACCCTGATCACAGCCATCGCAGTGCTGGCCGGTGTTTTTGTGGTACGGGAGGCGGCCGGTTATCTCAAGAACCTGCTTCTCGGCCGCATCGGCCAGCAGGTGACCGCGCGGGTCCGGCAGGACGCGTATGAACGCCTGCAGGGGATTCCGATGGCGCAATTCGATGCCAAGGGTTCCGGCCATTGGCTGTCCATTCTCACGAACGACATCAACCAATTCCAAGGCGTTGTATCCGGGGGTATCGCCTGGCTGGTGCAAAGTGTTCTTTCCCTGGCTGGGGTTCTTTTCCTTCTTTTTCGTCTCGACAGTTTGCTTTCGCTGAGCCTGCTTACCATGCTGCCCCTTGCTTTTCTGGTCACCAAAAAGCTGGGTGCCAGGTTGGAGGGAATCTCCACCATTGTCCAGGAGAAGCTGGGCACCCTGACATCGGTCATTTCCGAAACGGTTTCCGGCATCGATGTCATCAAGGGATTTACGCTGGAACGGGAAGCAACCGGCCTGTTCGACCGGGAAAACGCCATTGTACTCGACAAATCGGAGCAGGCCGTTCGAATCCAGGCCAGAACCGGCATGGCCAACGGTCTTCTGAATTCGCTGTACTTGCTGGTCATCACCGGATTCGGCGCATGGCGTGTATTCGAGGGACACATGAGCCCCGGCGATCTGGTTGCGTTTCTTCTGTACACGGAAATGATCTATGGCCCGGTTCTGGCTCTTTCCGGTCTCTATCTGGAGGTGAAGCGTTCAACGGCAGCCATTCGGCGCATCTTCGGACTGCTGGATGCAGGCGGAATGGAAACACCGGATTGCACAATGGAGGCACAGTGCGAGAATCTTGATGTTCAAAGCAATCACGTTGTCATCGCGGACCCCGGTCTTCCCGCTTCCCAAAGAAAACGCACCGAAAAAGGACAAATCACCTTCGACCACGTCTCTTTCGGCTATGGAGCAAAAACTGTGCTGCGCGACTTGTCGTTTACCATAGAGTCTGGTGAAACCATCGCCCTCATCGGTGCCAGCGGCGTCGGAAAATCCACACTGCTCAAGCTTATTCCGCGCCTCTACGAAGCCATATCAGGGCATATCCGGATTGACGGGACGGACATACGCCGGAATGACCCCGCCGAACTTCGCCGCCACATCGCTTCCGTCCCGCAGCAGACGCATCTGTTCAGTCTGAGCGTCCGGGACAACATCGCATGCGGACGGCCTGACGCATCCGACACAGAGGTCGAACAGGCCGCCCGCATGGCAAACGCGCATGAATTCATCCTGGGCATGGATCACGGATACGACACGGTTTTGGGCGAAAATGGCGCAAATCTTTCCGGTGGCCAGAAACAGCGCATCGCACTTGCCCGCGCCTTCATCCGAAACCCGGACATTCTGCTGCTCGATGAAGCGACCGCCTCGCTTGATACTGCCGCCGAGAAGAGCGTCCTGCAGGCACTGCATACCCTGATGAAAGGAAGGACCACCCTGATTGCGGCCCACAAGCGCACGACCATCGAACGGGCAGACCGGGTCATGGTACTGGAGGATCAAGGAATCTCAGCCTTCGGCACACACGAAGTCCTGATACGGGAATCAGCCACATACCGCAGGCTGATGATGGGGCTGGCGGAGCCTGTTCTGCTGCAAGGGTAAACGACAGACGCCAGTGGCGGTGTTCTGTTGCAAAGGCAAGCGGAAGACCGTGTCGACGCTGCTGTCATTCCCCCGACGTCAGCACAAGCACCCCTTTTGCTTCCAATCCGAAGGCTTCCCCTTTTCTCAGAATTCTGTCCGAAAGAAGATCGACCATCCCGGTCTCCATTCCACGGTCCGTCTCTATCAGGACTTCTGTTTCGTTATGATTCAACACGAATATGAAATCACGACCGTCCTTGCTTCTCCGGGTCGCCTCAACCCCCGGCGGAACCTGCATGACCTGTCCGATTTCCAATGTGTCGCACATTGACTTCAACAGGCTGATGTAAAATGGCGCCTCCAGCGCAGTGGCGACATACCAGGCTTCACCCGCCCCGAAGCGATTCCGAGTCAAGGCAGGCATGCCACGGTAAAAATCGTCAAGGTAGGTCGACAGGACTTCTGCGCCTCTCGCATGAAGGAGATCACACAACAGGCCTGCCTTATACGTCTTCCCGCTCCATACGATGCGGTTGTGCTTGTCAGGCGGCAGCGCATCGATTTCCTCCACCCAGATGCCCAGAAGTTCTCTCAGTTCTCCGGGATATCCACCAGGAACAACCCGGTCGTCTTCCTTGACAATCCCGCTGAAGAAGGTGGTCAGGAAGGTTCCGCCTTTCCGGACATATTCCTTCAGCCGTTCGGCGTGACCGGTCTTTGTCATATAGAGAACCGGTGCGATGACCAGCTTGTAGGTGGACAAATCCGAGTCCGCCCCGATGAAGTCTACAGAAATGTTCAGGGCGTGAAGGGCCTCGTAGTATCGCATGACTTCCTTCATATACCTGAGTTCCGTGCTGGGGCCGGCGGAGAATTCGATCGCCCACCAGTTCTCCCAATCAAAAACAAGGGCCACCTGTGCATTTGTGCGGGAATTCAGCAGATGATCGCCCACATGGGCCAATTCACCGCCGAGAATCTTCAATTCCCGGAATACCCGTGTTTCCGATGTACCGACATGGTCGATGAAGGCACTGTGGTATTTTTCGCAGGAACCGATGGAACGCCGAAGCTGGAAAAACATCACGGTGTCCGCTCCGTGCGCGACTGCCTGCCAGCTCCAGAGACGCATGACGCCGGGTCGTTTCAGCGCGCTGTACGGGTGCCAGTTGGATACGCCGGGGGTCTGCTCCACCAGCGCAAACGGTTGTCCGTCTTTGATGCCACGCATCAGGTCATGACACATGGCAGTTCTGTAATAAGGATCGTCATAACTCGGATAGTTGTCCCATCCGATGAAGTCCATTTCCTTCGCCCACTTCCGGTAATCAAGCGGCTTGTAGAATCCCATCAGATTGGTGGAAATCTGCGCGTCGGGTATTACCCGGCGTATGGCATCCCGTTCCAGCTTGTAATTCTCCATCATGGAATCGGAATTGAAACGGGCATAGTCCAGTGATATGCCCTGAAACATGGTGCGTGTTTCCGCAAAATGCTCGCTCTGCAGGTTCGGGACAACGATTTCATCCCAGTCATAAAAGGTATGACCCCAGAAGGAAGTATTCCAGGATTCGTTCAACTTCTCCAGGGATCCATATCGCCTCTGAAGCCAAACCCGGAAGGCTTTTTCACAATTTTCGCAATAGCAGCTCCCGCCATACTCATTGGAAATGTGCCAGGCGGAAATATTCGTGTAGGATTGGTATCTCTTTGCAAGCGCCTCGGCGAGTGCCGCCGAATGATGCTGAAAAACAGGGCTGTTCGGGCAGGAATTATGCCGGCCGCCGAACTTCCGTTTCTTCCCATCGAACTCAACCCGAAGTACTTCCGGATATCGGGTTGCCATCCAGGCGGGATGCGCGCCGGTGGAAGTGGCCATGAACACGCGCATGCCGTTGTCCCGAACCAGATTCATGATGTCGTCGAGCTGCGAGAAGTCATAGGTATCTTCCGACGGCTGCAGCGTGGCCCAGCTGAACACATTCAGCGTCAGCATGTCCACGCCGGCTTCCTTCAGGAGCCTCATGTCTTCCGCCCATATTTCACGGGGCCATTGTTCGGGGTTGTAGTCGCCGCCGAATGGCATCTTGCCGAGATCTGTCCTCATCTTGTCCTCCATCGTGCATGTATCGTGGTTGATATCCCTTTCATCATCACTGATTTCATCTGTTTTTCAATGCAAATGATGATGAATCTATCCTGAAAATACGCAGATCGCACTATATAATTGCATGAATATCGGCGTATTTACAGGACTTCCTGGTGATTCGCCGCGAAGCATCAAGGGTCTATCCTCTAATTGCGCAGCAATTAGAGGTCTTCCTGGTGATTCAAGGCGAAGCATCAAGGGTCTATCCTGCCATTCGTTTCTAACAGCCGCCCGGAGCCTAAATCACAAGTGATCCGAATTTCCTGCATCAAGGAAGCGTATGCTTCCTCCTCCAGAAAGGTCCTGTTCGGATTCATGGCAAACACGGCACCCCATTCAAAGGCGTCTTCCGCATACTTGGGCACCAGATGAAAATGCAGATGATGCATGGTATCGCCATATGCGCCGAAATTGATTTTGGCCGGTGAAAAGGCCTGATGCAGCGCTTTGGCAACACGGCTGACATCCTCCATGAAGGCGATGCGTTCTTCCTGGCTCAGGTCCGAGATGTCATCCACATGGCTTTTGCTCGCAACAATGACCCGTCCCTTGTGACTCTGTTCCTTGAAAAGGATAACTGTTGAAGCAGGCAGGTCACAGATTTTAATTCCGAATTTTCCCAACAATTCGCCTTCCATGCAATATGCGCAGTTCTGATCCATCATTCTCTTCTCCCATCAATCATGTCATGGGTGTCCATACTTCATGCATCAACAGGTTCTCATTGATGACCTGCCCGTACTTCATGCAACAACAGGTTCTCATTGATGACCTGCCCGTACTTCATGCATCAACAGTATCTCATTGATG
>JAIFNI010000131.1 GCA_020047785.1 Clostridia bacterium
CACGCAGCCCGTCGCATCACGCAGCCCGTTGCAATACGCCAGCCTGTACCGTGTCAACCGTGCAGCTTCCGATATTCCTGAGGGGTCATGCCTGTCAGGTCATGGAAAACCTTCGCGAAATATCCTCCATTTGGAATGCCGACCGCTTCGCCGATGGCACTCACCTTGTCATTGCCGCTGCGCAGGAATTCCTTTGCCCGTTCCATCCGGCAGTGGGTGATGTATTGCGTCAGAGTCTGGCCTGTTTCATTCCGGAAAAGCTTCGAGAGATAGTTTGGATGCACAAAGACGGCATTGGCGATGTCGTCGCGGGTAACATCCTCCCGGATATGTGTCTGGATGAATTCTTTGGCGTTCTGTATGATGACGGAGGTATTGGTGTATTTGGATCGTGTATGGTTCATGGTCATTTCTATCAAGGTGTCAGCCCACACAGAAGCCTGGGAGACCGTTGAAATCGTCAGCGATTCTCTGAGCGGTGCGTCGCTTCCCATTGCATCACGGAGGGACAGGCCCGATTTATGAAGACTTGGCAGCAGGATGCCGACAAGACTGAAACAGAAGGCCTGCAAGCTTTCTCTGGGGGCATTGCCGGTTTTCAGCATATCCAGATGCACATGAATCCGCCGCAATAATTCCGATTTTTTTCCATGCTCGAGCAAATCACTCCATGCATCGAAATTCAGCGGGAAATAGGTCGCCTGATAAGGTTTGCGGACCTTCCCGCTTTCGATGACATCATTTGTCAGCGCAATCTGATTGTTTTTCACGTCAATCAAGGAACGGTAGGAAGCCAGTACCAATTCAGGGGTGGTCTCTTCTCCAATGAAGCAACAGATGGCCGCATGGAGTTGGCGACTGTGTTCTTCCACCAGAAGCGCGCACAGCCTTGGAAGTTCCGCACTCTTCTCCGGCGGGTTGTCATACAGCACCGCGACATGATTGCCGAACCTGTCGGATAAAACACATCCGTGGCAGTCCTTCATCAGGACCTCGCCAATAATGGCTTCGATTGAAATGGCCAGCAAATCCCGTTTTACATAGGTGTCTGCAGTGTCCTGAAGCTCGGCGGCAACCAATATCAGAATCATCGGGCTATCATGTTGAAGTGGCAGGTCATATTCCTCGAAAAATGCATTGATGTTCTCACCGGAGACATCGGCGCGTTCATCCAGGATGTCCTGCCAGAAACGCCTGATGAGGGCTGGTTTTTGCTTTTCCCATTGCTTGTAATGGGTGCTTGTCTTTAGAAACAGTTCGCTTTTGCCATGCTCCGCCCGCACAAGCCGAATCGCGCTTGAAACCGTTTCCTTGAGCAGATCAATGGCGACGGGCTTCAGAAGGTAATCGAAACTCTGCAGACGAACAGCCTGCTGGGCGAACTGAAAACTTGAATGTCCGGTCAGGAAGATGATTTTTGTGTTTGGAAACTCACCGAGCACCCATTCTGCAAATTGAAGACCATTCTGCGTCGGCATCTCAATATCGCATAAAATGATATGGATTTGTTCGGTTTCAACGAGGAGTCGGGCTTGCCCGACGCGGTCTGCGCCAAAAACACCGGTCACGCCAAGCGATGCCCAGTCCACCCCATTGACATAGCCATGCAGAATATATTCTTCGTCATCGACAATCAGCAGGTTGATCATGCCGGAACCTCCTTTTTCTCAGGAAACCGATCAAGGGTTTGTATTCGGTATGCATATTCGGACAAGAGAACCGCCATCATCCGGAAGATTCGAAAAGGAGAGAGAAGCCCTTTCTTCGAAATTGAGCCTGAGCCGATAAAATACATTCCAGATGCCTGTATGGGTGTCACCGCTCATCTGGATGAAAGCCGGATTGTTCATGTTTTCAAGACTTTCCCCGGAAAACCCCAAACCGTTGTCCCTGATGCTGATACTGATGATGCTGCCGGCACTTGTCTGTCCTTCACCTTCCGACGCAATCTGAACGCCGATTTCTAAAGGCTTTTCAAGCGCAACCATACTGTGCACAATACAGTTCTCTACAAATGGTTGAAGGGTCATTGGCGGAATCAAGATGGAAGCAAACTCATCAGGCAGGTCGATGCTGTATTCAAGCCTTCGCGTGAATCGGATTTTCTGAATGGCCAGGTAATCCTCAATGAACTGAATTTCCTGCTTCAACGGTACCAGGGAGGATTTGACCTTCATGCTGTATCTGAAATACTGTGCCATGTGCAGGGTCAGTCGTCTGATGGTTTCCAGATCGTTGACAAGGGTCAGGTTGTATACAATGCTCAGGCTGTTGGCCAGAAAATGAGGATTGATCTGCAGCTGCAGGTATTTCAATTCCGCCTTCTGAATTTCGTATTGTGCTTCCTTTGAGTGGAGTTGCTCATCCAACACATCGATCTGGAGATTCTTGATTTGTGCAAGCATGTCGTTGAAACTGTCGATCAGAAACTTCAGTTCCGGGATTCCCTTCTGTTTCAGGCGCACTGCGAGGTCTCCGGTTGCCGCTTTTTTCATTCCGGCCATGATGGCGTCAATTGGCTGAAACAAGAGCTGTCTCAAGTAGAACAGGAACATGAGCAGAGCCAGGGTGACCGCAACAGGAATCAGAATCCACATGGCCCGGAGAAAGGGCAATTCTTCAAACGCGTCGTTTTCCATCAGGACGGAGGCATACAAAACATCCGTTTTTTGCGGGTGATAGGTGGAAACCAAGTATTTCCGGCCATTGTCCGGGTTGGTGAGACGGATATATTGTTCGCTGATACGGCCGATGTTGTCTTTCAACAAGATGGCCAGATCGTCTGAAGGCTTTGATGAAAGAATAATGTCACCCTCGCGCGAAAGTACGACCAGCATGGAACTGGTTTTTATGCCGGTGATTTTATCGAAGCCAAACAACTTTTCGGGCGTGACATAGGCACCGATGTAATTCCCCGTACCATCCGACACGATACGGACAAATCCGTTTTTCCCATTGATTTTGAGCTGCTGCCACATATCCGCCTTGTAGGCGGGGGTTTCGGCTTTCTCCAGAACAAGTGTCTTCAAAGCTTCCGGTGTTTCTCCATAATAGGATTGGTTGCCAACACTCATGATCAACGTATTGTTTGATTTTGAAAAATAGAAGAGCAGGTCTGCGATGCTGTAGATAGCCCGGTCTTTGTCCAACCGGATTTGGATTCGCTGGATTTTCGGGAAAAAGTCAGGATCCGTTTCTTCTTGTCTGCCGAAATCGAACATGTCTGGATTCTGATACAACATGGAGATGAGATAATTCCTCAGATCGTCCAGGGATGCGTCCAACCTGCCCGTATAAAGCTGCTGCGTATACAAGGTGGAGTCCATCAGCTGTTTTCGCAAAGCGCCCATGGAGTAAGAGGTGCTGTAAAGAAGCAGGACGGCGAAAGAAGTGATGATCAGGGTATAGACCATGAGAATTTTAAAGCGGAGCGTCTTGAAAAATGGCATAGGCCCCCCATTCTGTTCAGGATGCTCCTTTTGGCAACACAAAGTCTTTGACCGACTTGCAGATTGTCGTATCTTTACGCTTGTCTTATTTTGCAGCTTGTCGTATCTATCAGCTTGTCGTATCTTTACGTTTGTCTTATTTTGCAGCTTGTCGTATCTTTCAGCTTGTCGCATCTTTCATTATAGTTTAATTTCCGGAAGTCGCAAAAGGGTTGTAGAAAATCGGCTACAATCAGCAGAAATCGGCTACAAAAACAGCATCATTCAGGATGGCTCCGTGATACCATCGGTATCATATGACAGGTGTCAGGTATCAAGCGCCAGGTGTCAAGCGTCAGGTGTCGGGTATCAGGTGTCGGGTATCCTGCGTCAGGTGTCGGGTATCCTGCGTCAGATGTCAGGTATCAGGTGTCCGGCATCATGTATCAAGTGTCCAGATGGAGGGAACGATGGGAAAATCAGAATTGTCCATGCAGCGGGATAGAAGATCGGAATGGTTTCGACAGGATCGATTCGGCATGTTCATTCACTGGGGATTGTACGCGATACCGGCCAGGGGTGAATGGGTCAGAAGCGCCGAAAAAATGCCGGAAGAAGACTATATGGAATATTTCAAGGAATTTGATCCTGTCCGCTATGATCCGAAGGAATGGGCAAAAACAGCAAAGCGGGCCGGCATGCGCTATGCCGTGCTGACCGCCAAGCATCATGACGGATTCTGCCTGTTCGAGACCGGCACAACGGACTTCAATGCCACCCGAACGCTGGCCGGCCGAGACTTGGTGAAGGAATATGTCGAGGCATTCCGGGCAGAAGGGCTGAAGGTCGGCCTGTACTATTCTTTGCCGGATTGGCACCATCCCGACTACCCGGCTTACGGCGACCGGCAGCATCCCATGCGCGACAATCCTGCCTTCAAGGACAAAACGCATCATTTCGACCGATACGTGTCGTACATGCATGAGCAGGTACGGGAACTATGTACCAATTACGGGAAAATCGATCTGCTTTGGTTTGATTTTTCCTATTGGCAATATAAAGGGGAAGCCTGGCGGGCGACGGACATGATCCGCATGGTGAGGGAACTCCAGCCGGACATCCTCATCGACAACCGTCTGGGCGGCAATATGTTCGCACACGAACCGGATTCGTACGCCGGTGATTTTCACGGCCCCGAGCAAGGCGTTCCCCGAGAAGGACTTGTGGACGAGGACGGCTGTTCCGTTCCCTGGGAAGCCTGCATTACGCTGAACAACAGCTGGGGATATGCTTCGGCAGACAACGTGTTCAAGGATGCAAAGTTTGTCATCCGAACGCTGGTGAATTGTGTAAGCAAAGGTGGAAACCTGCTGGTGAACGTGGGTCCCAATGCATACGGCGAGATTCCTGCTGAATCTGTTGAAAGACTGCAGGAAGTCGGAAAATGGCTGGAGACAAACGGAAAGAGTATTTACGGCTGCGATGCGTCAAATTTCGCCAAACCGGAATGGGGAAGGTATACCCAAAAGGGAAAAATTCTGTTTGCCCATGTGACGGAGCAGGTTGTCGGACATATCTCATTGCAGGGACTCAAAGGGAAAATCAGGAAGGCGCGGTTGCTGCGTGATGGATCGGAAGCGATTCTGACGGAATTCTGGAATGCGGAAGTGGACACATTCGATGGTCCGAATGATATTTTCATGAATTTCGCATTGCCAGTACAAAGCACTTTTTTATTGCCTGATCCTGTGGATACGGTTGTTCAACTGGAACTTGCGATTGATGAGACGAATGGAGTGCAGTAAACCATGGAAAAAGAGTTGCCTCTTTTGTTCTGGAGTATGGGCGGATGTGACCGTTTTGATACCCAACTCGGTCATTCCTTCTCTTTTCAAGACGGGATCCTCCCATTATCCAAAGAAGGCAGGTTTCAGCAGGGCAAGCTGCTCGTGCCTGCCAATGGAACGCTGGTGATGGAATACACATCTCCAAGACCGCTCAGAATCTGGTTCGGGGATGTACTGATTGTGGATGAGTGCCTCTATCGGTACTCGTTTCAACGGGAAGTCCGTGGTGCCGTCCTGTTTCCCTGCGATGAGGGAGAAGTGGCCTTTACAGTGGAGACAGGTCCACGCCCCACGCATCTCCCGTTTGTCGATGAACATTGTCCCAGCCGGAATCGCAAAAAGGTC
>JAIFNI010000290.1 GCA_020047785.1 Clostridia bacterium
GGAACCCACCTGAAGGGCGGTACCGTCAGAAGTGGAAACATTCGTGCCATATACGCAGATTGCGATGTGGAAGAGCCGAACGGACACTTGTTTCTTCAGCCGGTGGATTGCTGCTGTGAACCCGTTTCCGTGATGGTTCCCGAGGTTGATGCGTCGAAATGCAATGGCTGCAGGACCTGCGTCTCCTTCTGCAGATTTCATGCGCTTGCCTACCTCAAGGGGCAGGTGAAGGTATTCCGAGAATTGTGTCATGGATGCAATGGCTGCGTGCTTCTTTGCCCGACAGGTGCCATGACGGAAGGGAAACGACCCATCGGTCTGCTGGAATCCGGTGCCTCCGAAGAAGTGACGGTTTGTACGGGAACCCTGAACATCGGCGAATCAACAGGTGTGCCTGTCATCCATGCGCTGCTGAAGGCATTGGGAACCTCACGGGCCATTCCTGAATCCGAATCATTGCCTGTCGCCGGATTGGATGGGGACGTCCTGCATGAATCCGGGACCGCAAACGCCATGCAAGCCCGGTCAAAGCTCCCGTACGTGGCTGTTCTCGATTGTCCGCCAGGAAGTGGCTGTCCTGTCATGGAAAGCGTCAGACATGCAGATTTCTGCCTGCTGGTGGCTGAACCGACCGCTTTTGGACTGCATGATTTGGGAATGGTGGTTGATTTGGTCCGTGTTCTCGAGAAGCCTGCGGGATTGCTTTTCAACCGATGCACGGATTCGCCTGAACGGCTGGCAGATCTGGCTGCCGGTCTGGGTCTTCCCTTGCTGGGAACCATCCCATTTGAACCGGCCCTGGCCAAGCTGCTGGCGGAGGGATGTGTGGCGGTGCGCGAATCGGATGACTATCGGCAGATATTCGCCGGGGTTTGGGAGCAGATTCGGGAGGTGGCCGGCCGATGAAACAAATACTTGTTCTAAGTGGAAAAGGGGGAACCGGAAAAACAACAGTTGCCGCTTCCCTGATCGCCCTGGCGGAAGCCGGTGCGGCAGCTGGCGGGAAATCCGTCGTGTGCGCGGATTGCGATGTCGATGCCCCGAACCTTCATCTCATCCATGGTGGACATGGCATTGTGACAAAGGAAGATTATTACGGCTTTGAAAAGGCGAAAATCGACCCGGAACGCTGTACAAGATGTGGCATCTGCGAACCATTGTGCAGGTTTGACGCCATCAGGAATTTTCAGGTGAACACGCTTGCCTGTGAGGGCTGCGGGGTCTGTGAGGCATTCTGTCCGGTAACGGACGAAAATGGAAGAAAAGCCATCCATTTGGAACAGAATGTTTCAGGAACGACGCAGTTGTTTCAGCAGGGAGACTGGGTGTTTTCCACTGCAGAGCTGAAAATGGGAAATGGTGCGTCCGGCAAGCTTGTCGGGCAGGTCCGGAAAAATCTGTACAATGCCATGGACAAGCAACCTCTGGCCATCCTGGATGGCTCTCCCGGCATCGGGTGTCCGGTCATCGCATCCGTCACGGGTGTGGATGTCGTGTTGATCGTCACCGAACCGACCTTGTCCGGATTGCATGACATGGGGAGGCTGGTGGATGTGGCACGGCAATTTGGAGCCGAATGCCTTGTCTGCATCAACCGGTATGACCTGCATCCCGGGTATTCCGAAGAGATTGCGGCATATTGCAGTCGTTTGGGCATTCCCCTGCTTGCAAGAATTCCTTATGACCCTGCAGCCATAGAGGCTGTGAATCACGGCGAACCGTTGGTGAACGTACCGGACAGCCCGGCGGCCGCGGTATTGCGAGAATTATGGGTAGACCTGCAGTTCCGTTTATGGCCTACGGTCCAAGCCTGAAACATCAGGAAAAAAATAGAAAAGAATAACGAGGAGGACCCAATCATGAAAATTGCCGTAGCCTGCGAAGGCGCCAATGTAGCCGGACACTTTGGCCATTGTGAGAATTTCACCATCTTTACAACGGACAACAAGAAAATCGTGTCAAGTCAGGTTGTTCCCAATCCAGGTCACAGGCCGGGTTTTCTGCCTGTCTTCCTGCATGATCTCGGAATCAATGTCATCATATCCGGTGGAATGGGCGGCGGTGCCGTCGAAATCTTCAATGAAAAGGGAATCACCGTGATGACTGGTGCAGCCGGGAATGCCCAGCAGGCCGCGCAACTGATGGCGGAAGGCAGATTGGAATCCACCGGCAGCATTTGTCACGAACACCAGCATCACGATGATTGCGGGAACTGATCATCCGAAATCGTCGGGAATCAAATCAGATCAAGTTCGGGAATGAAATTGTCGGGAATCAAATCAGGTCAAGTTTGGAAAGGTCCAATTTGCCTTCGGCATCCACCAGTTCCGGACGGGCATGCACACAGTCGATTCTGCCAATGAACATTTCGTGCGAGCCTGTCCGGATGGAGTCGACAACCGTGCATTCGATATTGACCGGGCAATCTGTCAGCAAGGGCGCATTGACCTTAGTTCCGTCGGCCAGTTTGACATTTTTCACATTCAGTTTGTCCTCATCACGACCGCTGACACTGCCCAGATAATCGAATGTTTCCTTGTAGTTTTTTTCCACAAGATTCACGACGAAACATCCCGTATCCTTCACCATCTGGTAGGAATGCCTGGACGGGACAATGCCCATCATCAGCATGGGCGGGTCATAACTGCAATTGCCGCAATACGCGACGACCAGTGCGTTGTTCTTTCCGTCTTTGCCGCGGCATGAAACAATGACCTTCGGTGACGGATGCATGGATGGCTGAACATTGGCCATAACTTTGTCTGACATGGTTGTGTCCTCCGTTTTTCGCAATGGAATGATTGTGGATGTACAAGCCTGATTGTATGCGCATCGGACAGGAAAACAAGTACGCACTTTCAGCAGACCTGGTACTATTTTCAGTACTTAAGCGAGGGGGGCACATGAACACGAAGATGGAAGAACTGCAGGCAAGCTGTGACACCTGTCCGGTTCCGACTGCCCTGCGGGAAGAGTTGTGCCGCATTTGTGCCACGCAACAGATGATTCGCGGGAAATGGAAGCTGATGATTGTCTGGCTTCTTCGCAGCAAGTCCATGCGTTTTTCCCAGCTGATGGCCGCCATGCCCAATGTGAAACAGGGGCCATTGACCGAACAGCTGAAAGAGTTGACGGCAAAAGGGCTTGTATCGCGCACTTCCTACAATGAGATGCCCCCACGGGTCGATTACTGTCTCACAGAAAAAGGGAAATCTTTTTTGCAGGTTCTGCAGGCCATGGATGAATGGGCGATCAACAATCTGTTTCCATGATGTGTGCCGGTGAATACTGCCGTGAAGCAAGAGCATCAATCCGGAAATGCCCGTGGATCAGGGAAAAGAAACATGCATGGGAAATCCATGATGTGGATTCAATTTCGAGAAGGAGGTAATGAAACATGGAAGAAACAACCGGCTTTCGCATGCCCTTGATCGGGGACGATGCCCCTTCGTTCAAGGCAAAGACCACGCAGGGTGAAATCAACTTCCCGGATGATTACAAAGGAAAATGGGTCATCCTGTTCAGCCATCCTGCCGACTTCACACCCGTCTGCACCACGGAGTTCATGACATTCGCCACCATGCAGAATGATTTCAAAGCACTCAATACGGAACTGATCGGTTTGTCCATCGATTCGATCTATGCACATATCGCCTGGCTTCGGACCATCAAGGAGAAAATCAAGTTCAAGGGAATGGAAAACGTGGAAGTGCTTTTCCCTTTGATTGAGGACATCAAGATGGAAGTCGCCAACAAATTCGGGATGGTTCAGCCGAATGCTTCCAGTACACAAGCGGTTCGCGCGGTGTTTGTCATCGATCCGAAGGCGAAAATCCGCTGTATCCTTTACTATCCGCTGTCCACCGGCAGAAACTTCGATGAGATCAAGCGTATCATTCAGGCGCTGCAGAAGGCGGATGCCGATGGTGTGGCCACTCCGGCCGACTGGAGACCCGGTGACGATGTCATCGTTCCACCAGCTGGATCCTGTGGTGTCGCGAAAGATCGGATGGAGGCAAATGACGACGACAAATACTGTTTGGATTGGTTCATGTGCTTCAAACGCGAAAAAAAGTAGATATCGGATGACTCGTTGCGCAACGGGTTTGCCGTATTCCTGACGAAGCAGTCCGATATCCGACGCCAGCCCGGAATCAAGTCCCGACATGAATAGAGCGGGTCCTGTTCCATACAGAAAGCGCCAGCCCCTCCATGCTGGGTTTTCTGTATGAGGCAGGATTCAACGCAATCGCAGTCAGTCGCGGTTGCGTTCCTGAAGCGCCGAATTGGCGCTTTTTTTTTGTGCGGATGTTGACATATGCCTGAAACAATCTCATGCTAGAAGGAGTCTTCAAGAATCAATCAGCCCGTTTTTTTTGCGTGTGTTACCAGATGCGCCTGATGCAGACGTATCCGGAAACCGTGTCCCGTGAGGAGATGAAAGCATGGCCCGACCTGTCAAATCGAGACGAATTACCGGAATGCCAACTTCGACGCGGTTCATTCCTTCCGAGCTGTGGGAAGAGGACATACCGGAGAACATCTTGAAAATGGAAGAATTGGAGGCTCTCAGGCTGAAGGATCTGGAGGGCTTTGAGCAGGAAGTGTGCGCCATCCGGATGGCCGTTTCCCGTCCCACCTTTCAACGGATTCTGCTGTCCGCCCGCGAGAAAGTGGCGGACAGCCTCCTTCATGGCAAAGCCATCCGCATTGAGGGAGGAGACTACACCCGGGTAAAGGGGGAACGATTCTGCCGCAGGTGCGGCCGTTCCTGGGAAAATCATGCGGTGGGAACAGCCGGTGCACGAGCATCTTTACGGGTCGAAACATCTGCAGGCACCGCTGGTGATTCGGACGCGGAATCACCTGAATCGAAAGCCGGGCATTCTTCGATCGACATGACGTCTGATGCTTTGGCAGCGGATATCGGAGAGTCCGGCATGTTGTGTCCCGAGTGCAATCAGGAACCAGACTGCGGCTATGGCGGGCGGAGACGCGGTAGACGAAGACGGAGTGTTTTGCCAGAATGAAACCGGCCCTGAGGAAATCGTGCGATTGCCTCAGGGCCGGTTTTTCTTCCGGCGCCTTACTTGTCCAGGTTTTTCTGAAATGCAGCCAAGTGACTCACCGAACCATCCCGCAGCAGGATAAATACGGCTTTTACATCCTCAGGGAGTTCCCGGGCCAGAAAGCCTTCGTACATGGCTATGTTGTCGATTTCGGCTTTCACACCGGTTTCAAGGGCATGTTTCACATCGGACGGGACAACGAGGTAATCTGCAGAATTGTCTTCCGGAAATGGAATCTGATTCTTTTCAAAAACGACCTTCAGTTCGGCGATATGCATTTCTTCCGCCTTGATGATGTTCTGAAACGGATTCTGGTTCCCGAAAGTCTCCAGAATGTAAGCATATTCCCCATGAGCCAGATATTCATCCTGAATCGAATAGGTCAGCATTTCGGCCACAGTCGGGTTTTTGTTGGCCAATGCCGCACTTGCACCATAGAGTGAAAGAGGTTTTTCCTGGTTGGCGGATGCCTCGACAGAGGCTGCGGCGGATTCCGAAACAGGTGGTTCGGCCGGTTGGGTGGGGGTTGCCGTGCATCCTGTGAA
>JAIFNI010000157.1 GCA_020047785.1 Clostridia bacterium
GCTGTGATCACCGACACCATGCTTTCATACCGTCCGTGCCGGGAAACAATGATGTTGTCATAGACTGCCTGACCTTCCCGACTCAGGGCCATCTCCGTGACGGCACCGATCGGGGTCGAATAATCGACAACCAGGGAAGCGGGAGACATGATCCGGGAGATGGGACGATGGGCGAACAATGAATACCCATACTGCTTGGAAAGGCTCTCATTCAGCCGGGTCCGCATGACAAGCCCGTAAATCCGGCCATCCTCTATGACACAGGCACCTTCATGGTTTCCTGCGTCCAATTGCTTCTTGACGTGATCACAGCGGACATCGCTGCGGAAGGGAGGAATCTGTTCCCCGATCTCTCCGACCAGCTTGGTGTTGTACGCATGAAGCACCGTGCCGGCGCGGATCAGGAAACACAAGGCTGCATGGGTGTCCGGATCGATGGGGGGAGGCGTGGGCGAAGGGCGCGCAAGCAGGTATCCCTGACCCGCATGAACCCCCATCGAAATGAGTGTCTTGGCCTCTTCCACCGTCTCGATGCCTTCAGCGATCAGTTTGGAGCCTGTCATGTTGGCCAGCACGACGAAGGACTTCACAATGGCCTGTTTGAACGAATTGCAGTCGATGTCGCGAATCAGTTCCATGTCGATTTTGATGAAGCCGGGGTGTATGTGACAGATGGCATTGAGATTGGAATATCCGGCTCCGGTGTCATCGATCGCGATTTGGTAGCCCTGGTTCTTGTAGTGGTCGATGGCTGATTTGAAATTGTCGAAGTGATTGATGGCGGAGCGCTCGGTGATCTCGAAGACAATCTGTTCCTTCTTCAGGCCGTTTTCCTTCACGACCTGCTGCGTCAGCCCTTCATGAAACTTCGGGTCGTTGATGACATTCGGGTCGACGTTCAGGAACAGGAGGGTTTCGATTCCGGTTTCGCTGGCGCGCTGAATGGCCTTTTTCCGAAACACAAGTTCCAGTTTCCAGAGCATGTCCACCCGACAGGCCTCTTCTATCAAGGCAACCGGGGAATGCCATTTGGTATTGGCCGGTCCCCGACTCAGCGCTTCGTAACCGATGATGTCCAAAGTTCTGAGGTCCACAATTGGCTGAAAGACCGAAGTAATCCGCTCATCCTCCAGAATGGCAAGAAACTCTGCAGCCGGATTGCCTGAGGATGGTTGTCGCTCCATCATGAATCGCCTCCGCTCATTCTCCGTCCCCTTTTGCATTTCTTCAGACCAGACTGGAGCTTTGATGCAGGAGGGGTGGATTTTTATCATAACGTATCAACATTCCGTGTGAATTGGTTCCCTGTTAATGCTGTGTTAAGGATTTTCACGGCAAGCCTGCAAGAAAAGCGGGTGCTTCAGCCGAAGCGCCCGCTTATATAGCGTTCAGTCGTTTCATGTTTTGCGTTCAGGAACATCTCTTTTGTCTCTCCCACCTCGATGATTTCACCGAGGAGGAAAAAGGCCGTCTGATCCGAGACTCTGGCTGCCTGCTGCATATTGTGTGTCACGATGATGATGGTGTATTTCTCCTTCAGTGTGAGGAGCAGGTCCTCGATGGACTGGGTGGAGATGGGGTCCAGTGCGGCAGTCGGCTCGTCCATGAGAATCAGGTCCGGCTGCATGGCCAGGCAACGGGCGATGCAGAGGCGCTGCTGCTGTCCGCCGGAAAGAGCCAGAGCGGATTTGTGCAGGTTGTCCTTGACTTCATCCCATATGGCGGCTTGTTTCAGACTCTGTTCAACAAGTTGGTCCAATTGGCTTTTTTTCCGTATTCCGTGCCGTTTTGGGCCATAGATGACATTTTCGTAGATGGATTTGGGAAAGGGATTCGGCTTTTGGAACACCATGCCGATCTGCATGCGAAGGGCAGCCACATCCAGACTGTCGCCGATGAGGTTCATGCCTTGATAGTGAATGATTCCTTCCGCCCTTGCGCCGTCCACATAATCGTTCATCCGGTTCAGTATTTTGAGGAAAGTTGTTTTCCCACAGCCTGAAGGGCCAATGAGAGCCGTAATCTTGTTTTCGGGAATATCCAGCGTGATGTTTTTCAGCGCCTGATGCTCTCCGTACCAGAAGTTCACCTGTTCAGCGCGCATTTTCATTCCAGCTTTTTCAGCCATCATGGCCTCCATTCAGATCTGGTCATGTTCCTGTCCCGATTCCATGTTCGCCACCAGCCACGCGGGCTTTTTTACAAGCGCGAAAGTTCCCGTGTCAGTCCATACGATTCTGGTACTTGTTGCGAAGCAGGATGGCAATGGTATTGGTCGTAAGCAGCAGGGCGATGAGAACGATGATGCCGGCGGAAGCCACATGCTGGAATTCTTCCTGCGGGCGGCTGGTCCAGTTGAATATCTGAATGGGAAGAACGGTGAATGCATCCAGGGGACTGGTCGGCAGGAAGGCGATATAGCCGGCCGCACCGACGATGATGAGCGGAGCTGCTTCCCCCATGGCGCGCGATATGGCCAGAATGGCGCCCGTCAGAATGCCGGGCATCGAATAGGGGAGAACGACACCGGTTATGGTTTGCCACTTGGATACCCCGAGCGCATAGGAGGCTTCCTTGAGTGACAATGGGACGCTCTTCAACGCTTCCTGGGCAGTTACGATGATGACAGGCAGGATGAGCAGGGCGAGTGTCAGGGCACCGGACAGGATGCTTCGGCCAAATCCGGCCAACCGGACAAAGACCGCAAGACCCAGCATGCCATAGACAATGGAAGGAACGCCTGCAAGGTTTGAAATGTTCAGTTGGATGATTCGATTGAACCATTTCCGCGCATCCGAATACTCTTCGAGGTACAAGGCGGTTGCGATGCCGATCGGAAGCGCAATCAAGGCCGTCAATCCGATTGTCCACAGACTGCCCGCCATGGCGGACAGGATACCTGCCTTTTTCGGGAAGCGGGAGGGAAGACTCGTCAGAAACTGCCAATCCAGCCACCCTATGCTGCTGCGAATGACTTGAAAGAGGAGAAGACCCAGCATGACGACTGCAAACAGGGTGCCTGCCAGCAGGACACCATGATAAATATTGTTTTTTGCCTTTCGACGTCCATTCAGACCGGGATGTCCTTGAAGAAACAATTTGCGTGGCGTGGCGACATCCTGGTTCACACTTGGGGAAAGCGGCGGCTGCGACATCATTTTCTCGCCTCCTTGTAACGGTGGATGGTCAAACGGGCCAGCAGGTTCATGACAAAGGTCATCAGGAACAGCATGCTGCCGACCGCAAAGACCGTCTTGTATTCAATCGTACCGTGCTGAATGTCGCCGAGGCTCAGGTTGACCATGAAGCCCGTCATGGTCTGGATGCTCTCAAGCGGATTCAAGGTCAGGACAGGGCTTTGACCCGCGGCGATCGCGACAATCATGGTCTCGCCGATGGCACGGGATATGGCCAGAATGAAGGAAGCGCCGATGCCGGAAACCGCTGCGGGAAGAACAATGCCGGTCGTGACTTCCATTCGGGTGGCACCAAGGGCGAAGGCGCCCTTGCGCATCGAATCGGGGACGGCCGACATGGCGTCCTCGCTGACCGACGCGACAAGCGGAATGGTCATGATGCCGACTGCGATTCCCGCGCTGAGGGCATTGAATATCTGGGTGGACGGAATCAATGCCTGAAGCAATGGGGTGATGAATGTCAAGGCGAAGAACCCGAATACGATGGAGGGGATGCCCGCCAGGATTTCCAGGATTGGTTTCAGGACACGGCGCACTTTCTTGGGTGCATATTCACTCAAGTAGATGGCGCTGCCAAGTCCGAACGGGATGGAAATGAAGCTCGAAGCGAGCGCAATCATCAGGGTGCCGGTCAACAGCGGGAGAATGCCGAAATGCCTGGGAACCAGTGTGGGCGACCATCGTGTGCCAAAAAGAAATTCACGGAGCGGAACCTCCTGAAAAAAGGAGGCGGATTCACCAAACAAGGTGGCTACGACCGCAATGGTCGTAATGATGGAGATGGAGGCACAGAACAGCAGAATCATGCGGACGATGAATTCCTGCAGCTGCGTCTGTTTGCTGGAACGTTTCTTGAAGGTGATGATTTCGCCGGTCATGATTTTCTCCTCCCGGTTTGCAGGATAGACCCTTGATGCTTCGCCTTGAATCACCAGGAAGACCTCTAATTGCTGCGCAATCAGAGGATAGACCCCTGATTCGGGACTCAAGGGGTGCCCCTGGCCGAAGCCGCGGGACACCCCTCATATGTGGCAATTGAATGGATGGTTCTTACTTGAGCGTTGCAAGCGAAGCTTCATAGTTTTCTGCCGGCAAGGCGACATATCCGACTTCCTTCACGAGTTCCGGTGCTTTTTCAAGATAGAACTGCAGGAAGGTTTTCACTTCAGGGCGAACAAGCGCTTCGTTGTTCACATAGAGGAAGAGAGGGCGGGAAAGGGGAGCATAGGTGCCATCCTTGATGGTTTCAAACGAAGGGGTGATGGCTCCGCTGCCATTGTCGATGGCAACAACCTGCAGCTTGTCCATGTTTTCCTCATAGTAGGCGAATCCGAAGAAAGCAAGCGCGTTCTTGTCACCGGCCACACCCTGGACCAGAACATTGTCATCTTCACTGGCCACAAAATCGGGCCGGATGGCACCGGATTTGCCGTTCACCTCTTCGGTGAAATAGTCGAAGGTACCGGAATCCGTACCGGGTGCATAAAGCTTGATGGCTTCATCCGGCCATTCCGCGCGGATTTCCTTCCAGGTCTTGATGGTGCTCTCCGGTGCCCAAAGCATTTTCAGCTCATCCACGGTCATGCTGGTCGCCCAGGTGTTTTCCTTGTTCACGACGACGGAAAGTCCGTCATACGCCACTTCAAAGGCTGTGTAAGCGACGCCGGCCGCTTTTGCGTCTTCGCCCTCCGCATCCTTGATGGCACGGGAAGCATCATTGATGTCGATTTCCTTTGCGATGAACTTCTTGAATCCTCCGCCGGTACCGGAAACACCGACCGGAATCTTGACGTCCGGGTAAACCGCGAGGAATTCTTCCGCGACTGCTTCCGTAATGGGGAATACGGTCGAGGAACCATCAATGCGGATTTCGCCGGCAAGCTTGGCGGCGGGACTTTCGGCAACAACGCTTTCGGATGCGGCAGACGATGCCGCGGAAGATGCAGCGGGTGATGCAGCGGGTGCTGCGGTGCCACAGGCAACGGCGGAAAATGCGACGGCAGTTGTCATCATCAGAACGGAGGCCAATCTTGTGAATGTTCTCTTCATGTTCATACTCCTTTGTCTCATCCGGGTGTCGATGTCCATCCGGTCCATCCATGTTCGGTACCTGTCGTGAATGGAGGGGACACTTTCATCATAAACAGGAAAAGCGAAGTCCGTGTTGGCTGTGTGTAAAATCCACGTTAAGCATGCTCCCTGAATATGGATTTAACATTCGTTGACGATAATCAAATAAAAACGCCAGCTGAGATTTTACTCGCCGGCGGTTTTCGTTTATCATGTCTGGGTTATGTTGCCGCAAAATTCAGTTCTCTTCCGCCGAGAGCCTGTCCCTTTCCGGATGACGCTCGGGATGCTGAAGGTGCGCGTGCTGACCGGTCACACTGTATATCACCCACTCCGCAATGTTCG
>JAIFNI010000230.1:0-627 GCA_020047785.1 Clostridia bacterium
ACCGTCACCTGCGTTTCCAGGGATACACCCGCTGAGACCGCCTGAACATTTTCATCCAGACGTTTCAGGACCTTCTCGGCCTTCTCGCAGGCTTTGCAGGAAGGCGCGGAAAAATAGATGATGCGCGTTTCATCCGTCCGGATGTCTGAAACCGAACCGGAATCGGAGGATGGCTTCAAAAGTGCATCCTCTGCCACATTCGGCAGGCCGGCCGGATGAAGCCGGTTGTCGCCGGCTTCCGCAAAGACCGAAACCACCTGCTTTTCGATGGCGTCATCCCCCTGCAGCCACAGACCGTTCAGGAAGAGAAGGGGTACTTTGCGGCTCTCCTCCGGAACCCTGTATTCCTCACAGAAGGCCAGCATGCGGTCGGAATTTCCCAGTTGAAACGTATTGTATGCATACAGGTCCACCTTGACGTCGGTTGAGACCTCCTGAAGGAGGCCATCAAGCTTGGCGGTGAATTCTTCAGCCACTTTGCAGGATCCGCAGGGGTTGAGATAAAAATAGGCAATGGTGACTTCGCGTTGCGCTTGAGAAGCGTCAGCCGCGTGGACTGCAAATGGGAAAAACAGGGTGAGCAGTGAAACCAGCAGAGGAAGCATGAACCACTTGCACACCCAGTCA
>JAIFNI010000230.1:639-19325 GCA_020047785.1 Clostridia bacterium
CCCAGTCACACAATTTTTCTGAATGAAGATGCGTTGCACGCCTGCTTTCAGCAGTCGGCTTTGCCAATCACGCGGCACCCCCCCTCCGGAATAATGCCATCCAGGCTGGGTATGATGCTTGGATGGTAGTGCATTTTTGATAATGCAAACGTTTGCGTAAAAGCAGGAACAAATGTTGTCTTCACGTGTGATGCGGAAAAAACAGAAGTAATCAGAATAATTTCGAATACCAGCAATATCACTTTTTGTGCCCTCGGTGGACCCATCATATTATTAGCGTCATACCTTTGTCAACCTGGCTGTTGCAGGAAGACCCGATCTAAGTTGCTTGGGTTTGCAGTCAAAACAAGTCATCCCGCTACTTTCCAGACAGATACTTTCCGGGTGAAACCCCTTTCATTTTCCTGAATTGCTTCGAAAAAGCGAATACATCACCATATCCCGTCAGATGGGCGATTTCCTTGATGCTCAATCCCGATTGCAGCATGAGCACAGCCTGATCCATTTTTTTGACATTGCGGTACCGGACCGGACTCATGCCTGTTACAGCCTTGAACTGCTTACGAAAGCTTTCATATCCCATATTGAGCGTATCCGCCAGCGATTGGGGCGTCATGTTTTCCTGAAAATGTGCCGACAACCGTTCACAGGCAATTACAATCTGTGGATTGGCGAATTTGGGATGCTGCGGATGTCCGGTGCCGGATGCGCAGGCTTGTTCCTGCAGGCTGAGCACCAGTTTCTGCGCAGTCAGCAGCATCATGGGGAGATTCCTGCTGTCTGAAGCCTTCAACTTGCGCAAAAAACGGGCCAGCGTAGAAATCGTTTTTGCGTCCGGTTCGGAGTGACCCTGAAGAACAGGCTTGCCGTTCAGCATGGAAAGCCGACGCATATAGTCATGAACGGGCTTGCCAAAACTAATAAAGAATTCCACCCAGGTTCCATCCGGCACAATCTCCGTGCTGTGCATGTGTCCAGGGAATCGCTGGACGATGCTGCCCGGTTTGAGGGCAATGGATGCATTCTGTTCATCCTGATAAACACCCGTCCCGGCCAATACGAGAAAACAGCTGTAATAATCGATGCTGAACTGCCTCTGGGAAGCGGCAGCAGTTGGTTTTCGCATGAATCCGCACGCGAGGACTCCTTCGACGAAAGGGTCTTTCATCGTGCGGTAGATGACGTCACTTTTCACAATAGCCGGCATGCTTCCCCTCCTGAACGGGTCTTCGCGCATGTACCTGTGTTCAGACACGATACCATACATTGCTGCCGGACACGATACCGGCATGGATATCTGACATCATACCAGAATGGATATAAAAGTACCATTCAAACCATGGATTTGCCATTCGCAGAAAGTTATGATGGAAAAAGACCATTTGCTTCGCCATAAAGACGGATGTTTCAGAATATGCTTATGCTGGAAATGTCATGGGAGGTCACGGATGAATCAGTTTTCATGGGATCCGAAATCATATCTTCTCGACGGGAAGCGAAAGTTCCTGGTTTCCGGAGAATTCCATTATTTCCGCGTTCCGAAGGAGGATTGGGAAAAGAGGCTGCTCCTGCTCAGGGAGACGGGTGGAAACTGCGTAGCCACCTATATTCCCTGGATTCTCCATGAACCTGTGGAAGGAGACATCCGATTCGGTGACATCCCCCAGAGGGAGCTGGAATCCTTCCTGCAGCTTTGCGGCCGACTTGGCTTTCTTGTCGTCTGCAGGCCGGGACCCTATCAATATTCGGAACTGAAGTACGACGGACTGCCCGGCTGGCTCTGCGACGGATATCCGGAACTGCTCGCACGGAACATCAAGGGGGAGATCTTCCGGGGATCTTCCGTCAGTTATCTGCATCCGACCTTCCTGAAGAAGGTGAAGACATGGTTTGATGTCGTCTGCCCGCTGCTGTCCGGGTATATGGTTTCAAAGGGCGGTCCCGTGGCCATGGTCCAGATTGACAATGAACTGATGGGGGTTCATGAATGGTTCGGTGGTTGGGACTACAACCGGGATACCATGGGCTTCGGCACGGACAACGGGCGATTCGCTTCCTTCCTGAAGGAAAGGTATGTGGATGTGCATGCGTTGAATGATGCGTATGCCTCCACGTATGCGTCCGTTTCCGAGGTGGATCCCACAGGGGAGCCGAAATCCGGATGGGTGGAAAATGCCCGGAGAACCAAGGATTATCAGGACTTTTATTTTCAGACGACCGCAGAATATGTCCGCACACTCTACCGATGGATGAGAGAATCGGGCATCGACTGCCAGATTGTCCACAATTCGGCGAATCCCAACATGAATGCATTTTTCCTCGAAACGGTCCGGGAAATGGGCAGCAATTTCCTCCTTGGGTCGGATCATTACTACAACCTGAACCAGGAATGGAACCAGAACAACCCCACGCCCCAGTATGCCGTGAACATCTATTACAGCAATGAAATGCTGCGTCTGATGGGATACCCGGCGACCATATTCGAACTGCCGGGCGGAAGTTTTTCCGATTGGCCGCCCGTCACGCAGGAAGACACGCTCAGCTGCTATCTGACGAACACCGCACTCGGCATGAAAGGCTCCAACTACTATATTTTCACAGGTGGTCCCAATCCAGAGGGCGTTTCCCATCATGGCGACCTTTATGATTATGGTGCATCGGTCGGTGCTTTCGGTGAAATCCGTCCCACCTATGAATCCCAGAAGACTTATGGCTGCTTTCTTGCTGAAAATGGATGGCTGGCTGGCGCAGAGCGAGTTCCTGATTTTTCGGTCGGTTTGGATTGGGAACATGCCAGAAGCAAGACGTATTTCGCAGGAAAATGCGAGGCCGGTTTCAGCAACACGGATGCCTGGTCTTTTCTGCGGAAGGGGGTCATGACCACGGCCTTCTGCGCTTCTCTCTCAGGAAATCTGGTGGATTTGACCACGCTTGAATCCGGGCTTGCGGGGAAGCGGGACTCGGAAGCGGATGGCTTGCCTCTGTTTGTCCCCACTTCCGCCTGCATGTCGGAATACATTCAGAAGGCGCTGATTCAATACGTCGAACAGGGCGGGAACTTGCTGCTTGCGCCTGTGATTCCCCAACTGGATGAGAATTTCAGGCCATGCACCCTTCTTCGGGACTTTCTGGGTGCCGGAGAAAGCCGGCCATTCAAAAAAACGTCTCCCGTCCTTTCGGTCGGACCCGTACACAATATTCTGGTTACCGGTTCCCTTTGGGAGAATGCGACGAGACCCGCACAGGCGAAGTGCATCGCTTCGGAAGAGGTCACCGGAACGGAGCTTGGCTGGAAGGCCGGCTTTGCAGGTGGAGGCACCGTCATCTGGCTTGGCCTGCAATGGATGCATGCCAAGCATGAGCATACGGATATGCTGAGGTTCCTGCTTGCCGAACTGGGCTGCGTGAAACCGGCTGTCCGCTGTGACAATCCCAATGTCTGGACTTCGCTTCGAAGCGATGGGGAACGGCAGATGCTCTTTGTGATGAATCTGCTTTCGGCGGGGATGCATGCCGGTTTGGAAGTCCGAATGAGTAACGGAGAATACAGGAAGCTGGAACCCGTGGATTTGAAACCCATGGAGGTCAGGACAATGGAAATACGGAGTGACATGGCATGAACAAAGGATTGAAGAAAGTTTTGAACGGCGATCAAGGCAATTCGCTTTTCCCCTTTTTTCTCGTTCCGACTCAGGTGAGTCCCGAGGTTTTGCGCCGTGACCTGAGACGACTGGCTGCCAACGGGGTCAAAGGTGTCTGCATTGAGCCGAACGGCAATCGTAATTTTGCGGGACCGGGCTGGTGGGCGCAGATGGATGCCATCATGGAAGAGGCGCGCGCATTGCAGATGCGCGTATGGCTGCAGGATGAGCCGAATTTTCCGACAGGCAACGCGAATCATGCCGCTTCCGACCATCCGGAACTGCAGAAGGTCTATCTGGAAGAGCAGCACATCGATGCGGCAGGTCCTCGGAAAGGGGCTTCCTTCCTGGTCGGCAATTACCTGGACGGGAATGGCTTCATGTTCTTTCTGCAGCATGCCGGTGCCCACGGTCTTTCCGATCCGTCGAAGGCGGACCCTGACGCCGGCGACAAAAAAGCGGATCCGCCATCCGGTGGGAAAACATGGAACAAAGGACCGAAGCTCCTGCGGATCTGCGCCTGCAGGAAAATCGGCGGCAGCGAGCTGGATGGCCGGTTTCTCGATCTGACCGACCTTCTGACGGACGGGATTCTCAACTGGGATGTTCCGGAAGGTCAATGGCGCATTTTCATCATTTATACGCTTCAGATCGGCAAGGGTAGGCCCGATTACCTCAATCTCATCGACGGGAATGCCGTGAAGCTGTTGATAGAAAAACTCTACAAGCCCCATTATGAAAGGTATGCCAGCGATTTTGGAAAAACGTTTGCAGGCTTTTTCTCCGATGAGCCGGAGTTCGGAAACATATACGGCTATGCGAACGACAACGCCATTGGAAGGAAAATCATGCCGCTGCCCTGGAGTGAGGAAGCGGGGGAATGGATGCTGACGGAATTGGGCAATGAGGCCTTTTCCCTGCTGCCGGCCCTGTGGTACGCTTCCGGTGAACAGACCGCCCGGGTCCGGTATGTATATATGGACATCCTGACCCGCCTGTTCGAGAAGAATTTCTCGCTGCAGATCGGGGACTGGTGTCGTGCCCGACAATGCGAATACATCGGGCACATGGTGGAGGACATGGGGAACCATGCCAGGCTGGGATGCGGAGTCGGCCATTATTTCAGGGCGATGACCGGTCAGGACTATGCCGGCATCGATCTGGTGCTGCAGCAGATCCGACCCGGTCTGGATGATTCAGGTCTGGCCTGGCTGGGTGGCGATGAAGGTGGGGAATTTTTCCATTATGGACTGGCCAAGCTTGGCAGTTCTTTCGCACACATGGACCCGAAGAAAAAAGGACGGTCCATCTGTGAGATTTTCGCGGCTTACGGATACAGTCTTGGCCTGAAGGATCAGAAATGGCTGTTCGACCATATGCTCGTGAGAGGAATCAATCACTTCATTCCGGCATGGAAAACGAAAACACCGCCTGCCGAAGGAACCAGCCGATACGACGGTGATGCGCAGTTCCGGTACAATCCCCTGCTGGCGGCCTATGTGAACCGTCTGTGCAGCCTGTTCCAGGACGGGGTTCATGTGGCCCCCGTGGCGGTTCTGTACCATGCCGAGGCGGAATGGTGCGGTGACAGCATGCCGTTCGAAAAGCCGGTCCGGGTGCTTGCACAACGTCAGATCGACTGTGATGTGCTTCCCGCAGATGTTTTCACGCAACGGGAGCATTTTCTGTCTTCCCTCGACGCGCAGGGGCTCCATGTGAATGGCGAGACCTACAAAGCCCTTGTCATCCCGTATGCCGCATGCATACCCGCATCGGTTGCAGAATTTGTGACGGAGTGCGCGCAATGGAGTTTTCCGGTATATTTTGTCGATGGGATGCCGGAGAAGATTGCATCAGGCATGAGCAGGCCAGTGTGCGAAGCGGTTCAAAGTCTCCTTCCTCACGGCCGCGTCATCCCGCTGGGGGATTTGGCCGGGACGCTCCTTCGAGAGGAAATCTTTGAGGTCCGAACGTCGGAAGAGCAAACAGGGTTGCGGTATTATCACTACCATCACACCGATTCGGACCTTTATCTGTTCTTCAACGAAGACCCAACCCGTGAAATCCGGACCCGCGTCGAAATCCCCAATGACATGCCGGCTTGCTTCTATGATGCATTTTCGAACAGGATGAGGCCTGCGTCAACGAGCATACAGGATGGAAAAACAATGCTGGAGTTGGCGCTTTTTCCCTATCAATCAACGGTCGTGATGTTTTCCGGTTCCGAGGTCTGTCAGGACAAGATGCCATTGTATGACCACCTCAACAAGTCGATGACCCTTGAAGCGCCATGGAAACTTTCGTTGGCCAGGGGGAGCGAACCGAATGCGTTCGTGCCCAGGGAAGTGGTTTCCAGCTTGATGAATGTGACAGCAAGCGGGAACGATCCGGATTTTTCCGGAATCATGCGTTACGAAACGGACTTTATGCTGAAAAATGTTCCGGAAACAGCGATTCTGTTGTTGGGCGAAGTTTTCGAGGTCGTGGAGGTCTGGGTCAACGGCAGGTCCGCAGGTGCAAGAATTTGCCAACCGTACCATTTTGACTTGTCCGGACTCTTGAAAACAGGCGAGAACGCCCTCCGCGTCGAGGTCATCAACACCCTTGTCCATGAAATGAAAGACCAGTTTTCCCAGTTTGCCATGGTGGAACCATCCGGACTTCTTGGCCCCGTGACCATCCGATATTGATTGTAAGCTTTCACGATGGGAAAGAAGAAGGAGAACAGAAGGGGGAACAAGCAGATGAATCCAATTCTACCGCTTGAACATTTCATTCCGGATGCGGAGGCCCGTCAATGGGCCGACGGCCGCATGTATTTGTATGGTTCATGCGACAAGGCGGATAAAATGGAGTACTGCAGCCACGAATATCATGTTTTTTCATCGGATGATCTGATTCATTGGGTCGATCATGGGGTCAGTTTTCGATCCGACGGTGCGAACTCGGATGTTCCCTGGTCGAATGCAGCCTTGTATGCGCCCGACTGCATATTCAAGAACGGTATCTATTACCTTTACTTCTGCCTGTCCGACAATGGAGAAGGGGTGGCGACCAGCATGAAGCCGGAAGGCCCTTTCAGGAACGCGGTCCCTGTGGTCGGAGCCAATGGGGATGCCATCGACCCGGCCGTATTTCTGGACGATGATGGCCAGGCCTATCTGTATTGGGGCCAGTTTCATGCGCGCGGTGCCCGTCTGGATCATAACATGTCCGCCATCGGGAAGGATACCTTTTACCCTGCTCTGTTGACAGAAGCAGGTGCAGGGTTCCACGAAGGCGCCTCCGTCCGGAAGAGAAACGGCATCTATTACCTGGTCTACACGGATATCAGCCGTGGAAAGGCTACCTGCATCTCTTACGCCACCAGCCTTTCTCCCTTGGGTCCTTACACGAAGGGTGGCGTCATCATCGACAATGATGGATGCGACCCGGAGACCTGGAACAATCATGGGTCAATTGCCGAGTTCAACGGAGACTGGTATGTCTTTTATCATCGATCTTCCAGAGGAAGCCACTTCAGCAGGAGAGTCTGCATGGAACCCATCCGGTTCGATTCGGAGGGAAGGATCCGGGAAGTGCCGATGACGACACAGGGAATCTCGGGGCCGATTCCCTCCACACAGGAGATGCAGGCGGCAAGAGCGTGCCAGTTTTCCGGAAACGTGCGGATCACAGGGGTTGATGACCCGGCAGCGGACGACAGCCGGGAAATGTTGTCAGGCATCTCATCCGGAGACTGGGCGGTCTATCGGTATCTGGATTTCAAGGCGGTTCGCGGTACGCTGTTCGTGGACGCTTCCTGCGAGGGAACCGGCGGGATGGTGGAGTTCAGATTGGATAAACCGCTTGGCCCTGTTGTGGCCCGGTGTCCCGTCACGGACACCGGCAGCCATGAAGTCTGGCGTGCTTTTTCCTGTGAATTCCAGGCAATCGAAGGAGCTCATGCAGTATACCTGCATTTCATCGGTGGGGAGGGAACTGATTTGTTCCGAATTCGGGGATTCCGATTTGTCGGTTGAACATAAATCGGTCATTGCGGCCTAATCTGTGGCTTGTGCGTAGAAAACCATCCTGTTTGTTTGTTTGAATAATTTGTTTATATGTTGGCAGCCGGGACGGCTTTGAACGTGTCAAGGGTAAATGCTTGACACGTTCTTTGTTTCCGTGGTATCATCATGCAGTCCGAAGTCTTCATACAGGCCGATACCGGAAAGACAAGGCGGAAAACAGGATGGCGAGCGCCCGTGAAAGTGCTGAAACAGGTGAGTACACCTCCATCGTCCTGCTGATGGATTTCTACGGAGAACTGCTGACACCAAGACAATCCGAAGTGCTGGATCTCCACTACAACAGTGACCTTTCCCTGGCGGAGATTGCAGAGGAACTGACAGTCAGCCGGCAAGCCGTCCATGATGCCGTCCGAACTGGAAAAGCCCTCCTCATGAGATATGAATCGAAACTCGGACTGGCGGCGCGGTTCCTGAAACAACAGGACATGGTTCGTGAAGCGCTGGGATTGGTCAACGGAGCCATGGAATCCGAATCAGCTGAAACGCAGAGAGCCTTGACGCAGCAGGCGGGGGCAAGACTTCTTCAACTGCTGGAACAATTATAGAGCAGAAAACGACTAGAGAAACCGGAATCGACTCTGTCATAGAAGAATCATCACAACGGCCGGACGGACGGCCCATGAGGTAGCATGGCATTCGAGGGACTCAGCGAAAAATTGTCAGCCCTGGTCAAAAAAATGAAGGGGCAGACCCGCATATCTGATAAGGACGTCAAGGAGATGATGCGCGAAATCAAACTCGCGCTGCTGGAAGCCGATGTCAGTTTCAAGGTGGTCAAGGACTTCATTGCCTCCATCAGTGAGCGCGCCGTCGGTGCCGATGTGCTGGAAAGCCTGACACCGGGCCAGCAAATCGTCAAGATTGTCCATGAGGAACTCATTTCCCTGATGGGGACTGTCCCATCCAGAATCACCTATTCTTCATCGTCTCCCTCCGTTTACATGCTTTGTGGTCTTCAAGGTGCCGGCAAAACGACGACAGCAGGCAAACTGGCTGCCGTCCTCCGCAAAGATGGAAAACGCCCTTTACTGGCGGCCTGCGACATTTATCGTCCTGCCGCGGTCAAGCAGCTGCAGGTTGTTGGCGGCCAACTCAATATTCCGGTCTTCGAGATGGGTACAGGAACGGATCCGGTTACCATCGCACAGAAAGCCGTGGCTCATGCCAAATCCATGCTGCTTGATGTGGTCATCATCGATACCGCAGGGCGTCTCCATATCGACGAAGCCCTCATGGATGAACTCAAGAAAATCCGGGCAGCTGTCAAGCCGCAGGAAATTCTGCTGGTGGTCGATGCGATGACCGGTCAGGATGCAGTCAATGTTGCCGGCTCTTTCAATGAGCAACTCGGCATCGACGGCATCATTCTGACAAAGCTGGATGGTGATTCCCGTGGCGGAGCAGCCCTTTCCACGAAGGCAATCACCGGAAAACCCATAAAATACGCCTGCATCGGTGAAAAATTGAGTGACATAGAACCCTTTTATCCGGATCGCATGGCTTCCCGCATTCTCGGCATGGGAGACGTGCTCAGTCTCATTGAAAAAGCCCAGACGGCCTTCGATGACAAGTCCGCCGCTGAAATCGAAAGGAAGATGCGGACGCAGACCTTCACGCTGGATGATTTTCTGGAGCAGATGCAGCAGATCAAGAAAATGGGGCCCCTCCAGGATTTGCTGGGCATGTTGCCTGGTGTCGACGCAAAGGCGCTCAAGGGAATGCAGTTCGATGAAAAGCAGTATGGGCGGACCATGGCGGTCATCCAGTCCATGACGCGGAAAGAGCGCAGTCGGCCGGATATCATCAACGCCTCTCGCCGCATCCGCATTGCGAAGGGCAGCGGCACCTCCGTGCAGGAAGTAAATCGTCTGCTCAAGCAGTTTGAGGACATGAAGAAAATGATGAAGCAGTTTTCAGGTCCGAATGGTAAGAAAATGCTCGGTCGGATGGGCGGTTTGGGTGGCATGGGCGGTAAGAATCGGCCGTTTTAGTTCTTACCCTGATATCATCCTTCCAATCTGAGTCCATACCCGGATTTCCCGCAATCCTGACATCCATTGTCCTGACAGGAGTCATCCTGACAGGAATCATCCTGACATCCACCCTGATTTCCGTCCCTTCCACATTGATGCCAAGGATTCCGACATTGAACCGATGTCGGCTCCCATGCATAGACAACATTTTAAAAAGGTGGTGAAACCAAATGGTCAAAATGAGACTGAAGCGCATCGGCGCAAAGAAGAAGCCCGTGTACCGCATCATCGTTGCGGATGGCCGCTCTCCCCGTGATGGCAAGTTCATCGCGGAAGTGGGTACCTACAACCCGCTGAAGAATCCGTCCGAAATCACCTTCGACACGGAATTGGCGAAGGAATGGCTCGGAAACGGCGCCCAACCCACGGATACCGTGAAGAAACTGCTCAAGATCGCCGGTGTGACGGAATAATTCCGCAAGAGACGGAACGATGCACCGGAATCCGGTGCGTCAGGCCGCCCATCACGGGTGTACCAACCTATAGGAGGTGCTGCCATGAAGGAGTTATTGGAACACATCGCCCGCCTGCTGGTGGAGCATCCAGATGACGTATCGGTCACGGAAGTGGACGCGGACGGGGAACTGATTCTCGAGTTGCGCGTGGCGGAAGACGACATGGGCAAGGTCATCGGCAAACAGGGTCGCATTGCAAAGGCCATCCGCGTGGTCATGAAGGCTTCGGCCGTCAATGAAGACCGCAAAGTAATCGTGGAGATCGTCCAGTAAGTCGCCGGAAAGAAATTACTTGCTCTTTTTCAAAAAACAATGGCGAGTTTGGCCATTGTTTTTTGAAATTCATAGAGCAAGTTTTTTCTTTTCAAGACAAGTCGCCGGAAAGAAATTACTTGCTCTTTTCAAGCGCTGCAGGTATAGTAAGTCCTTACTTTGCAGTGATGTAACCCTCCGCCTTCAGCAGTTCCGCCATCAGCACAGCCCCACCGGCAGCGCCACGGACCGTGTTGTGGGAAAGGCTGACAAATTTGTAGTCGAACATAACATCTTCGCGCAGGCGACCAATGGTAACCCCCATGCCGTTTGCATTGTCACGGTCCAGCCTGGTCTGCGGCCGGTTGTCTTCCTCGAAGTAGGTGAGGAACGGTTTCGGGGCACTGGGCAGATTCAGTTTCTGCGGAATGCCTTCAAAGGCCGACCAGCGGGCAAGGATTTCTTCCCGGGAAGGTTTTTTGTCAAAGGATACAAATGTGGCAGCCATATGTCCGTCCGTCACGGGGACACGAATGCACTGGGCGGTGATAAGCGGAGCCGAAGCCTTCACAATGCCCGCCGCACCAACAGAGCCCCAGATGCGCAATGGCTCCTGCTCGCTTTTTTCCTCTTCGCCACCAATATATGGAATGACGTTGTCAATCATATCAGGCCAGTCGGTGAAATTCTTGCCTGCACCGGAGATGGCCTGATACGTGCAGGCAACAATCTTTGATATTCCAAATTCGCGCAGGGGGGTCAGCGCGGGAACATAGCTCTGGATGGAACAGTTCGGCTTGACCGTGATGAAGCCGCGTGTTGTGCCGAGGCGCCTGCGCTGCATGTCGATGACGGCATTGTGTTCCGGATTGAGCTCCGGCACGACCATGGGCACATCCGGTGTCCAGCGGTGGGCCGAGTTGTTGGATACGACCGGGGTGCCGGTTTTTGCGTATGCTTCTTCCAGTGCCTTTATTTCATCCTTTTTCATGTCAACCGCGCAGAAGATGAAGTCCACCTCGCCAGCCACGGCTTCCACATCGGACGCGTTCTTCACCATAATTCCGGCCACGGAGGCAGGAAGTGGTGTGGTCATTTTCCAACGGCCCGTTACCGCTTCGGCATACGTTTTTCCAGCTGATCCCGCTGATGCGGCGATGCCGGTCACTTCAAACCACGGATGGTTTTCCAGCAGCGCGACAAAACGTTGACCCACCATACCGGTGCCACCTACTATGCTGACCTTCAACTTGCTGCCCATGGTACATCCCCTCTCGTGTCCTTGATTAACGGACATATGTATCTGATACAGACACATTTTGTATCCCTATTATAAGGGAAACGTATCACGGATGCAAGTATGCGTCAAAGGTTTTTTCAAAAGCAGGTCCTGAAACCGTCAAAGGCTTTATCGAAAGCGGATCCTGAAACAATCTTGCGCTGTGGAAACATTTTTGCAGGTTCTGGTCCATTCTTTACAACACCTCGTTCCGAAGTGGTCAAAACCTTTTATTTGCAATGGTTTCACTGTAAGTTCCCGTGGTTTGACAGTGATGGGACCGCTATGCTACACTGCAATCGAACCGATCAAGAAAGCCAATTGCCGTGCCTTTGACAGGCAACAACGGCTTTGCTTGTCGGCAAATGATTCCCACAACCGGTTCACCGGTCGGGAATCCATATTGGTACCGGTGCGCACGTCGAAAAGAGCGTGCGAGAATAGGGAATTGGGTTAGAATCCCAAGCGGTCCTGCCGCCGTAAGGACGGAACGGTTTCCGGAAAGAAGGTTTCCCCTCGGGGAAATGCCTTTCAGCCACTGGGCGAATGAATGGTGCGATGCAGCTTGATCCAGGACGTTGAGTCGGGATCCAGGCCAGATCGCAGCAGAGCCCGGGAAGGTGGAATCCCGTGATGATGTCCAAGCCGGAAGACCTGCCGGTTCCTTGCCTGTCCAGTACAGGCGGACTATGGCTTCACAGTGAATGAAGGTATGGTTGTTGTGGAACGGGGACAGTGCATTCTTTTCCCGCCCAAGGCAATACATGCGCTTCGATCGTGAGGATCGGGGCGTTTTTTGATCCAATCAGACATGATTTTGTGCGAATGGCCGGAGAACGGCTGTTCCGGGCAGAACCGCCTGCAGCGGCAGATGCGTCCCGGCACCGAATCAAACCTGAATGGGGAAGGAAGACGGCGTTCCAAACGATTGCGGCGAAGAATCGACATCCGGTGCAATCGAAAAGGAGAAATCGACATGAAGAGACAAAGAATTTCAGGCAAAGACAAGTTTCGCAGCGACCTCGCCCCTATTGGCCGGCTGACCGCCCTTCTGCTTGCAGGCATTCTGGTCCTGTCGCTGGCCGCATGTGGAAATCCCGCACCTGCCGCTTCCTCTGAAGCGGTGGCCAGTGTCTCCGCCACCGTGGAAGCATCCATGGAAGCCACCCCTGAAACGACACCGGAGGCTTCCGTGGAAGCCACGGAGGCGCCTGCGCAGTCTGCCGTTCCGGCCGCGTTGCCGACCCAGGATCGTGCCGGCAACGCCATCACGGTTCCGGCGAACGTGACCCGCATCATATCCATGGCTCCTTCCTTCACGGAAACACTCATCGCCATGGGCCTGAAGGACAAGATCGTCGCCATAGAACTGAACGCTTCCCCGCTTGAAGGTGTCAACCCGGAATGGCCGGTATTCGACATGATGGCGCCAGACGCGGAAAAAATGCTCGCGCTGAAGCCGGATCTCATTCTCGCTTCCCCGATGAGTACGGGCGGAGGCGAAGATCCCTTCAAGACCTTGCGGGAAACCGGCATCTGCGTTGCCTATGTTCCTTCCAGCAACAGCATTCAGGGAATCCGTGACGACCTTGCGTTTCTTGGCACGCTGGTCGGAGAGTCTGATGCGGCACAAAAGCTTATCACCGGCATGGATGCCGCGATGGCGGATGTGGCTGCGATCGGCAAGACGATCACCGAGAAAAAGCGCGTCTACTTCGAGATCGGCGCTGCTCCCGCCATGTACAGTTTCGGCAGTGGCGTGTTCCTCAACGAGATGATAGAACTGATCGGGGCTGAAAATGTCTTTGCCGATCAGCAGAGCTGGATTGCGGTGACACAGGAAGCGGCGCTTTCCGCCAACCCCGATGTCATCCTCACCAATGTGAGCTACATTCCGAATCCGGTCGATGAAATCAAGACCCGTGACGGTTGGGATGCCGTGAAGGCAGTCAAGGACGGAAATGTCATCTACATCGACAACATGTCGAGTTCCCTGCCCAACCAGGGCATTGTAAAGGCGCTGCATGAAATGGCGAAAGCAGTCTACCCGGACAAGTACTGATTTGCTGAAGAACCCGGCGAATGGCGGAAATAAACGCGTGATGGACGGGGTGGCCGGTTCCGGAAAGGGAGCGGCCATCCTGTTCACCTTGTTCTGCGCGGCAGGCATTCTGATTCTCGGGATCGGGATCGGGAGTGTATATGTCACACCCGGAACCATTCTGGGCATCGCGGGCAATCGGTTTCTGGGATTCGGACTGCCGGCGGGCATCGATGACATCACGGTTTCCCTGGTCTGGAAACTCCGGTTCCCCAGAGTCCTGATGGCGTTCATTGTCGGAGCGGGGTTAGGCGCAAGCGGTACGGTCATGCAATCGGTTCTCCGGAATCCGCTTGCATCTTCCTATACGCTCGGTGTATCCGCCGGCGCGGCGCTCGGTGCGGGCGTCATGATGATCACAGGCTTCACGATTCCTTTTCTGGGCAGACTGTCCCTGCCGCTGGTCGGTCTGCTGTCAGGACTGCTGACGGTCTTTCTTGCGGTCAGTTTCGCTGCCCGGATGGACCGGAGCATGTCCAACAATACCATCATCCTGGCAGGCATGGTGTTCTCCCTGTTCATCAATGCCATTCTCACCCTGGTTTCCGCCATGTCCAGGGACCAGATGCAGCAGTTGATCTTCTGGCAGATGGGAAGCTTCTCCCTCAAGGACTGGACGCAGGTATCCATGCTTGCGACGATCACGGTGGCTGGTCTTCTGGTGCTCTTCCGGTTCAACCGGGAGTTGGACATGATCGTTTTTGGAGAGGAGCAGGCACGTGCCATGGGCGTGGATCTCAAGCGCGTGAAGTGGATCCTGCTTGGCGTTTCGGCCGCCCTGACGGGAAGTGCCGTCGCTTTTTCCGGCATCATCGGATTCATAGACCTGATCGCGCCGCATGTCACCCGAAAAGTGTTCGGCTCTTCCCATCGTTATGTGATTCCCATGTCGGCGCTCTTTGGCGGCGCTTTCATGGTACTGGCGGATTTGGCCGCCCGTACCATCCTGTCCCCGATAGAACTGCCGGTTGGCGCCGTGACGGCCTTCATCGGCGCTCCTTTCTTCGCCTGGGTTTATTTCGGCAGGAATCGGAAGGGAGGCGCATGATGGAAACTGAAGCAAAACCAGGCCTTCCTATTGATACAGCAAAATCAGGCCTTCCTGTCAATGAAACAAAGCACAGCCGCCTTGCCGATGCAGCAAAACCGGGTCATCTGCTGGAAGTGGAAGCGGTCAGCTGTGGGTATGGTGGTGAGGATATTGTCCGCCAAGTATCCTTTTTTGTGCAGGGACACGAAAATCTGTGCCTGTTGGGACCCAATGGATGTGGGAAGACGACGCTGCTCCGGGCGATCTGCGGCCTTCTTCCACTCACCGGCGGCCGCGTCCGGCTCGAAGGAACGGACATCACCCGCATGAAACGGCGGGATATAGCCCGCAGCATCGCCATGATGAGTCAGCTCACCACCGTGCAGTTTTCCTATACGGTCCGTGAAACCGTCATGCTGGGCAGATATGTCCGGCTGAAGGGCGGCATGTTCGATGCGCCTGCTCGGGAGGACCACCGGAAGGTGATGGAATGCCTCGATGCAGTGGAAATGGCCGACCTGTCGGAGCGACCCATCGACAGCCTGTCGGGCGGTCAGCTCCAGCGTGTTTTTCTGGCCAGGACCCTTGCGCAGGAGCCACGGATCATTCTGTTGGACGAACCGACGAATCATCTGGATCTCCGTCATCAGATCGAACTCGTCGACCATCTCGTGAAATGGTCGGAAGCCGATGGTCGATGCATCATCGGGGTGCTCCATGACATCGGCCTGGCGGCGAGACTGGCGGACCGGCTTCTTTTGATGCGGAATGGCGAAATCGTTGCGGATGGCGGAATGAGGGATGTGCTGGATGGCGGATTGCTCAACCAGGTTTATGGACTTGATGTGAAGGCTTATATGCGGCAGATGCTGCAGATTTGGGAATGAGGAGGAAAAATGGCTGCTTCCAATCACCTGTACAGAAGTCCCTATGAAGCATATCCGTTCCTTGCGGATGCGCCGGACAACCTGATGTGCGACTTTGAACTGCTGACGGACCGCATGGCCAGTGAAATCGGCCTGCTGCATGCCTTGGTCGGGGATCAGGACATCCGGTCGGATCTGCTGAAAATCTGCGAACTTGTCTATCACATGAATCCGACTTTACGTACGCATATGACGGTAACCGCCGATGAAATCGCCTGGCTGCTGGAACGGCTCACCTTTCTGCAGGAGTCCGTTGAAGGCAGATGTGAAACGTTTGTCCTGACCCAAGGTTCCGAGAGAGGCTGTCAGGCACATCTTCTCCGCGTCCGCGGGAAGGAACTGGTTCGTCTGATATACAGACACATGCACCAGGGGCATCCCGTGCCGGATACCCTGATGGACATGGCCAATCTGCTCTCCGGCTACTTCTTCCAGCTTGCGCTGCGTCTGAATATGCTCGATGGTGTGGATGAGGTTCCGTATGTCAGCAGAAACTACAGACAGAATCAGAAGGATTAAGGTGCCGGCAAGAAATCACCTGCTCTTTTCCAGAAAGAATGGCAGGCCAGGCGAAAAAACGGCGTTGCAACATGCATGCATCCGTGATAAACTATATCGGCGTAAGTACGGGGCGGTCCGCTGTTCGAAGGCCGAGGTATGGCCCGGATAAGAACACCCTATGAATTGGAGGAAAGACCATGAACATCATTGATGTACTTGAACAGGAAGGCTTGAAGCAAAACCTTCCGAACCTGAAAATCGGTGACTTTGTCAAAGTCAACGTGAAGGTCGTCGAAGGAACCCGCGAACGTATCCAGGCTTTCGAAGGCACCATCATCGCCATCAACGGCACAGCCATCCGCAAAGCCATCACCGTCCGCCGCCTTTCTTTCGGTATCGGTGTGGAGAGGGTGTTCCCGCTTCATTCCCCCAAGGTAGACAGCGTCAACATCATCCGTCGCGGCAAGACCCGTCGCGCCAAGCTCTACTACCTGCGCGACCGCGTCGGCAAGAGAGCCCGCCTGAAGGAAGACATCGGCGTCTCCAAGGACTGATGTCCAGCCTTATCGGCCGGAACCCATACAATGTGGCTGCATGAAGGGCTGTCTCGTCAGGAGACAGCCCATTTTGCATGATGAGGCCGGGAAACGGCACAACCACGGGCGATTTCCATGCAGCCCCAAAGAAAGAGCGGTACAACTCTGTGGTGATTCAATGGTTCCCGGGACATATGACGAAAACCCGTCGACAGATGCAGGATACCATCAAGTTGGTCGATGTGGTCATCGAACTGTTGGACGCCCGAATTCCGATGTCCAGCCGAAATCCGGACATCGACTGGCTTGTCGGGCAAAAGCCGCGCATTGTGGCCCTCAACAAGAGCGATCTGGCCGATGAGGCCGTCAGCCGCCAATGGGAGATCTGGTTCCGTTCGCAGGGACTCGAAGTCATCTATACGAATGCCCTCAGCGGGAATGGCCTGAAGGACATATACAAGCAGCTTCGCGCCCTTACGCAGGTCAAGCTCGAATCAGCCCTTCGCAGAGGGCGACTGCAGCGACCCATCCGCACAATGGTCGTCGGCATCCCGAACGTCGGAAAATCCGCCTTCATCAACAAGATAGCAGGCAAGGCCGTCGCGCAGACCGGAGACAAGCCAGGCGTCACCCGGTCCCAGCAATGGGTACGCATCCATCCTGAAATCCAGCTGTTGGACACGCCGGGAATCCTCTGGCCGAAGTTCGAGGATGTGGAAACCGGTCTTGTGCTGGCATTCACCGGTGCCATCAAGGACGATATCATGGACACGACAGAGTTGGCCGCCAATCTTCTGGCGCGGTTGGCCGTCCTGTATCCGGCACGTTTGATGGAGCGATACAAACTTCAGGACATTGCAGGCAAGAATGGCATGCAGCTGCTGCTGGAAGCGGGGAAACGCAGGGGTTGCCTGATTGCCGGCGGTGAAGTGGACCTGCACCGCATATCCGCCATCATTCTTGATGAATTCCGTGGAGCCAAATTGGGGCGGGTCAGTCTTGAAAAGCCGCCGATGGTCGAAAAAAAACAGCAGAAATCCGAAACAAAACCGGTTCATGCGCCGATACAGGATACGGGGGCCATCATCCCGGAGGAAGATGCTTCCGAGGAAAACTGCGCCCCGTTGAACTGCGCCTCCCAAAACATCCCGGCGAGTTCACAGGATTGTGGGGAAAGCCCGGATGAGAGTGGCATGAAGGAGTAGCGGATGGCCGGATGGACGCAGAAAGCAATGGCTGAAAGAGTTGCAGGCATGGAACCGGAATCGGCTCTGGCATGGCTTCATGAAATTTCGCCTGAAGCAGCCGGAAAAGCAGACAAGCTGATTGAGGTGATGCTGCGTAAAATCGGCAAACTCGAGGCTGAACGGACAAGGCTTGCAAATCTGCGCATCATGGAAGCGGATCTGTGGCGGGAAGGGTTCCGTCATGTCGGTGGAATCGATGAAGCCGGCCGTGGTCCTTTGGCCGGTCCCGTCGTGGCTGCTTGCGTCATTCTGCCGGAAAATGTCCTGCTGGAGAAGCTGGACGACTCGAAAAAACTGTCTGCCGCCGTCCGGGACAAGCTTTATGCGGAGATCAAACGGAATGCGGTCGCCTGGGGCATCGGGATCTGCGACCAGACCTACATCGATCGCGTGAATATCCTCAATGCCACGAAGAAGGCCATGCTGCTGGCGGTTGGTGCCATGAAGACAGCGCCGGACTCGCTCATCATCGATGCGGTTCATCTGGACCTTCCGCTCCGCCAGATCTCCATCCCGAAGGCGGATGAGCGGTGTGCAGCGGTCGCCGCCGCTTCCGTGCTGGCAAAAGTCACCCGGGATCGGATTATGGACGCTTATGACGCCGAGTTCCCG
>JAIFNI010000300.1 GCA_020047785.1 Clostridia bacterium
CGTCATGGAAGGGGTTGTGTACTCCCTGCGGGACTGCCTCGAGATCATGAAAGACATGGGGGTTCCGGTCGGCGAAGTCCGCGCATCCGGCGGTGGCGGCAAAAGCCCGCTGTGGCGCCAGATGCAGGCGGATGTGTTCGGTACTGAAATCCAGACAATCAATTCCAGCGAAGGCGGCGCATTGGGCGTTGCCTTGCTGGCAGGCGTTGGAACGGGTGTGTATAAAAGTGTTCCGGAAGCCTGCGACGCGACGATTGGCGTCGTGACGCGCCAGAACGGCGACACGGCTGTCAAGACAACCTATGACGGATATTACGGTCTGTACAAAAACCTGTACAAGTCGCTTGCAGGTGATTTCAAGACGCTTGCCGGCCTTGTGCGCTGAGAACCTGTCATGAACCTGTCATGAACCAGCCATGAACCAGTCATGAACCAGTCATGAACCAGCCATGAATCAGCCATGAACTTGTCATGAACCAGTCATGAACCAGTCATGAACCAGCCACGTAACCTGCTTGAACACTTTCCAAACCTTTATCTGATGCCCGACTGGAACGAAAGGAGGGCCGCATGGCGAAAAGAACCGGAAACAGCCGTTATCTGCGGGAAATGAACCAGGCCCTCCTTTTGGACCTGATCCGGGTGCGGGAAGGGGTATCGCGCATCGCCCTCGCAGAGGAAACCGGGTTGTCCGCCACGGCGATCGGTGCCATCGTGAAGGGACTGCTGGAGGAAGGGTTCATCCACGAAACCGGCGAAGGGGAATCTTCCGGCGGCCGCAAACCCGTCCTGCTCCAACTGAAACCGGCGAGTCGCTTCGGCATTGGCGTTGATGTCGATGTCCGCTTTCTGTACATATCCATTCTGGACCATACGGGAAAAGTGCGATGGCAGAAGCGGCAGGCTGGCGATGGTCGGGTTTCTCCAATGGAAACCGTGAAGCGGATTGTGGAACTGGTGGGAGAGGGTCTTCGCCATACAGGGATTCAGAATGAACAGATTCTCGGCATCGGCATATCCGTTCCCGGTCTTGTGGACCGAAGGACGCACGCCATTGCCTTCTCCCCGAATCTGTCCTGGCAGGATGCCATCCTCAGGGAACCTTTGGAAGAATTGCTGGAAATACCTGTCTATGTCGAAAACGAATCCGTCTGTTCCACCTTGTGTGAGCTGTGGATGGGGTCATGCCGGCAGGTTGAGGATTTTGTCCATATCAACATCGACACCGGCATCGGCGCGGGTCTGTTCCTGAAAGGAAGCCTGTATCGCGGAACGGCTGGCAGTGCGGGGGAGGTCGGACACATCATCGTGGAGGATGACGGACCCCTGTGCACATGCGGCAGCCATGGCTGTCTGGAAACACTGGCTTCACTGGACGGGATGGTGCGCCAGGCGGGAACCGCCACGTTCGAGGAGTTTCTCCAATTGGCCAGAGGCGGGGACAGAACCTGCGTCGCGGTGCTGGAACGGGCGTCCAGAAGTCTCGGACGGGCGGTCTCCATGCTGGTCAACACATTGAATCCCAATCGAATCGTACTCGGGAAACGGTTTCCGGAATATGCCGATCTCGCGCTGCACACCGTTCGGAACGAGGTGTCCCGTCAGGCGTTGAAATGGCCGGCTTCCCACGTGGAGGTCGTACCGGGAAGCTTTGGAGAAGAGTCGTCAACTTATGGTGCTGCGATTTTGCCGATCAGGCAGCTGATGCAGCCGCAGACAGGATGACAAGGCGTTGGAAAGAGACTGTGGGCTCTTTTTCAAATACGGTTGACAGGTCTGGCCAAAATTTCAGATATTCATCGGGCAATCATCAAACAACAATCATCAAACAACAATCATCAAACAACAATCATCAAACAAACAGGAGGCACAACCATGAGTGAAATGTTCAAGGGAATCGGAAAAATCGCCTACGAGGGACCGAAGACGGACAATCCGCTCGCGTTCCGCTACTACAACCCGAATGAGATGGTCAATGGCAAGTCCATGAAGGATCATCTCCGGTTCGCCGTCGCGTACTGGCATACGTTCCAGGCCCGCGGAAGCGACCCGTTCGGCCCCGGCACCGCCGTCCGTCCGTGGGATGCCATCACCGATCCGATGGAACTCGCCCTGGCGAAGGTGGACGCCAATTTCGAATTCTGTGAAAAACTTGAAATCCCATTCTTCTGCTTCCACGACCGCGACATCGCACCGGAAGCAACAAACCTCGCCGAAACCAACAAGCGGCTGGATACCGTTGTTTCCGCCATCAAGACCCGTATGGCTTCCAGCGAAGTGAAGCTGCTCTGGGGAACCACGAACGCGTTCAGCAATCCACGTTTCATGCACGGCGCCTCCACCAGCCCGCACGCGGACGCTTTCGCCTATGCTGCCGCGCAGGTGAAAAAAGCCATGGAAATCACGATGGAGCTCGGTGGTCAGAATTATGTCTTCTGGGGCGGCCGCGAAGGCTATGAAACACTTCTGAATACCGACATGAAACTCGAACTCGACAATCTGGCCCGTTTCCTTGGCATGGCAGTGTCTTATGCAAAGGAAATCGGGTTTGACGGCCAATTCCTGATCGAGCCCAAGCCAAAGGAACCCACCAAGCACCAGTATGATTTTGACGCGGCCACGGTTGTCGGATTCCTGAAAACCTACGGCCTCGACAAGCACTTCAAACTGAATGTCGAAGCCAACCACGCAACCCTTGCCCAACATACGTTCCAGCACGATCTGGCCGTGGCGCGCATCAACGGCATGTTCGGCAGTGTCGACGCCAACCAGGGCGACAGCATGCTGGGATGGGATACGGATCAATTCCCCACGAACCTGTACGACACCACCCTTGCCATGTACGAAACCATTCTCGCAGGCGGATTCACGAAGGGTGGACTCAACTTCGATGCCAAGGTTCGCCGTGGCTCGTTCCAGATGGATGACATGTTCATGGCGCACATTGCGGGCATGGATGCCTTCGCGCGCGGCTACAAGGTGGCTGCCAAGCTAATTGCCGACAAGGTGCTCACGAAATTTGTGGATGAACGCTATGCAAGCTGGCATTCAGGCATTGGTGCCGACATCAGACTCGGCAAGGCAGGCTTCCGCGAACTTGAAGCCTATACGCTCCGGAACGGCGAACCGGTTATCCGGTCCGGTCGTCAGGAAATGCTGGAAGCCATTCTGAACCAGTACATCACGGAAACCGTGTGATTTTGGAGCCCATGAAAATGCACGTATGACAGACAGGCCGGTCACGCCAGTGAAATGCCCGTACATCCGTATTCGTGATTCGTCATCGACGAAAACGGCTGTACAGGTCGGAACAATGGTGTGAACCGGCCTGTTTCCTTTTTTGATGACTCGGCAATATGATGAAAATGGTCAGCGCATGCGGGACGCAGGGAGCAGAAACGTGATGAAAATGGTCAGACCCTGCGGGACGCAGGGAGCAGAAACGTGATGAAAGTGATCATGCCCTGCGGGACGCAGGGAGCAGCATCGTGAAAGTGGTCATGCTCTGCGGGACGCTGTGAACCGAAAGATCGCCCCCGTGTCGGTCAACGATCGTCTTCGCGATGGAGAGTCCGAGTCCGTAGCCCCCGCTTTCCCTGGCGCGCGAGGAATCCAACCGATAAAACCGTTCAAAGATACGATGCCATTCATCCTTCGGAATGCCGTCGCCGGGATTGGACACCTCGATTCGAATCCGCCCGCTCTCCTTTTCCTTTTTCATGCTGACCAGAATGTTTCCGGTTCCGGTCGAATGCTTGACCGCATTGTCGACCAGAATGCCGACCGCTTGCCTGATGCCGGATTCCTCGCCGACATACTGAATGTCCGGGGCAATATCCAGCTCCAGTATCCGACCTTTTTCAAATGCAAGAGATTCATGGGGAAGGCTTGCATTTGTGACACATTCACTCAATTCAAATGAAAGGAAGGCATGTTTGTCTTCGCTGGCATCCAATTTTGCAATGGTCAGCAGGTCGTTGACCAGCTTGGCCATCTGCTCGGTTTCCGACTTGATGTATCCGAGCCACTTCGATTGCGCCGCGACTGTATCCTTCGGATTTGAAAGCACGACATCGGCATTGGCCGCGATGACGGTGAGGGGTGTCTTCAATTCATGTGAAGCGTCTGCAATGAAACGTTTCTGACGCTCCCAAGCCTTCCCTACGGGCCTGATTGCCCTGTCCGCCAGATAGAGGCTGGCCAGAAACAGCAGAATCATGCCGATTCCGCCGATCAGCAGCAGGGAAGACAGCAGGCGGCTCAGGGTTTCGTTTTCCAGACTGCGATCCAGAAATGCAGTGACCGTGCCGTAAGGTTTCTCTGAAACGAGGTATCGATAGGAAATCCCGTTGATCTCCATCACCCCATGGGACCGATCCAGCGCGGATAGGGTGTCGAGTGCCGATTCCAGACTTGTGCGGTCGTCACCGAGCAAGTCGGCCAGTGCGGTGGATGTGCTGCTTCCCGGGAAGAATCCCTTGTCCTGGCTCAGGCTGAGTATCTGACCCTGCATGTCCCGTCTCACGGCGAAGCTGTTTCGGAGCAAAGCACTGTCCGATGCGGCATTCGTGTTTGCAGTGCCGAAAATGGATGGGATGCCGGGGACGTCGATTGCCGGCTTTTCAGGTGGAATCTCCTTGCCGCCATCGTCGGTCTGCCTCGTCTGATCGTCGTATCGCGGTTCCCTTCCGGGCATCATGCCGTCATGCCGCACCAGGTCTTCCAGCAGCCTGGTTGCCTGTCTGTCCCCGCCTTCCCGCATGGTGAGGTAGATGCCGCCGAAAATGGCCGAGGTGACGGAAAGCAGCATGCTCATGATGATCAGGACAAATCGGACTTTGAGTTTTTTCAGTTCCTTCATGTGCCGCTTTCCTCCTGGCTCAGGGCATATCCGACACCGCGCACGGTGCGGATGACGACGGGAGAATGAATGTGCGCGAGTTTCTTGCGAAGGAAAGAGACATACACTTCGAGATTGTTGTATTCGGCTTCCGAATCATATCCCCAAACCTTCGAGAGCAGGTCTTCCTTGCCGGCGATGCGGCTTCCGTTTGCCATGAAAATCTCCATTATCTGGAATTCCTTCATGCCGAGTCTGACAGACTTGTCATGACAGGCCAGTTCATACGTGGACAGATCCAGGGTCGTATCCCCGAATTTGAGCTGGTCATCGGCAATCGGAGCCCCCCGCCGCCTGCCGAGTGCGCGTACCCGGGCAAGCAGTTCCTCTGTGTTGAACGGCTTCGTCAGATAGTCATCCGCACCGCTGTCCAGACCGGAAACCTTGTCGGAGGCCTCGTCGCGCGCGGTCAAAAGCAGCACCGGGGTTGCGATGCCCGCCTTTCGGAGCTGTCTCAGCACTTCGATGCCGTTCATCTTCGGCAGCATGATATCCAGAATGATGACATCGTACAATCCTGTCAGTGCCTGGTCCAGACCGGATACGCCGTTGTGTTCCAGGTCGGCGGCATGCCGGTTCTTCACCAGAATCTGCTGCAGGGCCTCCGCCAATCTCACTTCATCTTCAACGACCAGTATCTTCATGGGGACACCTC
>JAIFNI010000263.1 GCA_020047785.1 Clostridia bacterium
TACCGGCGCCTTAGAAGTCGAACTTGTTTTTGAACCAGGTGCCCAGGTCTGCGACAGGCACGCGGACCTGCTTCATGGTGTCGCGTTCACGAATGGTCACGGCCTTGTCTTCAAGGGAATCAAAATCGAAGGTGACACAGTACGGCGTGCCGATCTCGTCCTGACGACGGTACCGTTTGCCGATGGAACCCGCTTCGTCAAACTCGCAGACGTAATCTTTCAGCAGTTCCGCGTACACCTTTTCCGCCTCTTCCGACAGTTTCTTCGAGAGCGGCAGCATGGCAATCTTGACGGGAGCAATGGCGGGATGCAGGCGCAGAACGACACGGACGTCGCCTTCCGCCACTTCCTCCTCGTCATAGGCATTGATGAGGAATGCCAGCACCACACGGTCCGCACCGAGGGACGGCTCGATGACATAGGGAATATACTTCTCGTTCTTGGCCGGATCAAAATAGGAAAGGTCTTCCTTCGCATGTTCCATGTGCTGCTTCAGATCGAAGTCGGTCCGGTCGGCGATACCCCAGAGTTCGCCCCAACCGAAGGGGAACTTGAACTCGATGTCCGTCGTCGCGTTGGAATAATGGGAGAGTTCCTCGGCGGAATGATCCCGGAATTTCAGATTTTCTTCCTTCATGCCGAGAGAGAAAAGCCAGCTCCTGCAGGCATCCTTCCAATAGGTGAACCATTCAAGGTCCGTGCCCGGTTCGCAGAAGAATTCCAGTTCCATCTGCTCGAACTCTCGGGTGCGGAAGGTGAAATTGCCGGGTGTGATCTCATTGCGGAAAGACTTGCCGATCTGGCCGATGCCAAACGGAATTTTCTTGCGCGTGGTGCGCTGGACATTCTTGAAGTTGACGAAGATGCCCTGCGCGGTTTCAGGGCGAAGGAAAATTTCGTTTTTCGAATCTTCCGTGACGCCTTGAAATGTTTTAAACATGAGGTTGAACTTCCGGATTTCCGTGAATTCATTCTTGCCGCAGTTCGGACAAGGCACCTTGTGATCCCGGATGTACTCGGTCAAGGCCTCGTTCTTCATGCCGTCGATCTGCAGTTCGATGCCGTTCCCGCGATTCCAGTCTTCGATCATCTTGTCGGCGCGATGACGGGTCTTGCAGTCCTTGCAGTCAATGAGCGGATCCGAAAAGCCGCCGACGTGGCCGGATGCTACCCATACCTGCGGGTTCATGAGGATGGCACAGTCGACCCCGACATTCAGCGGGCTTTCCTGGATGAACTTGCGCCACCAGGCCCTCTTGACGTTGTTCTTGAATTCGACGCCCAGCGGACCATAATCCCAGGTGTTGGCCAGACCGTCATAAATCTCGGAACCCTGATAGATGTAGCCGCGCGTCTTGCACAAGCTTACAATTTTCTCCATCGTCACTTCAGCAGGCATATCGTTCCTCCCTTGATGTTTCTCGGATGCGTGTTCGTCTGCATGACGCCGAAGCAGGTTCCGACATACCGCAAACGGCTCAGGAAAGCTTTTCAGGTTGGCCGGACTCAAAGATCGTCGTGGTCATCCGGATCATGGGCGTCATCGTCGGAATCATGCTCCTCATCGAGCATTTCCTCATCGTTCCATTCCGCGTCATCCTCATCGGAGAGCCGTTTGGATTCCCAGTCGGGACGCGCGGATATGACGGACTCCGTCACAAATTCCGCGTCCTCCTCGACGCCGGGACGATGGATGCGATGATATCCAACCTTGCCTTCCGAGATTTCATGGATGGCGATGGTGACATCCTTCGGTGAAACGTGATCGGTCAGTCTCTGTGCGCCTTCGGTGAGCATGCGCGCCCGTTTTGAGGCGGCGATGACCAGGGTGTAGCGGCTGTCTACCTTTTTGAGCAGTGAGGCCATTGACGGATAAATCATAGGGTGCACTCCTTACTGGTTGGCTTCGGCAAATCATTTATTGCAATTGCGGGAACTCCGGCAATTGTCACCGATACCTGTCGATAGGATGAACGGGTCATGAAACATGCTGGTTTACGTCAGGAAACGGTCCACAATATCAGGATTTCTCGAGATGCGGAGCTGCTCCGTATCGACAATCCGCGCCATGACGTCCGAGGCGGCATCGATCTCGTCATTGATGACATAATAGTCGTAATGGGGCAGGAACCTGAACTCTTCCGCCGCCCGCTCCAGTCTTCTGCCAATCACCTCCGGCGCTTCCGTTCCCCTTCCCCTGAGGCGTTCTTCCAGCTCAGCAAGATCCGGCGGAAGAACGAACACAAGCACGCTGTCCGGAAACTGTTTCCGGATGCTCAAGGCGCCCTCCACCTCAATTTCGAGGACGACAACCTTCCCTTCCGCAATACAGGATCTGACATGGCCGACCGGTGTCCCGTAATAGTTTCCGCAGTATTCAACCCATTCAAGCAGCTGGTTGCTCCGAATCATCGATTCGAATTCCTGCCGATCCTTGAACCAATACTGCGTGCCATCCGTTTCCCCTGGCCTCGGCATGCGCGTTGTGGCCGAAACGGACAGGACAACCCGTTCCCGCTGGGACATCAGTTGTTTGACCAAGGTGCCTTTTCCGACACCGGCCGGTCCGGAGACCACCATCAGCATCCCGGGTTTCATTCCTGCTCCTCCTGCATCTCTTCCTCTTCCGGTTCCGCGCCGCCCGTTTGCCCGTTGAGACGGTGCGCGACGGTTTCGGGCTGAATGGCGGAGAGAATGATGTGGTCGCTGTCGGTGACGATGACTGCGCGGGTACGTCGGCCGTAGGTGGCATCAATCAGCATGCTGCGGTCTCTTGCTTCCTGAATGATGCGTTTGATCGGTGCGGACTCCGGACTGACGACAGCCACGATGCGTGTTGCCGAGACGATGTTGCCGAACCCGACATTGATGAGTCTCATGGAACAGGTCCTCCATCCGAATCCGCGTTTCCGTCATCATTCGATATTCTGAATCTGCTCGCGCATCTTTTCGATCTCGCTCTTCAACTCCACCACCATGCGTGTGATGTCGAGGTTGTTCGACTTCGAACCGATGGTGTTCACTTCGCGGTTCATCTCCTGAATCAGAAAATCAAGCTTCTTTCCGATGGGGCTTCCGGCGGCAAGCATCTCCCTCATCTGCGAGAAGTGGCTCCGCAGGCGGACAAGTTCCTCTTCAATGCTGCACTTGTCCGAAAAAAGCGCCACTTCTGTGGCAAGCCTGACCGGATCAAGTTTCTGCGCATCCACCAGTTCCGCGATTCGGTTGTCCAGCCGTTCCTTGAATTCCAGCACCACAGTGGGCGCCCGCTCCGCGATGCGACCGACGAAACCGGATATGTTGTCGAGATTGGCGACGAGGCTCTCTCCGAGACGTTCGCCCTCCCGCTCCCGCATGGCCCCGAGTGCCGCGACACTTCCGAGCACGGTTTCCTCGAGCAGATCCCCCAGAAGCTCTCCCTCGTCCTTCCGTTCCACTTTCAGAATTTCAGGAAAGCGGGATAGGGTGGAGGCTGAAACATCATCGCGAAGGCCAAACTGGGCGGACAGTTTCCTCAGGGCGGACAGGTAGGACGCCGCCAGCTTCTCATCGAGGACAACCTCGTGTGAATCCGCCGTCTGGCTGTCCAATGTGACGAAGACATCAATCTTGCCACGGGTGATCTGACTGGAAATGGCTGCCCGCACCCGATCCTCGAAACAGTTCAACTGTTTGGGCATCCGGAGATAGATATCACAGTAGCGGTGGTTGACCGTTCGGATTTCCACCGTTACGCCCACCCCGTCGCGGGTCCGTTCATCATGACCGAATCCGGTCATACTTCTGAGCATTGCTACATTCCCCCCGGACCGCATCATTGCGGTCCAAACCGGTTCAATTGACAGACAGCACGTTCTTGATGGCCTGGTAGACCCGGGATTTTTCAAAGGGTTTGACGACAAAATCCTTCGCGCCGAGTTTGATCGCCTCGATGACCATGGACTGCTGTCCCATGGCGGTGACCATGATGATCTTCGTTTTCGGGCTGACCTTCATGATTTCAGGAACAGCATGGATGCCATCCATTTCGGGCATTGTGATGTCCAGCGTCATGATATCCGGCTGATGGTGCTTCGCGGCTTCAATTGCCTCCAGCCCGTTCGCGGCTTCACCAAGCACTTCAAACTCATCATTCTGTTCAAGCATTCTGCGCAGCAGGGTCCGCATGAACATGGCATCGTCCGTGACCACAAAAGTCGTTTTCGGCATTATCCCTCACCCGTTTCGTGCATGATGATGGCCAGCGCCGCCAGCGACGCTGTTTCCGTACGCAAAATCCGGTTGCCCAGTGTGACAGACTCAAATCCGCACATTGCCAGGTATTCGGCCTCGGCCGGACTAATCCCGCCCTCCGGCCCTACCAGGATGGACAACCGGTGATACCGATTCATAGTATACCATTTCAAAAGCTGTTTCAAATCTTTTTTTCGTTCCTGCTCATACAGAAGGACGCCAAGATCGCCCCGCCACGCACTTGCAGCCATTTGAAGCGAACTTGGCGGAAGAACTTCCGGAATTCGCGTGCGACGGCTTTGCTTGACAGCCTCCCGGGCAATCCGGTTCCACCGTTCGAGTTTACCGGCCGTATCCCCGGCGTCCCGACGGACCACGTGTTCCGTCCAGATCGGAACGATTCTGGCAACACCAAGTTCCACAGCCTTCTGCACGATCAGGTCCATCTTGTCCGATTTCGGTATGCCCTGCAGCAGGGTGATCTCCGAGGATGCCTCCACATCGGGCACCGATGTCGAAATTCGTCTGGCAAGCGCAGTCTGTCGATCCACGGAGAGCAGTTCGGCTTCGTGTTCCTCTCCGCTGCCGTCAATCACCGCAATGTGGTCGCCGACCCGCACACGGAGCACCTGCGACAAGTGTTTCAGTTCATCGCCCTGGATGCGGATTTCATCGCCGGTCCGCCAACCCGGCTCTATCAGGAAGCGATGCATCGAAACACCATCGCATCCCATTCACCCTGCGCGTTGTGGTCCACCAGGACGAATCCATTTTGTTCGCAGGCGGACATCACATCCTGCATGCGGTCATGAATGATGCCGGAGGTGACGAGAAGTCCATCCCCCTTCAGATACTTCGGAAAATCCGGCGACAGCGCGATGATGACATCCGCAATGATATTGACGAGGAGCACATCGTGGGCCGTCGGTTTCACATCGTCAAGAACACCGCAGATGACGCGGATCCGGCCTGCTTCCCCGTTGCGTTCCACGTTCTCACGGGCCGTCTTCACCGCCGCATCGTCGACATCGATGGCCGTAACCTCCACGGCACCGCGCTTGGCCGCAATGATGCCGAGAATGGCGGTGCCGCAGCCGATATCCATGACCCGATCGCCCGGCTGCACGACAGATGCGGCAAATTCCGCACACATTCTGGTTGTTTCATGGGTGCCCGTTCCAAAAGCCATCCCGGGATCCATTTCGATGACGGTTTCGCCGGGTCTGGCTGCATACTCTTCCCAACTCGGCTTGATCACATAACCGGGCGCCACTTCAAACGGCTTGTAGTATTCTTTCCAGACATCCTTCCATTCCGCGTCATCCCGGAGAATCAGGCTGACGGTCGCGGGGGAGGGATCGGTCCATTCGGCCAGATCCGCAAGACCCTTCCGGATGACCGCCATCATGTCGTCCCGATCGCGCCCGTCCTGAAAATAGGCACGGATGACGACATTCGTGCCATACTGGTCCAGAAAGCCTTCGTCCGCATAATCCAGATGGCTGTTGTCGGAAAGGACTTTCCTGAATGCTTCCGGATCAACCAGTTCCACCCCGTTTGCCCCGAGTCCGAGCAGCAGGTCGGAAACGGCGTCCGCTGCCGCCTGGCTGGTGGTGACTGTCGCTTCAATCCATATCATCGCTTGAAGAATCCCTTCCCGGACTTGCCGGCATCCTCGCCGCTGGCTTCAGCAAACTGCTTCAGCAGTTCCTTCTGCTTCGCATTGAGTTTCTGGGGCACATCGATGTTCACACGCAGGTAATGGTCGCCGCGCGATGAACTGCGCAGATGCCGCACGCCCTTTCCCTTCAGCTTGAAGACGGTTCCCGTCTGCGTGCCTTCCGGGATGGCATGCTTCATGTTTCCGTCAATGGTCTGGATATCCAGCTCCGCCCCCAGCGTGGCCTGGGCGAATGTGATCGGCATGTCCACCACGATGTCGTATCCATCGCGCTTGAATACTGCATGGGTCTTCACGTGAATGCCGACATACAGGTCGCCGGCCGGCCCCCCCTTCGTGCCGGGCTCGCCTTCCCCGCGCAGGGATATGGTCTGTCCGTCATCGATTCCTGCCGGAATGTTCAGGCTGATCCGTGCTTTCTTCGGTACTTTGCCGCGACCGCTGCAATCCGGACAGGGACTGGCGATGATGGTTCCCTCGCCGCGGCAGGCATCGCAGGCCTTTACACTTGCGAATTGTCCGAACGGGGTATTCTGGGCGACACGGACCTGTCCGCTGCCGCCGCACTGCTTGCAGGACTCCGCGGTGGTACCGGGTTTTGCCCCGGAGCCGGAACAGGTGGCACAGGTCTGCTGGCGGGTGATCTGGATTTCCTTTTCGACCCCGAAACAGGCTTCCTCAAAGGTGATGTCCATGGCATACTTCAGGTCGTTCCCGCGCTGGGGACCGCCTTTTTTGCTCTGACGCCTTCCGAAGGGGTTTCCACCCATGAAAGATTCGAAAATATCCTCGAAACCACCGAATCCGCTGAAGTCGAATCCCCCGAATCCGCCGGCTCCACCCGATCCGTTGAACGCATCATGGCCGAACTGGTCATACTGCCTGCGCTTGTCCGCATCACTCAGGATGCCGTAGGCCTCGCTGAGTTCCTTGAATTTCGCTTCCGCTTCCTTGTTGTTCTGGTTCACGTCCGGGTGATACTGCTTGGCAAGGGTGCGGTACGCCTTCTTCAGCTCCGCATCGGTGGCGCTCTTGCCTACGCCCAGGATCTCGTAATAGTCACGCTTGTCTGCCAAAACCATCCCTCCAGGTTCACCGGGTCCGTCGGGAAACGTTCAATCCGTCCCTTCCGATTCCTTCCCGTGATTTATTACCAAGCCCTACGCGGAAACGGGCCATGGGGTATCCCCCGGCCCGTTCCCGAACTTTCGCCTTTTCCGCCTTGCCGGGGCTTGTCAGCAGATCCTGTCGGAAAGTGCTGTCGGCCGGTCCGATGGCTTGCCAGGTGATTATTTGTCGTCGTCCATCACTTTGTAATCGGCGTTGTAGACATTGTCCTGCGGGCCTGCGCCGGCACCGGGATTCCCGCCCATGCCGCCGGGATTTCCGCCCATTCCGCCCATATCAGGTCCGCCCGGCTGGCCGCCCGACTGCTGATACAGTTTCTGGGACACACCGTAGAAGACCTGGGTCAAGGCTTCCGTAGCCGACTTGATGGCATCGGAATCCGTACCCTGGAGTGCAGTCTTCACCTTGGCGACTTCCGCTTCCACAGAGGCTTTGTCCGCTGCATCGACCTTTTCGCCCATATCCTTGAGGGACTTCTCGGTCTGATAAACAAGGGAATCGGCCTCATTGCGGATCTCGATGGTTTCCTTCTTCTTCTTGTCTTCCGCCGCGAAACGTTCCGCATCCTTCACAGCCTTGTCGATATCGGCATCGGACAGGTTCGTGCTGGCGGTGAGGGTGATTTTCTGCTCGTTGCCTGTTCCGAGATCCTTCGCGGTGACATGCACGATGCCGTTTGCGTCGATGTCGAAGGTCACTTCGATCTGCGGGACACCGCGCGGTGCCGCCGGAATGCCGGATAGCTGGAAGTTGCCGAGCTGCTTGTTGTCCGAAGCCATTTCACGCTCGCCCTGGAACACGCGGATGTCGACGCTGGTCTGGCTGTCCGCCGCCGTGGAGAAGGTCTGGCTCTTCTTCGTGGGAATGGTGGTATTGCGCTCGATGAGCTTCGTCATGACACCGCCCAGGGTTTCGATGCCGAGAGACAGCGGGGTGACATCGAGCAGGAGCAGATCCTTCACTTCACCGGTGAGGACGCCGGCCTGGATGGCGGCGCCGACAGCGACGCACTCGTCCGGATTGATGCCCTTGAAGGGGTCCTTGCCAAGGAACTTGCGGACTGCTTCCTGCACAGCCGGGATACGGGTGGAACCGCCGACCAGCAGAATCTTGTCAATCTGGGCGGTTTCAAGTCCGGAATCGGCCAATGCCTGACGGGTCGGACCCATGGTCTTTTCAACCAGGTCGGCGGTCAGCTCGTCGAACTTGGCGCGGGTCAGGGTCAGATCGAGATGCTTCGGTCCGGTCGCGTCCGCCGTGATGAAGGGCAGGTTGACGTTGGTCTGGGTCACACCGGAAAGCTCGATTTTCGCTTTCTCGGCGGCTTCCTTCAGGCGCTGCATGGCCATTTTGTCGTTTTTGAGGTCGATTCCGGATTCACGCTTGAACTCGATGGCCAGCCAGTCGATGACGCGCTGATCAAAGTCATCGCCGCCGAGACGGTTGTTGCCGTTGGTCGCCAGCACTTCGAACACGCCGTCGCCAATTTCGAGCAGGGAGACGTCGAACGTTCCGCCGCCAAGGTCGAATACGAGAATCTTCTGTTCGTGTTCCTTGTCGAGACCATAAGCCAAAGCTGCCGCGGTTGGTTCGTTGATGATGCGCAGCACCTCAAGACCGGCGATTTTTCCGGCGTCCTTGGTTGCCTGACGCTGTGCGTCGCTGAAGTAGGCGGGAACCGTGATGACGGCCTGCGTGACAGTTTCCCCGAGATACGCTTCCGCATCCGCCTTCATCTTTGCGAGAACCATCGAGGAGATCTCCTGGGGAGAATACGTCTTGTCGTCAATCTTCACCTTGCGGTCGGTGCCCATGTCGCGCTTGATCGAGACGACCGTGCGTTCCGGGTTTGTGATGGACTGACGCTTCGCGACCTGTCCGACCAAGCGTTCGCCCGTCTTCGAGAAAGCGACGACAGAGGGTGTGGTGCGGTTTCCTTCCGGATTTGCGATGACGACGGGTTCTCCGCCCTCCATGACCGCGACGCAGGAATTGGTGGTGCCCAGGTCTATTCCGATTACTTTTGCCATATGCTTGCTCTCCTGTATCTGAACTTATTTAATTCGCTACCTTGACCATTGCGTGCCGGACGACTGTGTCTTCCTTGTACAGATATCCTTTTTGAAAAACGTCCACGATTTCATTTGCACCGAACGACTCATCCTCCACATGCATGACCGCGTTGTGATAGGTCGGATCGAACGGGGCGCCTTGCGCGGCGATTTCCCTGATGCCGAGTTTCGTCATGGCTTCCACGCACTGGCGCGCCACCATGGACACACCGTCGCGAAGAGAAACAGCTTCCGCGGATTCCACTGCCTCAGCAGCCTTGACCGCTCTCTCCAGATTGTCGAGGACCGGCAGGAATGCTGCGGCTACATCGACGACCGCATCATTGAAAAGCCTTTCTTTTTCCTTCTGCGTCCGTCGACGATAATTGTCGAACTCGGCAGCAAGATACGTGAGTCTTTCGTAATTTTCCTTCGCTTCCGCTTCCTTTTTGTCAGCCAGCGCTTTCAGCGCCTCAATTTCAACGATATTGCCGCCATCGCTTCCAATGGACCCGCCTTCTGAAGCAGGAGTGCCATCAGATGCGGTTTCACTGCCGTCTTCCCTGGCAATTTCCGCGGCATAGACTTCGGCTGCCTTCCGGATTTCCGCCTCCACTTCCGAGGGTTCCTTCCTGGTACCCTTCTTGGTCGTGTCGTGTTTCGACATGTTTCAACCCATCCTTTCCTGAATGACGATTCTCGGGTCAATCCCGTATCATGCGGAGAATTTCCCGATCGAGCAGTTTCCGTACATAATCGATGGAGGCGATGACCCGGGAGTAAGTCATGCGGGTAGGGCCTATCACGCCGATGGCACCGTATCGCCGGTCTCCATCCCCATATCCTGCGGTGACCAGACTCAGATCACGCAACGACCTTCGTTCGTTTTCAGCGCCGATTCGCACTTCCGGGTTCGTCCGTTTCCCGACCTTCTGCAGAAGTTCAACAAGGAAATCATCCTCGCGCAGGAGATCCATGACCTCACGTGCCTTGAACAAATCATTGAACTCTGGAAAATTCAGCAGGTTCATCATCCCATCCATCATGATCTCCGCATGCCCGATGCGTCGCATGCATTCCCGCAACCCTTCGACAACGGGAAGCACGATACCGTCCGGAAGACCAAGTTCCTGCTCCGCTTCCAGCATGAGGGAAATCCTGATATCGCTGACAGCCTTGCCGGACAGCCTCTGGTCGAGGAAAGCCGACAGACAATGGATGCCTTCATCGGACAGTTCCGCATCCAGCCTGACAACACGGCTGTTCACCACGCCGCCGGAAGCCACGATGATGACCAGAACCCGCTGTCCGCCGACCGGGACAATCTGGATGGAACGGATTGGGTTCTCCTCGGCCTGCGGGGTCATGGCCACCGTGGCATACCCGGTGACAGCAGAGATGAGCGTTGCCGCGCGTCTGACCAGTTCACCCAGTTCCCCGATCCGTTCATCCATGGCAGTCCGGATCCGGAGCATTTCCTCATTGGCCAGGTCCTGCACCTGCACAAGGTTGTCTACGTAAAACCTGTAGCCCTTGTCCGAAGGGACTCGCCCGGCGGAGGTATGCGGTTGCGCAATGTAGCCGAGTTCCTCAAGATCCGCCATTTCATTTCGAATGGTGGCCGAACTCAAACCCAACTCGTGCTTTCTGGAAATCGTCCTGGAGCCGACAGGCTGCGCCGTATGGATATAATCGTCCACGATGGAACGAAGAATGGCTTTTTTCCGTTCATTCAAGTCTTCGTCCCAGCTCATGACGACCTCCCTTCCACAATCACACCCGGCCGGCAATCGGAGGAACCCCGTTGCCATTGTCTGTTCCTTGTTAGCACTCGTGCACGTCGAGTGCTAACGTTACTATAAAATTACCATCCGCAAATTCGTTTGTCAAGCATCTGGAGATAAAAAGTCAGGAAAGGTCAAAAAGAATCGAAACACGTTTCGATGCACACGGCAGGACATGATTCATCGCACTTCTTCCGTGAAAGAAAAAGCCGACCCCCTGCCAGTCATGAGACCGGAGATGATCGGCTTCTCAGCCCAAACGGAAAACTGCAGGCGAAACAGGTGCAGAAAAATTACTCGTTCACCAATTCCTGTTCATGCAGGAAGTGTATCAGCTCCCTCTTTCGGAAAGGTTTCAGCATGAAACCGTCACATTGCCCGCGAAAGGCCGCGAGAATGGTTTCCTTCCTTGTGTCGGAGGAAATGAACATGATCCGTGCGCCATCCCGGCCCAGAATGGACTGTTCCTTCTCATAGCGCCTGATCTCCTGCAGGAGGGTCTGGCCATCCATTTCCGGCAGACTGCTGTCCAGACAGACAAGCGAGTAGGGCTTGCGATTCCGGGAAGCTTCCTGATACATGTTCAACGCGGTGCGGCCATTATCCGCCACGTCGCATTTGCCAAACCCGGCCAGAAAAAGCTGCATGACCCGCCGGTTGATGAAATCGTCTTCCGCTATCAGCGCCTTCATGCGTGTTCCTCCTGCATGGGGAACAGGAGGCGTGCGCGCACACCCTTCCCCTCCATGTCGTCTATCTGAATCCGTCCACCAAGTACGCCGATGCGACGGACGGCCCGTTCATGTGCGGGGTTCTTGAGCATGGCCACGATGTCCGCGGCTCCGTCACCGGTCAGGTCGACATGAACGGCTGCGGCTTCCCGGAAGGCGACCAACTCAATCTGGCCCAGCCGCTTGTCCTCTTCGATGGAACCGGACGAGTCCGCCATGGCCGTCACAATATCCGCAAGGGGCTGGACAAGCTGATCGGCAAGGGCCATATCCACTTCAGTGCCTTCACCCATGGTCATGACCCGGATGGGTCTGTGCCGTTCCTCCATCAGCGAACCGACAGATTGGGTGACACGACCGAAGGCCTGCTGGAACGTGACGATGCGCAGTTCCGCCAGTATCTTGCGCAGATCGCCGAGTTGATTGGTCATATCCGCAGTTTCCGTGGAAAACCGATCCTTGTTTCCGAAACGAAGCATCGACTCCGCATTGATGCCCGAACAGCGGCCCTGCAGCCCGTCGATCAGCTGAGCCAGCTGTTCCATCCGCTCCAGGGGAATTCGCACGGATTGACCGGCTGGAACCGCACTTCTGATTTTCTGCATCCGGATGGCCCGGATGACATCGGAAGCATCCACACGCTTTTCCTTCAGGAGGATTTCCCCGAACTTCAATCGGCCCGGCTGACTGCGCTGGCGGCTGAGGACCGCTTCCACTTCCGCCTGCTCCATGGTTCCTTCGTGTATGAGGATTTCTCCGATACGGGTTTCATGTTCCATCGGCTGCCTGACTTCCATGAACAGATCATTCCGTGACTGCCGCATGCCCGAGAGATGCTGACCGACTTCACCGGAAAATCTGGAATCACTTCGTATGGCAGGATCGGCGGCAAGCCGCCGGAGGAACTTGGATGACTGGACCAGATGGTTGAGGGAGGATGGCTCCACGCCCGGTCGATACTTCCGGATGACTTCAACCAGATCCTCGGATGACTTGGCAAGATGGAACGATGTCTGTTCCTGAAGAAGGCCGGCAAGGCCGGCAATTGTATGGAACCGGCTGTATACACCGTACAGCTGTTCCTTGTCCGCGGGTTCAGCCGCCAGATTCACAAGGGAAAGATCGACCTCATCAAGCAGAAACCGAATCTCCTGCATGAAATCATCCTGATAGCTCCTGCATATTTCCACAAGTCCCGGCGGAATGCTTCCGCCGATATCCATTCTTTCCATCTTCCGTGCCTCCTGAGAATAGAATACCCCGCACCCCACCGGCAAAACAGGAAGGGGCCATCCTGTCACACAAACGCCAGAAACACCTGATTGGCCAAATCAAGACCCTTGTCCGTCAGTCGGAGACGGTATCCCTCCCGCTCAATCAGTCCATCCTTTGCAAGACGATCAATTTCCTTGTCGTAACGGGAGAAAACGTCCAGACCGAATTCCCGGGAAACCACATCCAATCCGAGCCCTCCGGTCAGGCGCATTCCCATGATCATCCGCTCGGCAAGCGCTTCTCCCGTAGTCAGGATTGCTTCTTCGGACAAAAGCGGCTTGCCTGAGGCCATGCCCGCCACATAGCTGTCCGGAGACGCAGTGTTTGCAAATCGCTTCTCTCCCATCAGGGAATGCGCGCCCGCACCGACACCCAGGTATTCGCGCCGGTTCCAGTATATCAGATTGTGTCTGCAGGAAAAACCGGGCTTTGCGAAATTTGACAGTTCATACTGTGAAAAACCGGCGGCTTCAAGCCGTTTCCTCATTTCATGGTACATCAGGCGGTCAAGGTCTTCCGAGGCAGGTTCCAGCTTCCTTTTCCGGTACAGGTCTCCCCACGGCGTGCCATCTTCGATGGAAAGGCTGTAACAGGACAGGTGGGTGACGGGCAGAGACAGCGCAAAGGTCAGGGTATCCCGCCACATGTCCATCGTCTGGCCGGGCAATCCGAACATCAGGTCCACATTCAGATTTCCAAACCCGGCGTCTGAAAAGATACCGGCCGCTTCCAGCGCGTCTTTCCGACGGTGAACGCGGCCCATGGCAGCCAGCAGGTCGTCTTGTGACGCCTGAACACCCATGCTGATCCGGTTGAAGCCTGCAGCCCGCATGGCGTGGGCCTTTTCCTGCGTCACGGTGCCCGGGTTCGCTTCCAGGCTGATTTCTGCGTCATCCCGTACCGGGAAGGAATCGCGTATGGCCTGCATCAGGCGCCCATAAGCTTCCGGAGGCAGCAGCGAAGGCGTTCCGCCCCCAAGAAAGATCGTAGCAGCCTCCCGATCCGGCCACTCGGCACTTCGCAACGCCAGCTCTGTTTCGAGGGCATGCAGATAGGCCGGCAGGAGTTCCATCCGGCCGGCCACTGAGGCAAAATCGCAGTAGTTGCATTTTTTCAGACAGAAGGGGATATGGAGGTAGAGTCCGATTGGCTTCATGCGGGCAACAGCTCCTCCCACGGTTTCTGCCTGCGGTTTCTGGCCCACTCGCCACCGTTTTTCGCTAAGCGTCGGACGGGCAGAAACCTACCTACGTATCCAACTTCAGCACGGACATGAAGGCTTCCTGCGGCACTTCCACGCTGCCCACCTGGCGCATGCGCTTCTTGCCTTCCTTCTGCTTTTCCAGCAGCTTGCGCTTACGGGATATGTCGCCTCCGTAGCACTTTGCCAGAACATCCTTGCGATAGGCGCTCACAGTTTCCCGTGCGATGACTTTGCCGCCGGTGAAGGCCTGGATCGGAATCTCGAAATTCTGCCTCGGTATGGTTTCCTTCAGCTTCTCGACCATGCGGCGGCCACGGGCATACGCCTTGTCCGCATGAACAATGAACGAGAGGGCGTCCACGGCTTCTCCGTTGAGCTTGATGTCCAGCTTCATCAGTTTGGAGGGCTGATAACCGGTCAGTTCGTAGTCGAGCGACGCATACCCCTTCGTCCGGCTCTTCAAGGCGTCAAAGAAGTCATAAATGATTTCATTGAGCGGCATGGTGTAATGGAGAATGACACGGGTCGCTTCCATGTATTCCATGCTGACATAGGTTCCGCGGCGATCCTGACACAGCTCCATGATGTTTCCGACGTATTCGGTGGGTGTCATGATGGTGGCCTTCACCATCGGCTCCTCCATGGATTCGATTTCTCCGACATCCGGCAGATTGCTGGGGTTGTCGAGGTCGAATGTCGTGCCGTCTGTTTTCGTCACCTTGTAGATGACCGAGGGGGCTGTGGTGACGAGGTCCATATTGTACTCGCGTTCCAGCCGTTCCTGAATGATTTCCATGTGCAGCAGGCCAAGGAAACCGCATCGGAACCCGAAACCGAGTGCGATGGAGGATTCCGGTTCGAACAGCAGGGCGGCATCGTTGAGCTGAAGCTTCTCCAGTGCGTCGCGCAGATCCCCGTATTTGGACCCATCCGCCGGATAGATGCCGCAGAAAACCATGGGAATGGCCTTCTTGTAGCCGGGCAGCGGGACCGTTGCGGCATTTTCCGCCGTGGTGATCGTATCGCCCACGTGTGTGTCGCGCATGTTCTTGATGCTGGCGCAGATGTACCCGACATCGCCCGCAAGCAGTTTTCCAAACGGCAGCAGGGCTCCCGGACGCATATAGCCGATCTCCGTCACAGTGAATTCCTTTCCGGAATACATCATGCGGATGGACTGGCCTGCGGAAATGCTGCCTTCCATCATGCGGACATAACAGACAACACCCTTGTAGCTGTCATAATAGGAATCAAAAATCAACGCGCGTGGAGATGCATTCTCATCCCCCAGCGGCGATGGAACGTACTCGACGATTTTTTCGAGCACTTCCCCGATATTCAACCCGCTTTTGGCGGAAATCTTCGGCGCATGCTGCGCCTCGATGCCGATGATGTCCTCGATCTCGTGGATGACTTCATCCGGACGCGCACTCGGCAGGTCAATCTTGTTGATGACCGGCAGGATGGCCAGGTTCTGCTCCGTGGCCAGATACACATTCGCCAGCGTCTGCGCCTCGATGCCCTGGGACGCATCGACAACCAGCACTGCGCCTTCACAGGCCGCGATGCTGCGGGATACCTCATAATTGAAGTCGACATGGCCGGGTGTGTCGATCAGGTTGAGAACGTATTCGATCCCATCCTTGGCGGTATATACCATGCGAACGGCCTGCGCCTTGATGGTGATGCCGCGTTCGCGTTCGATGTCCATGTTGTCGAGAATCTGGTCTTCCCGTTCCCGCTCGGTGAGCACACCCGTCATTTCCAGCATGCGATCCGCGAGGGTCGACTTGCCGTGATCGATGTGGGCGATGATGCAGAAGTTGCGGATGAGTTGCTGTCTGGCGCTGGCCATTTTGCCTCCCGGTTGGTCGTGATGGATTCGATGGAATTGCAGCATCCCGCGACAGACGGATGCCTGCCCATGGGTTTCTTGATTATACCATGGACGGCGGAACCGTACAATCGGGACGGCCCAGCCAATCGACGGAGTCTGCCGTTTCATGGAAACAGGGATTTTTGAGAAAATCATCCGGATAGGAACCGGAACAGAGCATCGGATGCCTGGAAGCATGAATGCTGGCATGCCCCAGAAGGGACCGGTACGCCTGGGCATGGCTTCCCCAGAGGAACCAGGAAAGATCGGGCCTTTGGGCGGCCAGGAACTGCAGCACATGCTCCGTGAACGGCGCCCACAGTTCGCGATGCGTGCCCGGTTTTCCAGGCAGAACAGTCAGTGCGGTATTCAGCAGCAGAACACCCTGTTCTTCCCAGGACGTGAACAATACCCGGGGTGATGCGATTGTGAAGGAATTCTCTTCAATTGACCGGCGGATTTCAGAAAAAGAGGGAATCCGTCCATATTCACTATCCCGTTCATAGGGTCTGACATCATGCCGGACACACCAGAGCAACCGGAGGATGTTCTTGAGGGATACCTGCCGAAAGGGTTCCTGCCATGTCCGGAGATTCCCGACCTCGAAGGCGCGTCCGGTTGCTGCGCCTGCGCCGGGATAAGGGTCCTGTCCGAGAATCGCAACTTTCAGCAAAGCCACGTCAGTCTGCAGAAAGCGCAGCACATGGAACGGTTCGGGATAATGAACCGTTCCGACACGCATTTCAATATCGGACAAAAGGTTTCTCGTCCGCCTGTCCAGACAGGGTTCCCAGGAGGGATGAACTTTGTCGGTCAGCCAACCTGTCGGGTTGTTCATGCGGTTCGTCACTTCTTTCCTTCCATCTGCCGCTGCAAAAGGTTGATCCGATCTCTCAGTCCTGCGGCACGTTCGAATTCAAGCTCCCGCGCGGCCGTCTTCATTTCCTTCGTCATGCTGTCAATCAAGGCCTTCAGACTGTCATGATCCAGCACGGAGGCGCTTTCGTCATGACCTGGCCGGAACGGCGCGGAGGGTTCCGCCGCCTTCATGGATTCGAGAATGCTTCGGATGCCCTTCCTGATCGATTTCGGCTCGATGCCGTGTTCCTCGTTGAAGGCCCGCTGGATTTGCCTGCGGCGGTTGGTTTCACTGATGGCCCATTTCATGGACTTCGTCATGTTGTCGGCGTACATGATGACCCGGCCTTCCACATTTCTCGCAGCGCGTCCGACGGTCTGGATCAGGGATGTTTCCGACCGGAGGAAGCCTTCCTTGTCCGCATCCAGAATGGCAACAAGGGAAACCTCCGGAATATCGAGGCCTTCCCGCAGAAGATTGATGCCGATCAGCACGTCAAAAAGCCCGGTTCTCAAATCCCGGATGATTTCCATCCGTTCGAAAGTCTTGACATCGGAATGCAGGTATCGCACCCGGATACCCATGTCCTCGAAGTATTTGGTCAGGTCTTCCGCCATCCGTTTTGTCAGCGTGGTGACGAGGACACGTTCTTTCCGCCCGGCGACGAGACGGATTTCCTCCATAAGGTCGTCGATCTGGCCCTTCACCGGTCTGACCGTGATTTCCGGATCAATCAGACCGGTCGGTCGGATGATCTGTTCCACGACTTCCGTGGAAAGCTGCCGTTCATATTGAGCCGGTGTGGCGCTGACATAAATGAACTGGGTCGCACGCTGGTTGAATTCTGCAAAAGTCAGCGGTCGATTGTCATAGGCCGAGGGGAGACGGAAGCCATAATCGATGAGGGATTGTTTTCGTGCCCGATCCCCATTGTACATCGCACCGATCTGGGGCACGCTGACGTGCGACTCATCGCAGACCAGCAGGAAATCCTTCGGAAAATAATCCATCAAGGTAAAGGGAGAACTGCCGGCGTCACGTCCCGATATGTGGCGGGAATAGTTTTCGATGCCGCTGCAGAAGCCCAGTTCCCGCATCATTTCCAGATCATAGCGGGTCCGCTGTTCCAGCCGCTGGGCTTCCACCAGCTTGTCGTTTTCCCGGAAATACTTCAGCTGTTCCTCCAGCTCCATCTCGATGGACTGGATGGCGCGATCCATTTTGGCCCGGCTGGTGGCAAAGTGGGAAGCAGGAAAGACGGCAATATGGTTTCGATACCCCTTCACTTCCCCGGTCAGGACATTGATCTCACTGATGCGCTCCACCTCGTCGCCGAAAAATTCAACACGGAAGGCATCCGTGTTCGAGGCCGGCGGAAAGATGTCGAGTGTGTCACCCATGACGCGGAAGGTTCCTCGATGAAAGTCTATCTGGTTGCGCGTGTATTGGATGTCGACGAGTTTTCGGATCACTTCATCCCGATCCTTGATCATGCCGGGACGCAGAGACAGCATGAGATCCGTGTAATCCTCCGGGTCACCCAGACCATAGATGCAGGAAACCGAAGCCACGATGATGACGTCCCGGCGCTCGAAAAGAGAGGCCGTCGCGGAGTGGCGCAGCTTGTCGATCTCGTCGTTGATGGCCGAATCCTTCTCGATGTAGGTGTCCGTGGACGGGATATAGGCTTCCGGCTGATAATAGTCGTAATAACTGACAAAATATTCGACCGCATTTTCC
>JAIFNI010000012.1 GCA_020047785.1 Clostridia bacterium
TCCATCTCGGTTCGTTGCTCCGACCTTTTGTCACCCTCCAGATGATCGGGCACACACAGTTTCCCTCTTGCTTCCATGACAGAACGCACGGTTCCGGATTCTTTCATGGAGCAGGCAAATTTTGAGCGGGTGGAATGCACGGTTTCTCCTTTTGACCAAGGCGGAGAAAAATCCCACGCATCGCCTGCATCCGCCTCCTCTTCCAGGAGATTCAGATTGTGGGTCCAGTGGCCGCTGCGTTTGTCCAGCATGCTGATCAGGGCACCATGGCTTTCCACGCGCAGGGATTCATTTTCCATGAAGAGATCGCAGGCATCGTTTGTCCGGGCTTCTCTGATGATTCCGGTCATGATACCGGCATGTTGCGGAACATTTTTCCGGTTGGATTCGCGTTCGACGGACACGGATTCAACCGGCAGGTCACCGGCGGATGGAGCCAAGGTGTATCCATTCAGACCTCCTTGGCGGAATTGATCCAGAAAAAGAACCTTCCGATACACATCGGAGGGGAACCGGTCATTCCTCGGCAGGCCGATGGCGTTGTCAAAAACCGCTTCCCTTGGCAGTATCTGCGTGGGAAGGCACCTGCCGGCCCGGTCCATGACGACAACCTGTTCATTCCCGATGGCGGCCCACAGTTCGCACGGCTGCCAATGTGACGCACCCACGGGGGAATAGGCCAGAAAAGCACGATTCTGTTGTTTCCACCAAGGGACAAACTGTCCTGCAATATGCTTCAAAGCCATATGGACCAGGCCACCCGCGATTTGCCTCACTGCGGCACTGCGGGCCTCCATTTCCACATGCACCTCGTCCACGCTGGACCCGTGGATGCTGTCGTGTGCGCTGTTGATCATCAGGCAGGTCCAGGCTTCGTCCAGCAGGCGCTGCTGATCCGCAAGGCCATATCGGGCGGCGATGGTTGTCAAAGGCTCTGCATATCGTTCCACAAGGGCTTCAGCCGCAAAATTCTGTCGTTTCAGATAGGTTCGCGTGGACAAGGCACCGAACAGAATATATTGGTATTTGGAGCCAATCAGCTCCATGTCGAAGACAGCAGGCTCCTTCAGACGGGAACGGACTGCCAGGGCATATTCTTCGGGAGTACCCCACACAAAGGAAATTTCCTGCTGCTGCTGGTTCGCCAAACGGATGCACGCCCCGATGCCGGCTTGTGGCGGCAGATGGTCGCAGCCTGAAATCAGGGGAACGATACCGGATGGGTAGCGATGGACAATATCCTGGACATTCCGGATCAACTTGGCCGCGATCTCCTCCGGGTCCTCATGTCGGGCGAGTTCCCGGTGCCACTCGTAGGAAAGGCCGTCGCTGCAGTAGGGGACAGTGCGGGGTTGAATCGGATCCACGTCCTTGTCGTACAGGTCAAAGGCGCCGCCATAGCCTTCCCGGAAGTGGCTGGCCAGTACTTCGGAACCGTCGGGTCCCCTGTAGATGAATTCATCAGGGTGTCCGCCTTCGATTTCCGGCATCCCCCTCATGAACATCAGGCTGTCGAGGCCGAAGTTGTTCAGAATCTGCGGCATCTGCAGGGGATGACCGAAATTGTCGGGAAGGTACCCCGCATTCATTCTCCCGCCCAGCTTTTCACACTTGATTCTGCCGTACAGACAATTTCGGATCATGGATTCCGCACTCGGCAGCCATTCGTCGAACTGCGTGTAGAATGGACCGATGGCGAGAAGCCCGGTCCGGACAAGCTCTTTCAAAGGTGCTTCATCCGTGGGGACGAGTTTCAGATAGTCTTCAAGCGGAAAAACCTGTCCATCGAGCAGATAGTTCCTGAAGTCAGGCTGCTCCTTCGCAATTTTTTTCAGATCGGCCATGATCTCCATGGTCCAGAACCGGAAGGATCGCATCGGCTGATACCATTCGATATCCAGATGGCCTGCCGTGATGACAAAACCAATTGTCTTGTCCATGAGAAACCTCCCGTCAAAGATAAGACATTTTTTGAATTGTTTTCTTTCTGTTAGGGGGAATAGCACACACCCGTTTATTTCACCAGAATCCGTTTTCCGTATTCCAGATGATTTCGGAGCAGGTCTGCTGCGGTGCTGCCATCACCTGCAGCCACGGCAGTCCATACGGCGCGATGATCCAAAGCGGACTGATGAATGCGTGCCGGGTCTTTCTTCAACACATTCAGGGCCATGCGGAACAGCTTGTCCTGGAGGTGTTCCATTGTCTGGACCATCTCCTGATTCCCATACAGACGGACAAGCAGGAGATGGAATTCGGAATCAAGCGCTGTGAAGCGGATGAAATCACGCGCCTGAACACAGACATCCTGCGCATCCAGGTTCTGAAGCATCAGGAAACTGTCTTCTGCGGACAGATGGATGGCGGCTAGCCGGTCAACCGCGTAGGGTTCCAGCGCGAGTCGGAAATCAAAAAAATCGAGAACTTGCCGCAGGGACATTTCCCGTACACGGATGCCACGGTTGGGGGAACTTTGCAGATAACCCTCCGACTCGAGGCGGTCGACCGCCGTGCGGATGGGTGTCCGGCTCATGGAGAAGCGCTCGGCGAGTGTTCGTTCGGTCAGCAGCGCACCTTCCGGGTATGAGCCGTCCAGTATGGACTGTTTGATGACCTGATATGCCTGATCCCGCAGAGATGGACGCGTCATGCTTTGCCTGCTTTCCGATTTCTTTCATTCTGTTTGTCGGCCGCCTGCCTGTTATCCGGCATTTGTCAGCTTAGCTCATGAAGCCATTCCAGGCTCTCTGCAAGCCATTGCCGTTCCACATGAATCGTTGCGTCGATGTCTCCCTGCCAGGGCACCCACAATTCCAGGATGATGCCCGGTGCCTGACGCCCAGCGGCCCATGCGGATTCCCGAACGGTCTTCAGAAGGGCGGGAATGTCGAGTCGCCCCTTGCCGGCCGGCGTTCCGATGATTTCGAATCCCATCTGGTGGGTATGGCGGCGGATGGTGAAATCCTTGAGATGCAGGTTCACCGCGAGAGGGGCCAGATTCCGGATAACCTGTTCAGGTCCTTCAAGCGAGCCGAATGAGTTCACCGTATCGAGACAACAGCCAATCAATGCGGCCTCAGTCGCAGCCATGCTTTTTCTCAACCCGTCAATCAAGCCCGCCAACTCCGAGGAGGAATGAAGCCCGTGATTTTCGAGTGCAAGGGTAACGCCGGCAGCGGCATAAAGCGGAAGCACGGAAGAAAGATGCTCACGGCAAATGCCCAAGTCCCGTTCGGTCAGGAGGGTTCTCACCAGCCCGGCTTTCAGGGTTCCGGCGATCGACAGATATTCGAGCAGGCGCTCCGGTTCACTGCCGCGCAGTCCGATTTCTATGGGCATGCCGTTCTTCTCAGCCTTGTCCGCCAATTGGTGCAGCGCCTGTGTCGTGAGTTTGTCCAGCGGCAGATTGTCAGCCAGCTGAACCCGATCGGCCCCTGCGGAAATCGCCAGGTCCAGCAGGTCGATGGCCTGCATCGGACAGGCCGGCAATGGCCAGCCATTGACGCCGATGGACCATGTGAGGCAGTAGGACCCGATGCCGATGTTCATGTGCCGCTCCTTGTCCGATATTCTGTGCGTTCTGTCTGTGTTCAGGTCAGCTGATTTGTTCTGGTATACCGATGGTATGCAAATGAATTGTCTTTGTCAAGAACCACGGAATCTTACTGGTATACCACTTGTATTCCGGAAAAATATTGTGATATCATGGCAGTGCGATGGCCATGCCCGAGGATTGGAGTATTCCGTGAGATGGCCATATGATGAATGGTTCAGGCTGCCGTACTGCAGCAGGAGGGGCCCTATGACCACACCGACATTGCTTCAGGGACAAACCATCGTACTGATCGGCGCAGGTGGGAAAATGGGTTGCCGAATCACGGACAACCTGATGAAGACGGACCTTCGTTTTCTGCCTGTTGAAACGGGAGCAAAAGGCAGAGAGAATCTTGAAGCCCGGGGACTTGTCCCCGTTCCTCAGGAAATGGCCGTACCGCAGGGGGATATCGTCGTCATGGCGGTACCGGATGTACTTATCGGCCGGCTGGCCGGCGGTATCGTTTCCGCCATGAAACCCGGCTCGCTGCTCATGCTGCTCGATCCGGCCGCAGCCTATCTGGATCAGCTTCCTCTGCGGGAGGATATCGGGTACTTGGTGTCGCACCCGTGTCACCCGCCGGTATTCAGCGATGAAACGGATCCGGAGGCAAGGCGGGATTTCTTTGGTGGTGTGAAGGCAAAGCAGTCCATTGTCACCGCGCTGATGAAGGGGCCGGAATCGGACTTCGTACGCGGAGAGGCGCTGGCCTGTCTGCAGTACGGACCCATTCTCCGTTCCCATCGCATCACGGTGGAACAGATGGCCATTCTTGAACCGGCGATGGCGGAGACGGTTTCCTCCATGCTTGTGACCGTGATGGGGCAGGCGCTCGAGGCGGCGGTGAAAGCCGGTGTACCGGAAGAAGCGGCCCGGGATTTCATGCTCGGGCACATCAACGTGCAGCTGGGCATTGTGCTGGGACGTGCCGGCTACAATTTTTCTGATGCCTGCCTGACCGCCATCGAATACGGACGTCGCCATATCATACGGGAGGACTGGGAATCCGTCTTCCGGCCGGAAAGCGTGCGGGAGCAGATTGATATCATGCTGCACCCGGAAAGGCTGGATAACGCCTCTGTTCCAGGAAGCCAGGCATAATCTCATGGGAAAACGGCTTACATGGAGGCCTGACATGAAAGCATGGAAAAACGGTTTGCATGAAGGCCTGAAATGAAAGCATGAATAAACGGCTTACAGGGAGGCCAGATATGAAGAAGTGGAAAATCGGCGTCGTCGGAACCGGATGGTGGTCCGACAAGCATCTTGGCGCCTGGACGGCCGATCCGCGTGCCGAGCTTGCCGCACTCTGCAACCGGAGCCGACCGAAAATGGAGGCACGCGCCGAGGAGTTCGGTCTATCGCCGTCCTGTTTGTACAACAGTCTGGATGACATGCTCGATCAGGCAGACATTGATGTTGTCGACATCGTGACCGGACCCGAAACCCACCTCGATTTTGTCAGGAAGGCGGCTGCTGCAGGCAAGCACATTCTCTGCCAGAAGCCGTTCGCCCGTTCGCTTGCGGAGGCGGAAGCCATTGCGGAAGCGGCGGAGTCGGCCGGTGTGCGGTTGATGGTGACGGAAAACTGGCGCTGGCTGATGCCGTTCCGCCTGCTTCGTGAACAGCTTGAGGCCGGCCGGATCGGTCGGATCACAGGCGCACGCTATGCGCACAGCGACTGGTACACACCGCGCATGACCCCCGATGCGAAGCTGCCCCAACCTTTTTTCCGGGATATGCCGCAGCTGCTGTTTTATGAAATGGGCACACACTGGTTCGACACGTGGCGGGCTCTTTTCGGCATGCCAAAACGGCTGTATGCGGAAACGACGCGCACCAGTCCGTACATTGCCGGGGAGGACGGCGGCATTGTCACCCTGGGCTACGATGATTGGTTCGGTACGATGGACATGAGCTGGGCGACGCGCCGCCATCTCGATACAGTGCCGAATGACCCGATTTGGCCTTTGAACCACGAAACCTTCGTCATCGAAGGGACGGAAGGCACGCTGCGTTACTTCGCGGATGGCCGCATCGAGCTGGTGTCCAAGGATGGCACCACCCGTACGACCCTGGCGGAGCAGACAATGCTGGACCATCCGACCAGCCATGTGCTGCTGTCCCGACATTTTCTTGATTGCATGGAGACGGGTGCCTCCTTTGCCACGTCGGCGCGGGACAACATCGAGACACTGTGCCTGGTGTTTGCGACCTACGAAAGCGCGGCGAATCATGACGTGATCCGGTTTGACTGAATGGACCCGGCATAGTCTCGCCTGCTGGACGGAACCATCCGCGATTCGGTTTGACTGAATGGACCGGGCATCGATCCATCTGAAAAAACACCCGCAGAGGCAGATACGCCCTGCGCAAGGAGGACAGTATGCGCATCATCGATGTCCATTCCCATCTGGGAGACGACTGCGTTTTCGACGAATGCTTCACGGCGGCGGACCTGCTGGACAAGCAGACCCGCTGCGGCATTGACCTGAGCATCGTACAGCCGGGCACCTGCTTCGATCTGGAAACCGTCCGGGTTCAGCACGATGCAATTGCTGCGCTGTGCACCGCGCATCCCGGGCGGTTTGCCGGCATGGCCAATCCGAATCCGCATCTGAAGGAAACAGCCTATCGGGATGAAGTGGCGCGCTGCATGAAGGTTCACGGTTTCGTCGGCATCAAGCTGCACCCGTTCGCCCATGCGGCCCCACCGGGCGGACACGACCAGCGCAAGGTCTTCGAGGCGGCACGGGAACACGGTGTGCCGGTCATGGTGCATACAGGAGCTGGGATTCCGTTTGCGAATCCGTCGAACCTGCTGGCGGTCTGCGAGGCTTTTCCCGATGTCCGGATCGTGATGGCGCACTGCGGCATGATGATCACTTCGGGAGAGGCCTGGACCGTGCTGGAGCGCTGTCCGAACACCTGGGCGGACGTATCCTGGACGCCCGGGTTTCAGATTGAACGCATGGCGAAAGCCTTTGGAGCTAACCGCCTGCTGCTGGCAAGCGATCATGCGGAGAATGCGGATACGGAACTCGCAAAAATCCGGGCCTGCCGTCTGCCGCAGACGGACCTTGAACAGATTTTGGGCGGTGCCGCCGAATCGTTGTACCGCTTGCCGAAACCGGAAGGAGAAAGAATATGATGGAACAAACATTGCCGCTCCTGCGTGTCGCCGATGACCGCAGACACCTGGTCACGGAAAACGGGGAACCTTTCTTCTGGATGGGCGACACCGCATGGGAACTCTTCCACCGGCTCAGCCGCGAAGAGGCTGAACAATATCTGGATTGCCGGGCGGAACAAGGTTTTACCGTGCTGCAGGCGGTCGCACTGGCGGAATTGTCGGGCATTACCGTACCAAACGCCCATGGCCGTTTGCCTTTGAGGCAGAATGCTCAGGGTCAATGGGACCCGACTCTTCCGGATCTGAACGTGGAGCCCGGAGGCGCGAGCTATTGGGATCATGTGGACCGTATCGTCGATATGGCGGCCGAACGTGGCATCTATATCGGCATGCTGCCGACATGGGGCGACAAGTACAACCGCATGTGGGGAGAAGGGCCCGAGATCTTCACCGCTGAAAACGCGGAGATCTACGGAAATTGGATCGGACGGCGTTATCGCGGCCGTGCAAACATCATTTGGATACTCGGCGGAGATCGGCCGCTTCTGACCCGCCGCCATTTTGACATCATTCAGGCCATGGCGTGTGGCATCCGGAACGGCGACGAGGGCAGGCACCTGATCACGTTCCATCCCAGCGGCGGACGTTCCTCCTCTGGACCCTTGCATGAGGAAAGCTGGCTCGATTTCAACATGATTCAGTCCGGGCACGGACGCGACCAGTTGTGCAACTGGACCTTCATCGACAAGGACCGGGCGCTTTCACCCATAAAGCCGACGTTGGATGGAGAACCGCGATATGAGGACCATCCGATTGACTTCAATCCGAAAAACGGCTATTTCGACGCGACCGATGCCCGGACGGGTCTCTGGTGGGCGACCCTGGCCGGTGGTCTGGGTGTGACCTACGGCCATCATGCGATCTGGAGCATGCGCACGGAGCCGGAACCATACTGGCCGCTCACCTGGCGGCAGGCTCTTCGTCGTCCTTGCGCGCAGCAGGTGCGGCATCTGCGGAATCTGATGCTTTCCCGTCCGCTGGTCGGTCTGGAGCCGGATGAAACCCTCTTGGCAGGCCAATACGAAGGCGCCAACCACATCGCCGCATCACGCGGAGAGAAGCATGCCTTTCTGTACACGCCGAACGGCCTGGAGGTCAAGGCACGGCTGGGTGTGCTGGCCGGCACGCAGGTGAAGGTGTCCTGGTATAACCCGCGGACAGGAGAGACAACGGAAGTCGGCGTGATTGCCAATGAAGGGGAGAAGGGTTTCCGGCCGGAGACCTCCGGTCGCGGGGAGGACTGGGTCCTGGTGATGGATGTCATGGACTAGTCCCATGCCAAGGTCGCGTCCGCGCAAACGGGCTGATGATCGCATCCGTCCCGAGCCGATGTCATAAAAGCATGATTGGTATGCAAAACGGCTTCACCGTATTTGCATACCAATCATGTATGATAGTCATACGCGGGTGACCGGGGGCAGTCAGTCCGCCAACTCGTCGCGTGTGACGACTGACCGGGGGCAGTCAGTCCTCAAACTCGTCGCGTGTGACGACGTATGTGCTGTTGTAGAGTGCCTTCAAGGCGTCCGGCGTATTTTCTTCCGTCAGATGTTTCGTGTGCCAGGTCATGAACCAGACCCACGGTACATCCTGCAGCTCCGCGACTGTGGGATTCGTGCCGCATTCGTGGAAACAGAGGGGTTTCGGCGCGTCGGTGACGGCGCGCACCTTTCGGTACAACCCTTCCTGGGCGCCGCCGTCATAACTGTCCGCTCCGAGGATGTCGCACACCTCGTCGCCCGGATACCAGTCCTCTTGCCTGATGCCCTTGTTCGAATAGCCCAGCACCCAGATGAGATTGTTCAGCTTCCAATGGGTGGTGTATCGATCGTACATGAGGCGCCACAACTTCCGGAACCGATCGCTGCCGCCCTTTCCCCACCAGAACCAAGCCCCGTCGAATTCATGAAAGGGTCGCCAGAAAACGGTTACCCCTTTTTCCTGCAACGCCAGCAAAGCCGCTGCAGCTTTGTCCATACCGGCGATGAAGGCTTCATGGGACGCGGTGCCTTCTGTCAGGACCGCGTCCCAGTCTGCAACCTCTGTTTTCATCGCCTCGTTCCATTCCCCGGTGAAATCCGCACCGGTATGCCAGCAGATGGTCACCAGACCGCCCTGCTCCTGCCAGGAGATCGCACGGGCGTTCACGCCCGCGAAGTCATCCTTCATGTAGTCGAATCCGCGCATGGCGGGCAGCTTGCCGGTGATGTCCCACAGATGATCCATCTCGTAATCGGCGCTGCCCATCCAGGTGGACTCCTGCTGGCCACTGAGCGCGCCAGTCCCTGTGAGGCTGCAGACCTGCTCATAGATGCGCCGGGTGGCTTCCGTGGCGTTGGGATTGGAAAGCTGTGGCTTGGACGCATTGTCGGAGGGGTGCGGTTGCCCGGAGGTGTTCTGATCGTCCTGTTTCGCGGCAGGCGATGGAATTTCCAGCCCGGGTGAGAAGCTGCAGGCGTTCAGCAGCAGGATGACGACGATCAGGAGCAAGGCCAGTCTCCAACCGCTCATGAACATCTCCTTTCATTGTGTGCACACATGCCCGTACGGATGACGGGAAAACCTCCCGTCTGATTGAGCCGGTTTGGAGAGGACGAACCCTCCCGTCCGATTGAGTCGGTTCGGAGAGGACGAACCCATTGGGATCATTTCTGGCGGGTCAACCTTCTCTTCTTGGGCAATATGAAGCAGTTATGATACGATAACCATAGTGAAAGAAGATCAGCATGGCGGAAAGGCCCCATCACAAGGTCAGGAGGGATTCGCCCGTCACGCGCTGCCCGGAGATCCTTACGCATTGCTTTTTCAGCATATCGCATGATTCCTGCCGATGTAAAGGATGATGATGGTCCTGCGTATGCGTTGGAGCGTCACCTGAAAGGAGATTTGCGTGAAACAAAGCATCCTGCGGCCGAACGCCATGGTTCTTCTTGCGATTCTTTTTGCGATTTTTCTTTGTGGCTTTTCCGCCTGCTCCTCTTCCATCCCGGATCCTTCCATGGAAATCATGAAGCCGGCAAAGTCCGGGGAGGCAAGCGCCATGGTCGGGACAACTGAAACAGAATCCCCTGCGAACGAATCCTCTCCATCCGCTATGGAAGCAACGCCTTCTGCCTCAAGTGAAGTCTCCGCTTCCCTGGAAAACCCGTTCCGCACGGAACCCAAGGAGATCTTCGGTTACCTGCCGTTATGGGATTATGCCTGCTGCGAAACCCTGGATTACAAGAATCTGACCCACATCAGTCTGGCATTCGTGAACCCGGATGAAAAGGGGAATATGGTCTGCGAAGTGCCCGAGGCCGACCTGAAGGCCATCGTGATGAAGGCGCACGATCAAGGGGTGAAGGTGCTTGTTTCACTGGGGGGAGCAGGCGGCAGCGACAACTACCCGAAGCTCATCAGCGAACCGGAGCCCCGGAAGGCCTTTGTCGCCAATCTTGCAAGTTTTGTCTCGGATTACGCACTCGACGGCATCGATCTGGATATCGAGGGAGAGGCGCCTCCACTCTTCTGGAGCAGCTATGAACTCTGGGTGACCGCATTGAGATCGCTCTGCGATGAGAAGGGACTGCTGCTGACAACGGCAGTCGGCAACTGGTATGCAGGCAACATCACGCCGAAAACATACGGAATGTTTGACCGTATTGCCGTCATGGCGTATGACAATGACGTGGATACGATGCATGCCACCTACCAATACGCAAAGGATTGCATCGGGTTTTTCTCCGTCCTCCGGAAGATTCCGAAGGAGAAACTTCTGCTGGGCGTTCCGTTCTATGGACGCGGATATGATGCGAACGGCAAACTGGACTGGAATTCCTATATCGCCTACAAGGACCTGCTGAAATTGAATCCGGCGGCAGGTGCGGGGGACAGCAGCAACGGATATGGGTATAATGGAACGGAGACGCTTCTGAAGAAATGTGATCTGGCCCGGGACTGCGCAGGCATGATGGTCTGGGAACTCAGTCAGGATGCGTCCGGCGAGGCCTCCCTGCTGAAATTGATGCGGGATAACCTGCCTTGATGTCGACATGAACAGGAAGATGGGAGCATCGGATGAACGAGTTGTCGAGGATGGAGCGGGATTGGCGGCCAGGGAACCGCAGACATGTGAGGGGCTTCCTCTGTCTGCTTACTGGAATTGTCGCCATCACCGGGGTTGCTGTCGACATGCTGGCTTCCGGCAGCATGAAGGAAGCACTGGACCTTTTTGTCTATTTCACCATCCAGTCCAACCTCTTCGGAGGGGTTTTCATGGTAGCGACCGGACTGCTGGTTCTGAAGGGAATTCCGGTTCCATTTTGGCTCGGACGCCTGTCGGACGGTGCAACCCTTTGGCTTTTGGTCACGCATCTGGTCTATCATTTCATGCTCTCCGGCGTTCATCATCCGCAGGGCGTCCGAATCATCGCCAATATCATGATGCATTATGCCACCCCTTGGCTGATGCTTCTGGTCTTCTTTCTGTTCTCGGAAGATGCTCCTTTTCGGGTGGGCACCCTCCTGCTCTTTTGTTCCTATCCAGCCCTGTATGCCTGTGTTTCCGTCCTGCGCGGCAGTTTGGACGGCTTTTTTCCGTATTGGTTTCTCAAGCCGTACGGGCAGTATCCCGGTGGCAACGGATCCTATCTGCAGGTGCTGTTGACCTGTGCGGGGATGTTTGCCGCATTTTCGGCAATCGGGTCCCTGATGATGCTGACGAGGCACTTTGCCTGCGGCCTGATACGAAAAGCCGGACGGGCGGACCGCATGACGGAAACTACCTGAAACAAGCCGACTCGGCAACCAGAAACAAACCGACTTTCAACGTAACGGCAACCACCGCAAAGTCATCCCGTCATTTTCGGAAACAATGGTACATACTTGTTTGCGGCCTATCAAACCATCCTGTGCCGTGATAGCATTTCCATGAAGGCGCTCGGAACGCCACGCGGAGTGTGGCGGCACCTGGCAAGGAGGGAAGCATATGAAGTATTCATGCAGGTATTACAGGGAAGAGGACGATGCGGCGATCGAACAGATGATCCTCGCATCCTATCAATGGGAAGACCCTATCTGGGGATTGAGCCGTCATGAGTTCTGCAAAGGGCTGCACCCGTCCCATACTGGTTTTCGTCATGCCTGGGCGCATACGGTCGGCGTTTTCCGGGAAGATGAGCGGATTGTGGCCTGTGTCATCAACGAGGGCAATTATGACGGTGAGGCCTTTTTCCTGTTCGAGTCGCAGAAACGGGGTCAGGATGTCGAACTGCTTCGGGAGATGATTCGATTTGCCCAGACATACGGAGCCGGTATTCGGGAAAACCGCAGAACCCGTTTTGTGAACATCCCCCTGGCCCGGTGGAATACGGTACTCGCTGACCTGCTGGAGATAGCGGGATTCAGGCAGGAAACGGAGACCGACAAGCAGCTGGTTCTTCCTTTCGGGAAACATCCATTCCAGGTCGACCTGCCCGAGGGTTATACCTTTGCAGACGGCGACACCACACCCCCTTTTTATCTTTCAAATGTCCATCGGCACTCCTTTGCCTATGGCCGTGAGAGCTATGCCTGCGACAATGGGGCGGATGCTTTCCGTGAATTGAGGACGATGACGCATTATCGCAGCGATCTGGAACTTTGTGTGCTGGATCCGCAGAAACTACCTGTAGCCATGGCCATCATCTGGCATGACGAAATGATGCCTTACTGCGAGCTGGAGCCATTGGCAGTCGCCTGGTGGGAACGGCGGAAAGGCATCGGTCGGGCTATTCTGCACGAACTGGCCAACCGGGTCATGGAAAAATTCCCCGATTGCACCGGCATGCTCGGGGGCGACCAGGATTTCTATTCACGCATCGGCTATGTGAAGAAGTCGGAGACCGTTCGGTATCACTGGGAACTGGATGTCATCATTTCCTGGGAGAAGGAATCCTTCGACAAGAATTATGCGAAGGAAGTTTTTCCCGCTGACAGTTAATGGAGTTACTTGACAATTTCCGGAATTCCCATCGCTTTGGATGTTCAAGAGACAATATGTTCCAGAATTACAAGAAAGGAATGGCCAAACAGCCATTCCTTTCTTGATACAGAGCCAGTCATTTCTTGCCGGCGCGCGGCGCTTAGTATGTGATCTCGAGCATTTGATGGCAGAGTACTTCCGGAATGACGTAGGAAACCGTGCCGTTTTGCTGTTCAAACGAGACCGGCAAACCTTGCGGTACCATTCTGACTGTCTTTACGGTTTCGTTTTCCGGCATGCGGATTGCCACGCGAATGGAACGAACCGGCAGAATGTCTTCGATGACCTCGACGCCATCCCCGCGTTTGACCGGGCTGACGTACAGGACATGATTCACATACCGGCATTCGGTCGGTTGTTTCATGAGGGTGACGATTCCTTGTGCAGGAAGATCCGTTTCTACGGTCTTGACGGGCAAAAGCCGCTTCAGCGCGTGAAGAACGGCTTCCCGTAGAATGAGGCTTCCCTTTGTCGCATAATCCTCGAAGACATTCCATGCGATGCAGATGCCGTCCGGTCCTTCGACCATGCCGGGGCCGCCGGATTTTCCGGTGTTCGGGGTATGCTGGTGTGAACAGAAATGGAAGGTTTCCCGGTTGAAATATGGATCTTCCCGTTCTCCGAGAACAGTGCCGCCGGCAAGTTCCAGCCGCTGGCCCTGACCATAGAAGACATAAGCTGCAGGATACAGATTCTCCATTTCGAATCCGGGTCTGAAGAAATCGGGACGGAATGGGTTGCTCTCTTTCCATCTGACGCCGAAATCCAGGGCATAACCAGGGGCGCCGGGCATGGCCGAGGTGATTTCTTCCGACCAGAGACCGGACTCGCCGGTTGCCAGAATCTTGCCGCCATTTTTCAGGAATGTCCCCAGTTTTGCCTTCAATACGCCGCCGATTCGAATCCGATCCGGCAGGATCAGGACTTTGTACCGGGTGAAATCCGATTCCAGATCGAGCACATCGAACAGGATTTTGCCCTCAAGCATCATGCGGACGGCGCCGGTGTCCGAACGACCCGTGTGGCCATGTCCGCCGGTTGCTTCATCCTTGACGCCGCAGGCTTCGACCGAAAGAAGTCCGACATCCGCGACATTCCTGACATTTGCACACCAGGGCTCCTTTTGTTCCGCTTCCGCATACGCCGCGCCGATGAGTCGGTACGTGGCCTCGTCCATCTCCCCGTCGGGCGCCAGCTGATCCCCGACGGAGCATTTCGCACCATTCGCCATGCTGAGCGCGACCTCGTACCGGAGCGCGTTCGGATGCTTGAACCCGCCGAATTCGCCCCAGGAAGTGTGGAATTTCCCGGTCATGCCAAGGAATTCCAATCCGAGCTGCTGGACGTACCGGGCGGAAAGCGGGAAGTGGTCATAGCCCCATCCGCCGGTGGGAAGAGACTCAAGCTCCAGATGGGTATCCATCCTGGCGAGGTCGCGCCGGCCGCGCCGGATGTGACCGCCGTTGTGAAAGATTCTCAGGCCGGGCTTCGCGGCATGGACGACTTCCGCCACACGCCGGGTGTAATTTGCATAGGTATGCTCCCAGATTTCCATCATGGCGCTTCGATCATCCGGTGTTTTCCCCTTTTTCCGGACAGCGGCCACGCAGTGCTGACAGTAGCATTCCCGGACTCCGACGATGTCCAGGAAGATTCCGTCCGCGTCATACTTTTCCGAGACTTCCTTCACCTGTGCCAGCAGATAGTCCAGGTAAGGGCTGTTCAGGCAGAACTCATGATAACCGGGTTCCATGAAGCTCTTTGCCCAAGTGGTGCTTTCATCCGGATGGCGGAAGAGCCAATCCGGATGGCGTCGGGCCATCTTCTCATCGAGCCCGGCGGAAATGTAGACGGGGACTTTCACGCCAATCTCATGGGCGGCGGCAATCTGTTCCCCGAGCAGATCGAAACCCAGGCCAGGGTGCTGCTCGTTCGCTTCGGAAGGGTGATAGGCCCAGCCGTGATGACATTTCGAGAAAACGGTGATCGAATTCACATGGCCGATTTGGAGGGCATGTTGGAACTGTTTCTTCGAAAAACGGGACCCGATGTTCGAAATGGCCTCCGAGGTGTGAAAGTCCAGGTGGATCTGGCGGAAGGGAAGGACATCCATGATTTGTTCCTCCTTATGTTCTTTTTGATGAATGAATGAGCGGATGATCAGTGATGAACAAGTGAATGAATGGATGAATGAATGGGCAATGATTCAGATACTCCCTATGTAGAGCCCTTCAACAACAGATTCGCTTTCATTTCCAGTACGACCGGGAACCCTTCCCGGTCGCCGTGCATGCGCCGAATCAGGAGCCTGGCCGCTTCCGTGCCGATTTCCTCCATGGGCTGCACCAGGATGGAAAGCGCAGGCCGGACCATTGCGGACAAACCGAGGTTGTCAAATCCGATCAGGGCCAGTTCATCCGGCATGCAGAGTTTCCGGTCATAGACAGCCTGCACGGCGCCAAGTGTCGTGTAGTAATTGCAGGCCAGGACTGCACTGGGCGGATCCGTTGCGTCAAGCATGGCTTCCAGTGCGGTTTTTCCCCCTTCTTCATCGAAGTGCGGTGTCATGTGCATCAAGGAATCCTCCGGGGAGATCCCCCCTTCTTCAAGCGCCTCGAGATAGCCTTGCTTCCGTTCCTCGGCTGTAAAATAGCCATTCGGACCGCTGATCAGACCAATTCGGCGGTGTCCGTCCGCAATCAGTTTGCGAATGGCTATTCGGGCTGCATCCCGATTGTCCGTTCGAACCTGGTCGCAGAGGTAGCCATCTGCTTTCATGTCCGCAACGAGAACCGGGAATTTCGATTCAGGTCCTGCCAATTCGGGAATGCGCTGCAGGTAGGAAAGATTGCTCGAACAGGGGTACAGAAACAGCGCATCCACCCTGCGCTGGAGAAGCTGACTCACTTTCTCCGCTTCGGTGACCGGATTGTCGGAACTGTCGCATACCAGAATGCCATATCCGTGTTCGGCCAATCCGCGTTCCAGATACTTGACCATGGTGCTGCCGTAGATATCGGCGAAATTGGGAATGACAACCCCGACTGTTCTTGTCCGATTGGTCTTGAGACCGCGCGCGACCTGGTTCAGGGTGAATCCGAGCCGATCGATCGCGTCCTGCACCTTGCGCGCTGTCTGCGGTTTCAACGTGACGCCGTTCAGATGGCGCGATACGGTTCCAACGCCGACCCCTGCTTCCCTGGCGATGTCCTTGATGGTTGCCATATCGCTCCTTTCAGGGAGATGATGAGCGAATCTTCATGCAAAGAATCAACTGGATTGGAAACGTTTCCAATCCAGTTGATCTTAACACGAACCATTTGATTTGTCATCAGGGTCCTTACGAAAATGCACAGGTTCCGAAAAACTGAATGCATATGTAAACAGTTGTAACCAGCCGTTTGCGTCCGCGACAAGATAAAATCACTCGAAATAATCCAACAGGATTTCCAGCACTTTCTGATAGGCGGCAGGCCACATGTGGACGCCTTCCACCGTGTACGCCTCCTTCAAGTTGCCGGTTTCGTCAAAAAGCGGGGTGGAAACATCCACATAGGTATGGGACAATTCTTCCGCCAGCTGCCTGACGCGTTTGTTTGCGCTTTCAATGGCTTTGTTCGTTCTCGTGACGAACATGCCTGCCTTGAATTCTTCCGGGATGTCACTGTCCTTGTTCGGGTTCACCGGATAATACGACAACAGATAGACTTCGGTACCCGGCAGTCTGTCGTGAATCCGTGCCAGAATCAGTCTGTAGTTCGACACCAGCGTATCTTCATCATAGTCCGGCTTGCCGATGTCATTGGTTCCGATGTTGAGGAACAGCTTGCCTGGTTCCAGATCGAATATGCAGGAGTCCAGATCATTCAACAGATCCAGGGTGGTATCGCCGCCGATTCCTCGATTGTATACAATATGGTTTTTTCCCAGTGTCATCAGCATTTCATTGACAGGAAACTGTTCCATCAGGGAAGAACCCGACAAGACGATTTCCCCCTTTCTGGAAAAATGATTCAACTGATTGAACCGGATGATTTTTATCTCCCGTTCCCGCTTGAACATCGCCTGCATCACATCATTGGGTTTTTCCATCGGAAGATCCTCCATTTGAAATTTCACTTCTTTATGCCTTTTTATCCAGCCTGGAATTTCTCACATACAAAGCTGCATCAATTGCGACCATCACGAAATTCAACAGGTAGAATGCGAAAACATACGTAATCTTGCCCGACAACAGCTTGCTTGAGATGCCGCAGGCATATCCGAACAGGATGAAAATGATGAACAGAATGCTCTTTCCCTTTGCGGTTCTTGATTTGAGGGACTTCATGATGGCAAGCGGCCAGGATATCCCGAAACTGATGATCATGAAGGCTTCAAATAATTCCGGCATGCTTTGCGTCTCCTTGTGCATGAGGATGAGATGCATCATCCTCGTGTATCATTGTGAATTCATTTATGGATAACATTCTACGTTTGTAAGGAAGACATGTCCATCCCTCCGGGACATATGGGCATGAATGAATGGCGTACAGGATAAAAAATGAGCAAGACATCCAGGGAAATGCATTTGGGATGTTTTGGTGGGGCTTTTGAATGGTACACAAAAAAAGAAGCGTTGATCAGGGTTTAGTAATATTTGTCCAGGCATGTAAGACGGTGAGGAGCAGCAATATGGCATGGTTCTCAAAAAAGTCCAATGGCCGGAACGATGGTCTTCCATTTCAGCAGGAAATTGCAGCTGTGCCTGCTCCGCAGGCCATCATGCGTGCGATGCCGGAACAGGCGGCCATATCGCAGAAAATGGCCGATTTGATGAAACTGAATCAGGACATGGACGACCTTGTCAACAGCCAGTTCATGTTTCTGATATTGGAACAGGCACAAAAAACGGAATCGGCCATATCGGCAACCGCAGCTTACATGGCATCCCTGGTTTCCTCAATAGGCGAGGAAAGCAAGGTCATCAGCGATTTCCATGATTCGATGCAGGCGCTTCGCCAGTTGGGCGGGAACATGCAGGACAATATAACCGGCATGCAGGAACTAGCCGGAGGGTTGTCTGCACTGCAGGACAAGGGTGTTTTGCTGAAAGACGCATCTTCGGAGATTATCAGGATCGTCGAGGAAATCAATGCCCTCAACGGACATACCAATCTTTTGTCCCTGAATGCATCCATCGAGTCGGCCCGTGCCGGCGAGGCGGGCCGTGGCTTCAATGTCGTGGCGGGAGAAATGCGCAAGCTCTCGGACAAGACAAAGCTTTCAGTCAACGGCATACGCCGGGGGACGGAAACCATCATCACGCAGATTCTGGATGTTGTCGGGTCCATCAACCATCTTGATGGGCTGGCCAGGGATAAGAACAGCAGCCTGCAGGACATGAATGGATCTGTCGTGTCCACAATCGGGGATATCGTGCAGATATCCGGTAAAATGTCTGAAATCAGGGACAGGCTTACTCAGGAAGTGGAGAAATGCACCGAGACGCACCGAAAAATCAGCACGTTGACGGAAGTATTCGATCAAATGTCCGACATAGCCATGCGAATGTCGGATCTGAACGGCACCATGCATGCAAACCTGGAGGAAGTCAGCCTGCTTTTTTCCGAAGGCTGAAGCAGAACGATTTCATATAGATTCATGAACACCAGTGGAAGGGAGGACCGCCATGGATTGTCC
>JAIFNI010000084.1 GCA_020047785.1 Clostridia bacterium
GGACCGACGACAGCCTTGGGCATATCCAGGCTGTTACAAGGGAACTGGACGGGACCGATGTGCAGGTGATCCAGCAGAAGGCCGTCGGTGTTCTGGCCTCCGTGCTGAAGCATGACCGGATTGCCCTGTATGCATTGGGGGAATCCGGCCGGTATTTTCGGTGCATCTACCAGTCTGCCGACGAAGGATTCGAACCGGAGAAGTCCTATCGGGTCGAACAGCTGGGAGAAGCCATGAATGTCCTGAAGGGCGGCAATGTTCATGTGAACCGGAATTTGAATCCTGAACTGCCCGCCATGCTGGCGCCCGTGCTCGAAGGCCGGAATCTGAAGGGTATGATTGCGCTGTATGATCTCGGTTTTGACAAAATGACCTTGTATTTTCAGAATCTATTCCTGATTGTGACGGGAATGGCCGTCGATGCACTCGTCCGGGCATACCGACATGAAGAGATGACACGAACCGGGCGTTTTTGGGAAGACACCGACTGGCTCAATCGCAAGACTTTTGACCAGACCCTCAAAAACCAAATGGCTGCCGTCAAGTCGGGGCTTTCCACTTGCACGCGGCTTCGTCTGGGTTTCCCCTCTGCCGCGGGCGGGACGACTGACGAGGAGCACGACCGCAATGCGGACTGGCTGCGGAAATCCGGTCCCCTTCTGGCAGGAATCCTGCGGGATGTCGATTCCATGGGATTGGACCAGGATGGCTTTCCGGTTGTGCTGTTGTCGAATACGACCGGGGAGCAGGCGGAACGCGCCATGCTGCGCATCGGGCATGCAGGTCTTCATGTCACCGCCATTCAACCTCTGAGTCCCGAACATCAGGAAGCCGTCGGACCGGCGGAACAGAAGGGATCAGCCGCATGGAACAGATGATTCCTATTGCCTATGCACTCTATGCGATTTCTGCGACCCTGTTTCTGCTCGCACCTGCCGGAAAAAGGAACATGCTGCAGGAAGCGCTTCCGGGCTGGCTGCTTGCGATGGTCTTTCCCATCATCGGTCTTTATCTGGCAGTTTGTCTGCCCGGTAAAAGCGCAAACGGGACGGAGCCGGAACCGAATGACATCCAACGGATGCGGCCGGCCATGAAAAGTCTTTTTCTGCAGAAAGTGGACAAGTCCAGAGACATGCAAGTCATTTCCCTGGATGACGCCATTCTGATGAACACGGACGATGTACGGCGGAAACTGCTGATGGAATGCCTGAAGGGGGATGCCGCCCAGTATGTCGGGGTTCTGAAAAAGGCCCTGATTCAGGATGATCAGGAAACGGCCCATTATGCGGCTGCGGCGATGATGGAACTGGAACGGAGACAGACCGCAGCGCTGCAGGAGACGGAACAGGCCATGGATGCCTTTTCTCCGGCTGCGTCGTATGAAAGTCCGGAAGGATTGGCCTGTGTGAGAGCCTGCATGCTGCAGACGGAGAATGCCATCGGTTCGGAACTCTATGATGCCCAATCCGTCCATCTGTTCCGGCAAAAGCTTTCCGGACATCTGGAACGCATCCTGCTGTCCGGTCTGGCAAATTCAGAAGACCACCGTCTGGCCATCGGGATTGCATTGGACTGCAAGGAAACGGAGAAGGCGCTCCGGCTCAGCCGGAGCTTCAGGGTGGACTTTCCTGACAGTGAACAGGCTTGGCTGATGGAGCTGGCATGCACCTATGCTTCCCGGGATGGTACCGAGTTTGGAAGGCTCCTGGAGGACATGAAGAACAGCCATGTCAGGTTCAGCCGGGAAACCTTGGGTCTCGTCCGATTCTGGCAGAAAGGACAAATGTGAAAAAGCGTGAATTGTTCATCATGATCCTCATGATGGCATCTCTGACCGTCCTGCTGACCGCCGTGCGGACATCCCGTGTTGCGGATGCCTGGTTGAACCGTGACTGGCATGGTGAATATGCCGGGCTGAAGTTGGTTCCTTCGACCCTGCATGCAGACTTCAAGGCGGAAGGCGTGACGGAAAGATATCTGATCCTGCAGGATGAGGCAGAGGAGGTCAGCCTGACGCTGGCCGAAAATCTGGAGAGAACCATCCTGTACATGAAGAAGGAAGTCACCCGCATGACGATAACCGGAGAGACCGCCGACATCCCGTTTGCATCGTATACCGCCGTGCTTTTTGCGTTGGAGGACCTGAACCGGCTGCCGGACGTCGAAGCGATGATCCGATATGTTTCGGAAGGCGGAGCTGTGCTGCTGGCCGAACGACCGCTCGACAACGAGGCGTTTCGGGTCATGTACCGCAAACTCGGGATTTATGAGAAGGATGTACCCCGGCAGACAGCCGGCATGACGTTGAAAACGGATTTGCTGATTGGTGGAACCGGAATCTCCATCCTGGATAAATTCACGAACAACAGCCTGCCGGTTCGTCTGGAGAGCGATTGTACGGTGCATGCCGTTTCTTTGGACGGCAATCCGATGGTCTGGAGCCGAAACTCGGGATCCGGCCGTTATGTCGTGGTGAATGGACAGTTTCTCATGGAAAAGGAGCAAAGAGGCATCATTCCGGGCATCCTGCATGCACTGGCCGACGGACCGACACTGTATCCCGTCCTGAACGTGTCCATGGTGCACATCGACGATTTTCCCGCACCGGTTCCGGAAGGGAACAATGAATGGATATACCCGGTCTATCGGCTGAACACGGCGGATTTCTTCCGGCAGGTCTGGTGGCCGGACATGCTGGCCATCGCTTCGGAGAATGGATACAAGTACACGTCATTTGTCATCGAGAGTTACAGGAATGATGTGAGCGGAGACTTTTCGCCCGCTCTTTTCCCCGGCAGTCTGGGCAGCCTGAGCGTGTATGGCCGGGAATTGCTTCGGAGCGGAGGGGAACTGGGCATCCATGGTTTCAACCACCAGCCGCTGCTGCTCGAGGGAGTGGATGAAGAGGTTCTGGATTATTCGATGTGGCCGTCCCGAGACAATATGATTCAATCCCTCAAAGGGGCTGATGATTTCGTGAAAAGCATCTACAACCGCTATGAAGTCCATTCGTATGTCCCCCCCTCGAATGTACTCGGACAAAGCGGACGGGAAATTCTGCCGCAGGCGCTGGGCGGTCTCCGGGTCATTGCCTCCGAGTACACAGGATACGACTACAGCTATCTGCAGGAATTCGAACGCGGAAAAGACGGTGTGCTGGAAATGCCTCGATTCACCTCCGACTATACCGACAGCAACGAGAACTGGTGGTATGTGCTCAATGCGGTTTCCCTGCACGGTGCGTTCATCCATTTCGTGCACCCGGATGATGTTCTGGACCCGGACCGCAATTACGGGAAGACCTGGGAGCAGCTGCGCGAGACGTTTGATTCCATGCTCGGTCGGGTCAGGGACCAATTCCCGTGGCTGGTTCCCGTCACGATGTCGGAAGGTGCGGTGGAACTGGAGAGGTATCTGGATGCGGATCCGCAGCTGGCATGCTCGGACAGCCTGGTTCGCGGAGCGATTTCCGGCTTTCGGGACCATGTCTGGTTTATCCTCCGAACGTCCAGAACCCCGGTGAACCCCGTCGGGTGCACGATTTCCTTCCTGCACGGGGAGTCCTGGCTGGTGCGTGCGGACAAGGCGGATTTCGAAATTGTATTGGAGGAAACACCATGACCATCTGCCTGATTGCGGAAGGAAGTTATCCCTATGTTTCCGGTGGTGTGTCCAGTTGGATACAAATGCTGGTGGAATCCATGCCCGAACATGATTTCATTGTCTTCGCCATCGGTGCGGAAGAGAAGGACAAGGGGAAATTCCGGTATGTCCTGCCGAAGAATGTCAGCGCAGTCCATGAATGCTTTCTCGATACATCCCTGAAACTTGCCGGCCATCCGGGACGGAGGTATGTGATGGAACGGTCCCATCGGGAAGCACTGTCCGCCCTCATAACCGGAAAGGAATGCAGCTGGAACGATATCTTTTCCATGGTGGATGCCAATCCGCGGATGCAGGCGGTCGATTTCATCATGAGCAGGGAATTCTATGAAATTGTTGCGTTGGCCGCGGAAATGGAATATCCCTATATATCCTTCAACGAGTATTTCTGGTGCATCCGCGCGATGCTGCTTCCCCTGCTGGGTCTTTTATGCGGCACGATGCCGCAGGCGGACATCTATCATGCGGTCTCCACCGGGTACGCAGGGGTCCTGGCCGCCCGGGGCGCCACACTCTGCCAGGCCGCCTGCATCCTGACGGAACACGGAATCTACACCCGGGAGCGGGAAGAGGAAATCATCAAGGCGGAATGGGTGAAAGGATATTTCAAGAACACCTGGATCGACTATTTCATCAGCCTTTCGCTCTGCGCATACCGGCAGGCAAATCCGGTCATCAGTCTGTTTGGCGCCGCCCGGGATATCCAGCATCAGCTGGGGTGCAATCCCGGCAAGACCCGTGTGGTTCCGAATGGGGTGCAAAGCGAGGATTTCCGGAATCTGCCGCTGAAGGAAAAGGAAGAGGGCGTGCTGTGGCTGGGTGCCCTGGTCCGGCTGGTTCCCATCAAGGACATCAAGACCATGATTCAGGCTTTTTTCATCGCGCAGAGGACGGTCCCGGGCATGCGTCTCCATATCATGGGCCCTTCGGAAGAGGATCCGGCCTACTCGGAAGCATGCAGGCAATTGGCGGGAGGGCCGGAGAATCCCGACATCGTTTTCACCGGACAGGTGCCTGTCCGGGAATGGGTGGGCAGCATGGACATCCTGCTGCTGAGCAGCATCAGCGAAGGGCAGCCGCTGGCCGTCCTGGAGGGTATGGCAGCCTCGAAGCCCCACGTGCTGACGGATGTGGGCAGCTGCAGGGAACTGATGAACGGCATGCCCCGGCAGCCGGAGGACACATTCGGACCGGCGGGCATCGTGGTTCCGGTGATGAACCCGGCCGCCTATGCGGCAGCCATCGTCCTGCTGGCCCAGTCACCGGAGATGCGCAGACAGATGGGACAATCCGCCTGTGCACGGGTTGGCGGCCTTTACACGATGGAAGCGCTGAAAGCGACATACCGGGAAATCTACAGGAAAGGCGGACTGGATCATGGCAGGGATCGGTTTTGAACTGAGAACGCTGTTTCAGGGAAAAGGGATGTTCAGAAAAGTGAATGCCGTCCTGATATCCTCTTTTGTCACCATTGGTCCAAGCCTTGTCTGCATCGGCACGCTTGCTGCCCTTCAGATTTTCATGCGGCGGACTTCAGTCGGCTACCTCGAACGGGAATTGTTTCTTTCCCTCCTTACCTATGCATTCATCTTTTCACTGGTGCTGACAGGCGGGTTTGCCATGACTGCTTCCAGGCATGTGTCGAACCTTCTGTTCAAGCATGCATGCAGGGAGATTCTTCCCGCCCTCCACGGCTATCTCCTCCTCACACTCGCCCTGGTGGGAACCTTGTCGGCCCTGTTTCTGTCAAACCGGACGCTTCCGGATTTCGAGCGGATTTCCGGCTGGTTTCTCATCATGCTTCTCTCCGCGATATGGATTGAGACAACTTTTCT
>JAIFNI010000311.1 GCA_020047785.1 Clostridia bacterium
GGAACTGCCGCACTCCTGAAAGGACATCATTTCGATGCGGTCATAGACTGGATGGTCTACACGCCAGATCAGGCGGAGCGCGACATCCGTCTCTTCCGCGACAATACGGACCAGTATGTGTTCATCGGTTCCGGGTCCTCCTATCAGCGTCCCTCCCGCAACCACATCGTGACGGAAGAAACCCCGCTTGAAAACCCCTACTCGGCCTATGCCAGAAACAAGGCAGCCTGCGAAGCCTGTCTCATGACTTCCTTCCGAAAGGACGGGTTTCCCGTCACGATCGTCCGGCCATCCCTCACCTATGGGAATCTGGTCATCCCCTATGTGATGAACAGCTGGCAGAAACCGTGGACGCTCATCGAACGGATGCGTCAGGGCAAGCGGGTCATCGTGCCGGGCGACGGCACATCGCTGTGGGAAATCACCCATAACAGCGACTTTGCTGTCGGCATCGCAGGCTTGCTCGGTCAACCGGCCGCCATAGGGGAAGCCTTTCACATCACATCGGGCGAGGTGATGACCTGGGAAGAGATTCTTCGTCAAATTGCAGATGCAGCCGGCGTCGATGTGAAAGTCGCACACATTTCCTCCGAATTCATCTGCGCCTTCAAGCCGGAAGAAGCTGGGGGACTTTTCGGCGACAAGATCAGCAGTGTCATCTATGACAATACGAAGATCAAACGGTTCGTGCCTGCCTACAGGGCGAAAATCCCCTTTCGGGAAGGAATCGCCCGAACGATCTCCTGGCTTTCGGCACACCCGGAAAATCAGGAAATCGACAGGACTTACGAGGAGGCGATGGACCGGATCCTTGCGGCACATGACGCCGGAATGGCCTTGTCCCATAAGCACTGAGCCGATGATGTCGTCACAGGTAGAGTTTGTGTGATTCCATCTTTGTGAATCTCGATTGTATGATTCCATCTTTCTGAATCTCGATTGTGTGATTCCGTCTTTGTGACTCCATCACAGAGTTCGGCTCCTGATCCGGGTATGATTGGCCACAAGGTCTCGGAAATAAATGTCCTCCTCTCTGTACGGCAGAAGACAAGTTCAGGACATGCCATTCATTTTGAAGGTTATGGCATTTATTCCACCAAACACAGAACAATCGGTCCGAAAGGACCAGAGCGGGCCGTTGGCCGACGGAGAGGAATGCCCATGTTTTTTGGATTGTTTGCGAAATCAGCCCGCGTCAAGCCGGCAGAAGTGCAGGACATGCTCGCGAACCGCACCCGATTCACGCTGCTGGATGTACGGTCCCGTGAAGAACACGTTGGCGGCCATATTCCCGGAAGCACCCTTCTGCCACTGGACAAACTGCCATCCGGGGCTGCCAGAGCAATTCCGGACAAAGCCGGAATCATTGTCGTCTATTGCCACAGTGGTGCCCGAAGCGCCCAAGCCGTCCGCATTCTCACCCAGCTCGGGTACACGGATGTCCGAAACCTCGGCGGTTTGATGCACTGGCCCTTTCAAATCGTCAGGGGTTGACGCGGCAAACAGAGGCCTGTGCACGAACATGTACGGAAAAAGGCCGATCCTGCAGGCAGGGTCGGCCTTTTTCTTCTTTCTGCCATTTCACCCGGAAATCAGCGCCTGCCTTCCAATTCGGTGAACACCTGCTCCCAGGTGACACCCTGTTCCACCATCAGCACCATCACGTGATACAACAGATCCGAAACCTCATACCGGATCTCGTCCCCGGATGCATTCTTGGCGGCGATGATGACTTCCGCAGCTTCTTCACCCACCTTTTTGCATATCTTGTCGATGCCTTTGTCAAACAGGTAATTCGTGTAGGAGCCCTCCTTCGGGTTCGCGCGTCGATCCACAATGACATCATAGACATCCTGCAGGACTTTTGACTTGTCACTCATATCGGAAATTCCCCTTCCTTGTCGATGTTTCGATAAAAACAGCTCCGCTTGCCGGTATGACAGGCTGCACCCGTCTGACGGATTTTCATGAGCAGGCAGTCTGCATCGCAGTCCACGTGCAGGGATACGACCTCCTGAATGTGTCCGGAACCATCCCCTTTGCGCCACAACTGGTTTCTGCTCCTGCTGAAGTAAACGGCGCGTGTGCCCTCGAGTGTCTGTCGCAGCGCCTCGGTGTTCATCCAGGCCATCATCAGCACTTCGCCATTCTCCGCATCCTGTGTCACAACCGGCACGAGTCCGGCCTCATTCCATCGGATGCGTCCTGCCAGTGATCGGATTTGTTCCTCGGTCATGGGTCCTCCTTCAGATGCTTTCGTCCACGTTCAGCCCGAATTGTCCTCAAACGCCATTCTTCGGATTCTGACAGGCTGCCTGCCAGATGACCGATTCAACCGTTGCCTTCGGCAGGCTCCTTCCAGTATAATGGAGTTTGTCCACTTTGATCAAGGCGCGCCGTTCTCTCGCCTCCGTCCCCAGCGCCTTCCGGAGGCATCATGAAAATCCTTCTGGTATCGGACAATGAAAGCAGATTCATCTGGGACCACTTTGATGCCACACGGTTTGCCGACATCGACTTCATCATTTCATGCGGCGATCTGAAGAGCGAATACCTTTCGTTCCTCGTCACCATGATCAACAAACCGCTTTTTTTTGTGACCGGAAATCACGACACCGAGTATGGCCGCAAACCACCTGAAGGCTGTGAATCCATAGACGGACGTTTCATCCGATACAAGGGGCTCCGCCTTCTCGGTTTGGGCGGCAGCATGAAATACGGCAGCGACCGCAACAAGTGCATCCCGCCCTATCAGTACACCGAGAGTCAGATGGCGAAGCGAATCCGGAAACTGACGCCGACCATATTCTGGCACAAAGGGTTCGACCTTCTCATCACGCATTCACCCGCAGAGGGAGTCTGTGACGGGGCCGATGTCTGTCATACGGGATTCCGCTGCCTGCACGCGTTGTTGGAACGCTGGAATCCGCTTGTCATGATACACGGACACATGCATATGGGATTCGGGAAAGGGAAACGTTATGTCCTTCACAACGAGACCCGTGTCTATGACGCCTTCGAATATCACGTGCTGGAAATTTCCGACACGAGGCCGCTTGCTGTTTTGACGGGGCAGAACCAGCCTTCCGCCTGACAAATCCCTGCCAGCTCTTTCCGACACCTCATACGCCGAACCGCAGCACCCGCACGACGTCAGCCTGCATGGCAGCCCCCGGTTCCACATCGGAAAGCCGCAGTCCGCCTGCAAACCGCCCGATTTTCCTTCTCAACTCCCGTTCCACCTGCCGGCCGGTCAGGAAGGCAATTTCGTCTTTTGTCTCCGATTCTTCCATCTGAAAAAAAGTCGCCTGCCCGAACAGGCGTGAAGCCATTCTGCGCGCACCCTCGTTATCCCCGCCCGTTCTTGCACGGACAAACAGCTCCACCTCATCTTCGAGCGGATCGGCGGCATTCCTCCCCGCCGTGCGTTGCCACCGGGGATGCACATGTGCGTCCGGGTTTCCGACAAGATCGATGACATCCGCGACCAGTGCGGAAGCAGTCCGCCGCTTTTCCGGGACACGTGCGCAGAACAATGCTTCACCCAGCAGATCTCCCTCCACGAGAATGGCCTGGAACATATCATCGACACACGCCAGCGGACTGTCCCGCCTGACAATGACCGGGCTGACACGACTCAGGATGCCATTGCCCGTCCGTTTGCTTTCCGCCACGAGACGGATGAAGCCTCCCAGTTTTTCCGCCCAGGCCATGTCAACCGCACAGAGACCGGCAATTCCCTCGGTATGGACATCCCGGTAATCCAAAAATGTTTCATAGGCCATGCTGGACAGGATGGCGATTTTTCTGGCTGCGTCAAGTCCTTCGATGTCGGCTGCAGGGTCTGCTGCAGCATAACCCTGCTGTTGAGCATCGGCCAGGGCAACCGCAAAGTCCGTTCCATGTCTGTGCATCTGTTTGAGAATATAATTGGAGGCTCCGTTCAGAATGCCCGTAACGCGGCTGATGGAGTTGGCCGCCGGACAATGTTCCAGTGGGTGAAAGACGGGAATGCCGGCACCGGTACTGGCTTCAAACCGATATTGCACGTGGTTCTCCGCGGCCAGTTCGAGCAGTTCGGGACCATGCGCCGCCACGAGTTCGCTGTTGGCTGTGACGACATGCCGTCCGGATCGCAAGGCCTGTCGTGTCAGTTCCAGCGCGACGGTCGCACCGCCGATGGTTTCCACGACAATGCCGATGGAGGGGGTTGAAAGAATGTCCGCCATCCGATCGGTCTTCCGATCCCTGTGAGGACTATCCGGAAATTCCTGCACATCCAGAATGTGCCGAACCCGGACAGCCGCTCCACAGCGTGCTTCTATCCCCTGAGCATGCCGCTCAAGAACTTCGGCCACGCCGGAGCTTTCGACGCCGCATCCCAAAACTGCAATATCCGTCATGCTGCCCCCTGTCAAATGCACTGTCTGCGGAGCGGTCTCTCATTCCCTCGCAAGGATTTCCTGCCTTCGCACCCCTTCGATTCGGCTGATGCCGTCCATCATGTACTGAATGTTCTGTGTCATGCCGTTCGTCTCCACCGAGATGGTGATATCCGCAAGTCCGTTGATGGGAATGTTCTGGTTGATGGTCAGAATATTCGCATGACAGGCGGCAATCTGCTGGATGATGTTGGACAGGATACCGGAAAAATCCTCGACGACAAACAGCAGGGTGATGACTTTTCCGCGTGAGGTTTCATAAAAAGGGAACACATAGTCCTTGTACTTGTAGTAGGCACTGCGGCTCAGGTTCGCTTCCCGTGCGGCCTCATTCACCGGTTTCTTCGGGTCGATCGAGAGGATCTTTTTCACTTCTATGACCTTCGGGAAAACTTCCGGCAGAATTGAGGAAGCAACAAGGAAATAGGTCTGTGTCCGGTCCATAGCAACCTCCAAAGAGTCAGCATGAGCAGCAGGTGTCCGCATACCGTGAACATTTGTGCGTGATGCGAAATATGATAACACAGGAAAAATACATTTGCAAATATGGCCGTTGCATGCCGACAGCTGTTCATATGCGTGAAAAATGTCGACCAAACGAAAACCAGCACCGCAGGCACCGGATGGAAATTTTCGGAGATACCCGTTTACGGCGTAGTTTCCGTTTCAAGCCAGGCCAGATACCGTGCGGCTTCTTCTCGCGTTTTCCCGCACATCTCCGGAGAGGGTCTGAGTGCAGCGCACACAGCCGGTCGTTCCGGAAGGCCGAAAATGCCGCAATAATTCCTATCCGTCAGATGGATGCAGCGAACACCGGCCGGTTTTCCTCCCGGCATGCCGGGTACGGGCGATGAGATGGAAATTTCTATGCAGCATGCGCCACAACCGGGTCTGCAATTCATCACAATCATCCCATCTTTCCGGTAGCCAGATCCGATATGTTCCCGAGGTCTCCTGTTTCCGGCAGATCCCCAAGCACGCCTTCCACCAGCCAGTCCATGCTGACGATCTGGTCATGGGCGGCAACTTCCCC
>JAIFNI010000026.1 GCA_020047785.1 Clostridia bacterium
CCGGTGCATGAAGAAAACCCGGCTTGATCTCATCCAGATTGTAACGCCTATGTCCGGCAGCCGTACGTATGGGGACAAGTTTGCCAACCATCTCCCACCGGCGTAAAGTGGAAATGGAAACACCAAGAATTTCAGAAGCCTGTCCGATTGATACTAATCTACTCATAATGCATATTATATCATAGTATTTAATATATATCAATAAAACTGTTTGAACCCTTCCTGTCAATGAAGCCAAAAAAGGACTGTCCGGGGTTGCTCCTCCGGGTTGAATCAGAATCTATCGTTGTCGGTTACATGGACAATGAGCCGTCTGTAACTTGTGAGGCATGGGGATCCGTCGTCCGTAATCTCCAGAATGACATGAATCAACGTGCCGGAGGCGTCCATCGGAATCGTCAGATGAGAGGAGAAGGCGTTCGGATCCATGACAGGGATCACCCCCGGATAGGTTCCCGCCTCCGGATACACCCACCATGAACAGGCGAGATTGTTCCCATCAGGGTCGGACGATCCCTCCGCACACAGTGGAACATCCGCCCCCGGGAGCGCCTTTATCGTCAGGATGTGCCGGGAATTATCCCCGTTCAGCACTGCGACGGGCGGGTGGTTCACGGCTTCATATGGGTTGACGCATCGGTCCATGCGGGCGGCAAACTCATTCTGAAAGGCTGGCCGCCACCGCCAAGTCGCAACGGTTCCATCACAATCCTTCCCAATTGTATCTTCCGCGTCCTGGAAACAGGTCCCGTTGCGGGTGAATCGTCCACCCCAACCGCCATGTTCGGGATGCCATGGGTCCTGCAGACCGTTATGCAGAAAATAGAACCAGGAAGGCGTGTCTCCTTCCTTGAGGCAGCGAAATGGATTCGGACCTGTGGAGGTTTCGTCCGGGTAGAGTGCGCCCAATGCGCCATGTCCTTGCCTGACATGTCCATTCACCCATTCCCTTGAGGTGAGGGACTCGTCCCCGTTCTTGAACATGCCCCGATAGCAGGATGTCCATTTGTCGCCATTGCGTGCATGGTTGAAGACATAGAAGAGGGTGGGAAATGTCTCCTTGATCCAGATGCTGGTTGCATCCTGATCACTGATGGCATGCACCCGGATTTTTGACAGGAACAGGGCCACATCCGCATCCGATCGCGTTTCCCGCACTTTCCACAAAGCCTGGGCCAGATCGGCCGTACCACCCCAGACGCTGATATCCACAGGACGCGCATCGTCCTTGTCTACAACCTGGATAATCCAGTCCGAGCCCTGTGTATCCTTCCCTGGACCAATCAAATCCTCCATGCCACCTTCTGATTTTCCGCCAGTATCCAGCGCAAAGGGGACATGGGTGACCCCTCTCTTCACAACGCCGGAGACATGATCCGCAGTCGGATAGGAACCCGCGTGCTTCAGCAGGGAGGGAAGCACCTGCGCGTACGCTTCGACATACCGCATCACAAGATCCATCTGCTGTTCAGGTGTGATGGCATGTTCGGGGGGCGTCCAGTGTTCGGGGATGATTCCCTCGAGGTCGAACAGATCCGCGTGAACAAGCAACCGGACAAGACTCTGCTGATCATCGGGATCACCACCGATGTCGGTCAGTATGAGGATGCGAGGTTTTGCCTCGTATGGGATGCGGTTCCCATTCATATCGATTTCCTCCTTGCATGGGTGCCATCAGGCTTCATCAGAACTCCATCAGGCTTCATCAGGCTTCATCAGGCTCCATCATGCTCCCAGCCGCTGGCATATTCGTGCTTTCTGAGTCGCTCCGACATAAAAGCCGGTGCGTATCGGAGATGCGCCTGCCCCAGAGTCCTGCCTGACAGGAATGAGTCATGTACATCCGCATGCATACCTATGCATACGGGTGTACACATAGGTATACGGGTGAATCCAAAAGCATGCGGTTTATCCATTCGTATACACCACAATAATTGCATGAATTCAATTTATGCGTCAACTGTGATCAGTAAGCCATTCTCGAATATTCGAACCCTTCCAAAGAACTGAAAACTCTTCCGATTCCAAGAATGCCCACATTCTTCAAACCCATTGAATGTTCCAACGGCAGTGCGAAATCCGGCAATTGAAGCAAGACGACATTGATGATAGACGTTCCGACTAGTCCCGTCCGTATAAATCGCGCGAATAGACCTTCTCCCGGACATCCTCAAGCTCCGGATGCATGCGGTTCGCCACGATGATGTCCGAGGTTTCCTTGAAAACCGCCAGATCCCGCTCCACACGGGAATGAAAAAAGTCATTCTGTTCAAGGGACGGTTCATACACGATGACCTCAATGCCGCGCGCCTTGATCCGTTTCATGATGCCCTGCACGGACGAATCCCGGAAATTGTCGGAATCCGTCTTCATCGTAAGGCGATAGATGCCGACGACCCTGGGATCCTGCCGCATGATTTGGTCCGCAATGTGATCCTTTCGGGTCGCGTTTGCCGCCACGATGGCCCCGATGATGTTGCTGGGCACATCCGCATAATTGGCGAGAAGCTGCTGGGTGTCCTTCGGCAGGCAATAACCACCGTACCCGAACGATGGGTTGTTGTAATGGGTCCCGATTCGGGGGTCCAGTCCGACACCTTCGATGAGGTGTCTTGGATTCAACCCGCGAATCTCCGCATAGGTGTCCAGTTCGTTGAAATACGCGATCCGCATGGCCAGAAAGGTGTTGGAAAACAACTTGACTGCTTCCGCTTCGGTCGAATCCATCAACAAAACCGGCATGTCCTTCCGGATGGCCCCTTCAGCCAGCATGTCCGCGATCATCCTTCCCCGCGCGGACTGTTCCCCGACGATGATTCGGGAGGGATGGAGATTGTCATGCAGCGCACGGCCTTCGCGTAGAAACTCAGGTGAAAACAGGATGTTGTCCGTCTCGAACATTGCCTTTACTCTCTCCGTGTACCCGACCGGAACCGTGGACTTGATGAGGATGACGGCTTCCGGCCGGATGGCCAGTGCATTGGCAATGACCGCCTCGACGGAGCGTGTGTTGAAATGGTTCCGTTCAGGGTCATAATGCGTAGGTGTGGAGACGATGATGCAGTCCGCATCCCGATAGGCGGTCAGCGGGTCGGTTGTGGCAACCAGATCCAGATTTTTCTCCGCAAGATATTCCTCGATTTCCGGATCCGAAAGAGGGGATATCCTCCGATTGACCGCGTCAACCCGCTCCCGAAGAATATCCAGCGCGGTCACCCGGTGATGCTGGGATAAAAGGATGGCATTGGCCAGACCGACGTAACCGATTCCAGCGACTGTGATGTTCATACAACCTCTTTCCTGGACACCGAATCCCTTTCGGTTCATTCACGTCCCATTCGCATCAAGTTGAACGAATTCATTTGTCCTCTTCATAACGAATCGTCAGGGAATAGGCGCCTTCCATCGCGGCTTTGGGTTCCAGCACCAAAGTTTGTCCGTGCCACTGACAGGGCAGATTCTTCCCGTTCAAACGCGCCTCCCATACACGTCGCGTTGCATGAAACGCCCAACGCGGAGGCGTATTCCCTGCCAAGGTTCCCTGGACAACCAAGGTTCCGGGCGAGTGAAGAATCTTGTGAATCAACAATTTCCCTGCGCTGACATGTTTGGAGGCATCTCCAAAAAACGCAATGCCATCCATGACGGGTGCGGCGATCAGATAACGGAAACGCTGTCGACCCGTTCTGAAGCAGAGCTCGGCGCTGCCGGCCACGACCTCCGAATACATGGACTCGAAATGAAGAAGGGCATATGCCCTGTCAGGCATCGCATCCGCCTCCCTCAGGGAGAAGGAAAGTTCGGTTCGTCCGCCTTTGGCTTGCATGCCGATCCCGAGCAAATAGTGTATGCGATAGGTGTTGTCCATGACTCTTCCAGACCCCGACAGCGCAATCCGGCTGGATGCGGCAATCATGACACCCTGACGGCCTCCTGGCACCCAAGGATTCAGATGAAAATGCCGGTCCAACGGTCGGGCGGGTGCATCCGGTTTGATGATGGCACCGTCCCGCATGATGCATCGGTTGATGAGCGGGAGACGTTCCCGGCCAATGGCATCCCCCAGACCGATGGGTCCGCAGGAGAGCCCGAGCCAGATCAGTTCCATTTCCGCGTTTCCGGATGAAAACCGCCAGGGGCGTCTGCCACTGGTTCGATTGTCAAAGAACGCGTACTTGCCCAATGCCTCTATCAGACTGGCGGAATGCAGATGCCACCACCACCTTTTCGGTCCTTCCACAAAAAAACTGTAGGAATCCGAAGTGCTGCGGATGGTGGTCACACTTTTCATGGCCGCGGCGTGGAGGGTCATATGTGGTTGTGTCATGCAAAGCTGCAGCGTCACATGGCCACACCTGTTGTCCGGCGCCGGGGTTTCAATCAGCACGCGATCCAAGGCACGAAAATATCCGGAAGCCATTTCCGGGTCCCGAAAGGCGGAATGGCGGTCATTCATCCACTGCAGCCAGTCGTGCACCACGAATGCCAGTCTCCAGCGCGGATGCGTGAACATCGTCCGAAAAAGAGCCACGGCCTTCTCCTCCGTTCGGGGCATGGCAAATTCTTCGCAGGAATACCCCTCCGGATCCGCTGCCACGTAGGCCGAATCTTTTGAGAGCTGCTTGAAGTGGCATCCAAGCGGTGCGTTCAAAATCTCCTGCACCCCGGAGATCCGGTCGTTTTGAAACAACAGAAGCGTTCGGGGTTTGCTGATCGGTGGTACGAAGGTGTTGAAATTGCGGCGCACGGTTTCGCTGCGCGGCGACCATTCGGTGATGCTTCCCGTATAATTGTCCTGGTCGCGCTTGTACCACCAGGAATCCAGCTGATAGCTTCCAAAACACAGGCCAATCCTTTCGTGGTGCGTCTTCAGCCTAATCAACGTCTGTTCGTATGATTTGCGGTGGAACGTATTGTACCAGTATGCGGAACCCGCATTTGTCCAGTAACTGAGATGGGTAAGCAGGATGTCCGCATCCGGGGGTGTGCGCCGGATGCCATGGTGCTCGCTCAGAAGGGCTCCCCAGCGATCCAGCGTGTCCCGGATGCCCTGCCCGTAGGCCAGAAGCGTCTGACAAACCGTGCCCGCCGGCAGGGATTTGAGTGCGCGCGGCAGGCCACAGCTGACAGACGGAGGATTGTGCCGGATGGATACCGTTCCGTGGAGCAGGGGTTCCAGCGGAGAGAGGACCATTGTCCGGAATTGGTCGTCCGAGGCAATCAACGGCGCATTTCTGCCTTCCCGAAGGCTCTGCGTGATGCGGCCCCGCCATTGCACGGGGTGGTTGAACGGCACCTGACGCTTATAAGTCAGAACGGAGAGATCATCGGCCCATTCATTGCCTTCAAAGCTTGGAAAGCCAATATAGGGAAACCCGAACGGATGCTTGTCTTCCTTTCCCTCCACACCAAAATGCTGGATGTTTT
>JAIFNI010000077.1 GCA_020047785.1 Clostridia bacterium
TCTTGTCGTAGTTCTCGGTCACGCCGACGCCGCAGCGCATGGAACGGCTGTAGGTGTCGCTGACGTTCTTGATGGCGGCATATTCGTTTTCTACGCTGGTCTGGATGAAGCGGAAGCCGAGGGTGTCATGATTCCAGGCTTGCGCGGTCAGGTCCTGCATCTGCTTGGAGATAGCACTTTTCCGACTCTGATTCCGGAATCGAGCAAACAAAAAAGTCGCCTGCCGGATGACCCAACCGGGTTTCCGCAGGCGACTTTTGCGAGAGGCTGTCTGATGTTTTCCTGAATTCATGGAGCCTTCAAGGCGAGAAGCCGATGCCTCCCGGTACCGCTTCTAGAGAATTTCGTACATTTCGGCCGTTTCTTCCTTGCGCATGTGTTCCGCCACCTTCAGAATCCGAAATCGTGTGATTTTTTCCCCAAAACGGATTTCTACGACATCGCCTTCCTTCACTTCCGCGCCGGCTTTTGCAACGCGGCCGTTCAGCATGACCTTTTCGCGGTCGCATGCTTCGTTGGCAAGGGTGCGGCGCTTGATGATACGGCTCACTTTCAGGAATTTGTCGATTCTCATAAAAGGTCCTTCCTTTCAGGTTCATGCTTCCGTTGTCACACCACGATAAAGGTAACATGGAACAACTCGCGATGCCATGCACTGTTTCATTCCGAATCATTCTCTCGCGTGGTGCGTTCCCGCGCCTTCACCTTGTCCCACAGCGAATCCATTTCGGAAAGGGTCATCTCTTCAAGCTTGCGTCCATCCGCGGCCGCCATGGACTCCACACCGGAAAAACGCCGGATGAATTTCTCAATCGTGCCCGTGAGGGCAAGTTCAGGCTGGATATCCATGAATCGCGAAACATTCACCACCGCAAAAAGCAAATCCCCAAGCTCCTCTTCCATATGGGCTTTGTTTCCAGATGCCGCAGCCGCCTCCAGTTCCGCGATCTCCTCATGCACCTTCTGCCAGGCGCCATCGATGTGATCCCAGTCGAAGCCTGCCTTCGCAGCCTTGTGCTGCACTTTGTAGCCGCGCATCAGCGCAGGCAGGTGGGGAGGCACGTCCCGGAGGTTCTGCGCATGCGAGGCGTGACCCTTTTCCTTCTTCTTGATGTCTTCCCACAGATTCAGGACATCGGCGGCCGTGGCCGCTTCCGCGTCACCGAACACATGACGGTGCCGGGCAACCATTTTTGCGGCAACCCCATTGACAACATCATCCAGGGTAAATCGACCGGTTTCCGAGGCAATCTGCGCATGCAGCACCACCTGCAGCAGCACATCGCCCAACTCATCGCAGATTCTCGCGGAATCGCCGGAGTCGATGGCCTCAAGTGTTTCGTATGTTTCCTCGATGAGATAACGCTTCAGGGATTCATGGGTCTGCTCCCGATCCCAGGGACAACCGTCCGGTGCGCGCAGTTTCGAGATAACCGCCTTCAGGCCTTCATAATCATATTGTCTGGCATCCATTGCGTTTCCTCCCGCCGGTTTTTCTCCCGCATGCAAATTCAATCACATCAAATCCAACGGACCGCCCAGTTTCTGAATCGCCCGCTGGATGGCATCCCGGGAGTCTTTCCAATCCGCCTCCCGGTTCCTGTGATCGAACATCTGTGTGAACCAGTGCACATCTCCCTGGATGCGTTCCAGATTCTCGAGCTGCAGCGGCAGAAGGGTTCGGAGCCACATGGCCTTTTTCCGGTCCGGCAGCGTTTCGCCCGCCAAATCCAACAGAAGACGAAAATGAGGCAGACAGAATCCTTTCGATTCTTCCACCTTGCTGCGGAAATCCGGCTCCTTGAAAAAAAGAAAGATGGCGGTATCCGCAAACTGTTTCATCGTGTGAGAGACCCGATTGCAGACGGCGCATCCTTCCAGAAGGCGGGCGAGAATGCCTGACAGTTCCGCCGTGAGGGTATCGGCGACCCTCTTTCTTCCGGACACCCCGCCCTTCACTCGTTCCATCAGGCCATCCGTGCTTTCCTTGGCCAGTTTGTCCCCGACCTTGCGGTATGCGTCGGCAAGAATCCGGTTCTGCTCTTCCATGTGCGTGTCGAGGACCAGCCCATACGGCAGGCGGTTTTTCTGGAGATTGTACAATTTTTCATAATGCCGCGCACAGAAACCGACCTTGTTGGTGCCGATGCGGTGGTCAGGCTCCATCATTGCCGCACCAAGTTCATATTCCAGCGCATCTTCCTCCAGTTTCCGCTGGCAGAAGCAGAGCGGACATTCGCAGGATTGTTCGAACGCTTCCGTCACGGGTATTGTATAGATATGTTCCTTCATATAGGCCCCCCCGGCCGAGGTGTCGGATGGACAACAGACTTGCCGGCACGCCGCACCACCTCAACACGATATCACAGCCCGGCACGGCAGGCAATCAGGGGACCGGAGAAGCAGGGGACATGGGAAGCAGGCTACAGGAGGAACAGGTTCAGGGAGGAACGACAGATGGAGCATGTGCAGTCGGAACAGATGCAGGAAGGGACGGCTGATGGAACAGGTTCAGATGGGACAGGTGACAGAATTCCGAATGAAAAGCCGCAGTCCGCCAGAGAAAAAAGGAGGATTGCGTGTATACAAAATCCAATTTATAATGGGATGGGTTTATAAAGGCCATACAATTTCCGCAAACCTGGCAATACCGAATCTCAGTGACAAACCTGGCCATGACACGACAAAATTTCATGAAAACGGGGTGATTCCGTGAATGTCGTCCTTTTTCTCATGCTCTTCCCCCTCCTTTCGGCTTCCTTGATATTTGCGGTCCGCAACGCGAAGATCCGAGACTTCATCGTCCGGGTTTCCGCGCTGCTGATCGCAGCCGGCTCCGTCCTCCTTGCCTTGCAGACGATGGGAACACGCCGGACCTTCCGCATCGAGTCCGAATGGCTTTCTTATGGCATGCTGGCCCTGGACGTGACCATGGCGATCTTCGTGATTGTTCTGGCCACCAGGCATAAGAAGCCTCTGGCCACCGTGCTGACCCTGATCCAGGCACCGCTGCTCGTCTGGTTCGAGCTGACGGACGCGCATGGCATCGAAGTCGGAACCGATCTGGTCATAGACCGGCTGGCGGTCATCATGGCCCTGATCATCGGGGTGGTGGGCAGCCTGATCTGCGTCTACACCATCGCCTATATGAAGGACTACCACCACCATCATGCGGAATACAAGGACCGGACACCTTATTTCCTTGGCATGCTTTTCGTCTTCCTGTCCGCCATGTTCGGCATCGTCTTCTCCAACAACCTTGTCTGGATGTATTTCTTCTGGGAAGTCACCACGCTGTGTTCCTTCCTGCTGATCGGGTACACCGGTACGAAGGAAGCGGTCACCAACGCTTTCCGCGCCCTCATCATGAACCTGACGGGCGGTGTCGGTTTTGCCCTCGGCCTCTTCTACACCGGCCATTATCTCGGAACCGTGGAACTCTCGGTGCTGCTTGAGATGGGCCTGAAGGGCACAGTCGTTCTCGTGCCGGCCGCGCTCCTTGTCTTTGCAGGTCTCGCGAAAGCTGCGCAGATGCCGTTTTCAAGCTGGCTTCTCGGCGCCATGGTGGCACCGACTCCCTCTTCCGCCCTGCTGCATTCCTCCACCATGGTCAAGGCAGGCGTATATCTGGTCATCCGTCTTTCTCCCATTCTCATGGGAAACATCGCAGGCCTGATGGTCGCGATGGTCGGAGGCATCACGTTCCTGATTGCCTCGCTGGCCGCCATCTCCCAATCCGACGGCAAAAAACTTCTCGCCTGGTCCACCATCGCCAATCTCGGGCTCATTGTGGCCTGCGGCGGCATCGGCACCTATGAGGCCGTCTGGGCGGGCATCCTGCTCATCATCTTCCATGCCGTTTCCAAGTCCCTGCTGTTCCTGTCCGTCGGCACCGTCGAGCACAATCTCGGCAGCCGGGATATCGAAGACATGCATGGCCTCATCATGAAACTGCCGGAAATGGCCGTCTTCCTCACCATCGGCATTGCCGGCATGTTTCTGGCCCCCTTCGGCATGCTGATTTCAAAATGGGCCGCCCTGAAGGCGTTCATTGATTCGGACAATGTCCTGGTTGTGATGGCGCTGGTGTTCGGCAGCGCGGCCACCCTGTTCTACTGGACGAAATGGCTCGGCAAGATTGTGGCCGTGCTGGACCACAGCGCCCGCCTCAAAAACCACATCAAGAAGGACGAATGGGTTTCCCTCGGCATCCATGCGCTCCTGACCATCGGGCTGTGCTTCATCTTCCCCATCATCTCGAATCAAATCATCGAGCCCTACCTGGAAGGGTTCTACGGCCCGCAGCTGCAGAGCATCCTGTCCTCCGGCAATACGAACATCATGCTGCTGATGCTCGGAATGGTCCTGTTTGTGCCGGTCGGCATGTACGTGTTCGTGCAGCTGAAACAGGAAAAAATTGTCACTGCTTACATGAATGGCGTGAACCAGGGAGACAACCGCCATTTCACAGACTCTTTCGGAAAACCGAAGGAAATGTATCTGGCCAACTGGTACATGGACAAATACCTGAATGAAAAAATGCTGATGCTGGTCGGGGTCGTCATCTGTGCGGCCACACAGGCCGTCGTACTGCTGATGGCGCTGGGAGGTGTCCTTTGAAAACCTGGATGATCGTATGCGCCTACATCCTGCTGGCTCCCGTCTTCGGCGGTCTGCTCGCCGGCGTCGACCGGAAAATCACCGCCCGCATGCAGGGCCGGTACGGCCCCCCCATCCTGCAGCCTTTCTACGACGTGATGAAGCTGTTCGAAAAGGAATCCGTCGCCGTCAACAACGTCCAGAACTTCTACATTCTTTTCTTCCTTGCCGGCGTCATCTTCACGGGAGGCCTGTTTTTCTCCGGCGGTGACCTGCTGCTGGTCATCTTCGCCCTCACCCTCGCGAACATTTTTCTGGTGCTTGGCGCCTATTCGGCAAACTCGCCATACTCCAGCATCGGCGCCATCCGCGAACTGATGCAGATGATGGCGTACGAACCCATGATGTTCCTCGTGGCCATCGGTTTCTATCTGGCTACCGGCAGAACAGGCATCGGGTCCTTCACCGTATCGGATCTGATCTCCGTGCAGGTGCCCCTTCTGCCCTATCTGCCAGGTGTCTTCGCAGGTTTCCTTTATGTCCTGACCATCAAGCTGCGCAAATCACCCTTTGACCTGTCGATGTCGCACCATGCACATCAGGAGCTGGTAAAGGGCATTACGACGGAATTCTCGGGTTCCACACTGGCACTCATCGAAATCGCCCACTGGTATGAAAACATCTTCCTGATGGGCTTTGTCTTCCTCTTCCTCGTCTGGTCCTCGCCATGGGGCATTGCCGCCGGGCTTGTCCTCTGCGCCGCGACCTATTTCCTGGAAATCCTGATCGACAACAGTTTCGCCCGTGCCAAGTGGCAATACACCCT
>JAIFNI010000024.1 GCA_020047785.1 Clostridia bacterium
GCCCCATCTGGGCTGGCACCTATGCGAGTCCCATCCGCACATTTCTGCGGGATTACGGAAAAAAAATGAAGGAAGCCGCCTTTCTTGTACTTCATATGGCACCCAAGGACCAGTATCTGCATGTAAGGAATGCCTTCGAAGCAGAATATGGAAAAAAAGTGAAAGCCTTTGACAGCCTGTGCGTCAAGGATGGACCAGAGCGACTGCAGACAGAGGTGGATCTGTTTCTGAGAAACCTCGTGTAAAAAAGATAAATCTTCTTTCCATTTGCTGAGGCGAGACCGTTATCCACTTGCTGTGGCGAGAATGTTATCCACTTGCTGCCTGGATTATTGTTTGTTATGATTTTCGTGTACGTACACGGTATCCCGGGATGCGCGATGGATCGGATGGAGGAATACAATGGGCATGCAAGGTTATGAAGGCGCGAAAACGAAGGAAATCTCCTTTCCCATTGGGGGAATCGGGAGTGGCTGCATCGGGTTGTCCGGCAACGGCCAGTTGATCGACTGGGAGATATTCAACCGGCCGAACAAAGGCTCGGTCAACGGCTTCACTCACTTCGCCGTCAAGGCGGAGCGACATGGGAAAGTGCTCGGTGCCCGTGTGCTTCAGGGCGATTATCAACCTTCCTTCATGGGGAACTATGGCCGGACCATGTATGTAGGTTACGGATGGGGCCCAATCCGTGAAACACTGGCGGGAGTCCCTCATTTTCGCGATGTGGTCTTCGAAGGGGCCTATCCGTTTGCCCGCATGTCCTTTTCTGACCCCCATTTCCCGGGCAAAGCCGCACTTTCCGCATGGAATCCTTTCATTCCGTTGAATGAAAATGATTCCAGTCTTCCTGCCGCTTTTTTTGAAATCGCTCTGGAAAATACGGAATCCGAAACGATTGAGTATACAGTTGCTTTTTCTGTCGGAAATCCCCTTACCCGGGGTTCCCTGCAAAATAGGACTGAATGCTCAGAAGGTGTTCGATTCCTGCACTTGTGCTCCGATGATGCCGAAACGGATAATACAGGATACGGCGATCTTTGTGTGGCCACCGATGCCGAAACAACCGCATGCCAGAATTACTGGTTCCGAGGCCGTTGGTTCGACAGCCTTGGCGTGTTTTGGAGGGACTTCACTGCACCCGGAAATCTGAAGAACCGCACGTATCAGATGGATCCGGGGATTCGGGGGGACATGGGAACCCTGACAGCCCATGTCACAGTGGAACCCGGAAAGACCAAAACGGTACGGTTTGTGCTGACATGGAATTTTCCCAACAGCACAAACTATTGGAATCCGCTGCCGGAAGAAAAGGGGGCCGATGGCTGCGGGTGCGGGAGCAGTGCCGCAGGAGACGCCTCGGTTTGCGCTTGCAGCGCCACCTCAGGCAACTGGAAAAACTGGTATGCGACCGTATTCGAGAACAGCGCTGCTACTGCCCGTTATGCCATGAAGGAATGGTCTCGTTTGTACCGTGAGACAAAAGCCTTCCACGATGCGCTGTTCTCCTCTACCTTGCCGGACGTGGTCCTGGAGTCTGTTTCCGCCAATATTTCCATTTTGAAGACGCCGACCTGCCTGCGGCTTGAGGACGGTTCCTTCTATGGTTGGGAAGGCTGCGGCTGTGATGCAGGCTGCTGTGAAGGGTCCTGCACGCATGTCTGGAATTACGCACAGGCGCTTCCCTTCCTGTTTCCGAATCTGGAGCGCTCGATGCGTGATCTGGATTACCATTACAATATGCGCGAGGACGGCGGGATGGCATTTCGTCTGCAGCTTCCCCTCGGGCGTGAAAAATCGGCATTTCGCCCCTGCGTGGACGGCCAGTATGGCGGGGTGATGAAACTGTATCGCGATTGGAAGATTTGCGGCGACACCGAATGGCTGAAGGGACATTGGGAAGCCGTGAAGAAAAACATCTCCTTCGCGTGGGCGGCAACGAATGAAGACGGATGGGATGCGGACAGGGACGGCATCATGGAAGGCCGTCAGCATCACACGCTGGATATGGAACTCTTTGGTCCGAACTCCTGGCTGACCGGCATGTACCTCGGCGCATTGAAGGCTGCAAAGGAAATGGCGGAATATTTGGGGGATGTGCCTGCGTCGAAAGAATATGGTGCGCTTTTCACAAAAGGGAAAGCATGGGCGGACCAACACTTGTTCAATGGCGAATATTACATGCAGAAAATCGATCTGGCGGACAAGTCGATTGTTGAGCGCTATGACAATGGAAAATCCCTGCTGGGGGACAGCACCCTCACGGCCTACTGGAATGATGAAGCCCAGGAGATCAAGTATCAGATCGGGGAAGGCAGTGCGATCGATCAGGTGCTGGCGCAATGGCATGCCAATCTGTATGGACTCGGTGAAATCTTCCGTCCCGACCAGGTGAAGAAAGCGTTGGCGACCATATTCAGGCACAATTACAAACGTTCCTTCCGCGATTTTTTCAATCCGTGCCGGTTGTATTCCCTCAATGACGAAGGCGGCGTGGTCATCTGCGATTGGCCGGAGGGCGTGAAAAAGCCGGTTGTTCCCGCTCCCTACTGCGAGGAAACCATGTACGGGTTCGAGTATCAGGCTGCCATTCACATGATTCAGGAAGGGATGGTGGCGGAGGGCCTTGAGATCATCGGCGTCATCCGCTCCCGGTTTGACGGCGAAAAACGGAATCCGTGGAATGAGTTCGAGTGCGGAAACAATTATGCCCGTTCCATGGCCAGTTATGCGCTTCTGAACGCGCTTTCCGGGTTCTCGTTCGATTTGCCGCGTGGAAGGATCGGATTCAGACCGGTGGAGATACCTGTCCAGGAAATGAAGCCGGGAATCAGTCGGGATGCATTCATTCATAACAGCATCGGTCAGCCTGGAAACGGGCAGAACAGCATCGGTCAGGACAATCATGTGCAGGGCCATGCCAATCATTTGAATTTCAAGTGCTTCTGGTCGCTTGCACCCGGCTGGGGCACCTATGCGCTTGGGGAAAATGAAGCGGAACTGCACCTCGAAGCCGGAGCCATGGCGCTGCAGGAATTGGATATCGGGAAAGAGGTCTTCCTGAAAGCCATGATGAGACAGACGCAAAACCATCCCGGTTCATCCGTTCCTTATCAGGGTGTTCGCGCTTTGGTGCTTGAATGTCGTTCCGGAAGCGAATCCCGCTTTGTATCAGCCAACATTCGGGACGGCGTGGTGGAACTGGAAGACGGTTTCATCCTGCAGGCAGGTGAAACACTTCTGGTACCCTTGGCATGAAGGACGGAAAGAATGTCACAAGCCTCGATCTGGCGTTGGCCTGCGGCGTTTCACAGGGAACGGTGGATCGCGCCCTGAACGACCGGCCGGGCATCAAGCCGGAAACGAAGCGACGCATTCTGGAACAGGCTGAAGTCATGGGGTTTCGGCTGAACCTTTCGGCCAGCAGTCTGGCAACCGGTCGGAATCGGCTCATCGGCCTCGTCCTGTTCGATCTGGAGAATCGATTTTTCGCCCAGATGGCGAATTGCGTCACGCGAAGCGCACGACAGGCCGGATACCATGTACAGCTCATGCTCACGGGGAAGGATCCGATTGAGGAACAATATTGCCTCGATCAACTCGCCGGTCGGCGGGTGGATGGCGTCATCCTCTGCACGGTTCAGAAAGGGGAGGCTTTTGTCCGGCGGCTCAGGGAAGCCAGGATCCCGGTTGTCCTTACAGGGAATCGGATACCTGATGAAACCATTGGACAGACTGACCCCGAAAGAAGCATCGGGAAGGATGCTTTCCCCTTCGTCGGTATTGACGATTTCCGGGCCATGCATGATGCGATTTGTGAAGTCCTGGCACGTGGGTACCGTCGTTTGGTTTTCCTCGCTCCGTCTCTTTCTCGCGCAGGGAAGGGAAATCTTTATGCACAGGAACAGCGATTGGCAGGGGCGCGGTCTGCCTTTTCGGAATTCGGCCTGCCCGCCGGTTCCTTCAGACTGCTTGACCGGAAGCCGTCCGAAAAACTCATGAACGCCTGCATTCCCGGTCCGGAACCCGACACCGTGCTGGTCTGCTCCAGCGACCTGTATGCACTGGACATGCTGCATCTTTTCACAAAGCGTGGGTTTCAATTGCCGCGTGATCTGGGACTGCTTGGATTCGACAACCTCGACATTCTGCGTTATGTGAGTCCTCGTCCGGCAACTGTGGATATTCCCATGAATGACCTGGGGGATGCGGCTGTCAGGATGCTTCTCGAAAGCATTGGAGGCAGGACTCCTGAATCGTTGTATCTGCCGCATGCAATGATCCCGGGAGAGACCTTGCGGTGAATGCCGCAGTGGACTGAAGTGCGCTTGAAAAAATCTTGAAAATAACCCTTTACATTGACGTTGCGTCAAGGTGTATTCTCTTTTTGTGGGCATTCGCAAAACAAAAAACATGACTGGCAAAGCGTGAAAATGTCGATGTAAACCGGATGATCGGAAGGCGAAAAAATGGAATACACCGTTCAGAAACTGGCGGCATTGGCGGGAATCAGCACCCGGACACTGCGGTATTACGACCAGATGGGGCTCCTCAAGCCGGCGAGGATCAACAGTTCGGGTTATCGCATCTACGGTCGGGGGGAAGTGGACAGACTGCAGCAGATCCTGTTTTTCAGGGAACTCGGCGTCAGCCTCGAGCAGATCCGCGACCTGCTCAACAAGCCCGTTTTTGACGGCATATCCGCCTTGAAGGACCACCGTGTGCAATTGTTGGAAAAGAGAACCCAGCTGGACCGTCTCCTTGTTAATATCGAGAAGACGTTGGCCGCTGCGGAAGGGAGCATCGAAATGAGCGACAGGGAAAAATTCGAGGGTTTCAAGAAGGAAATGATAGACGACAATGAGCGGAGATATGGCGGGGAAGTTCGCAAAAAATATGGGGATGATACTGTAGAAAAGTCGAACAAAAAGGTGATGAATATGACGAAGGAACAGCTCGATCGCGCCTCGGCCCTGTCCGAGGAGATTCTGGACACGCTGGTCCTGGCGATGGATACCGGGGACCCGGCGGGGGAACTTGCACAGAAAGCGGTACGGCTGCACAAGGAATGGCTTGGGATATGGTGGGACCAATATACGCCCGAATACCACGCCGGACTTGGCCAGATGTATGTGGAGGATGAGCGGTTCCGGCAACACTACGATGTTCGGAGGGAAGGCGCAGCGGAATTCCTGCGCGATGCGATTTTCGTTTTCACGGGAGTCAACGGGTCATCTGATGAAGAGGTATTGTCGTAACAAAAACCATGCAGGATGAATTGGATACTTTCAAGACTGATTCTGGTGTAACAACGCGCTTATACGCGTTGTTATGCAGGATTCCTTTGGAATCCTGCATGTGAATGGCACAATATGTGCCATTCACACACCGAATCACGTGATTCCGTGCCTTGTGG
>JAIFNI010000018.1 GCA_020047785.1 Clostridia bacterium
CGCTTCGACGGCGGCATTCGAAAAAGTTCTGCAGGCACGCGCCGATTGCAGAATCGTGCTCTATCCTGCATACAACCACTGGTTCCCTGAACAGCACAGCGAGGTTGTGCTGCCTGAAGTGCGATCGTTTCTGGGATAGGCCGGACATAATGACCTGCAAGCGTATGCATGCGGAAAGACATGGACATCTGAACCTGTTCAGTCGTCAGCCGGCATGTCGGTCGCAGGCATATTGATGATGGCTGTTGTCCCGGCCCCTGATTTGCTCTCCAGCGCAACACGCGCATCCATCAAATCCGCAAGCTGTTTTGCAATTGAAAGGCCCAATCCCGTTCCTGCGCTGTTGCGAACCTTGTCTGCCGTATAGAACCGCTCCCAGACATGAACCAGATCCTCCGGAGAGATGCCCGGTCCTGTATCATTGATTCGCAGTTCGACCCTGTTCGCCACCGTCCTCGCTGAAACGCGAATGCTGCTGCCGGCGGGAGCATGTTTGACCGCATTGTCCAGAAAGATGAGCAGCAGCTGCCTGAATCTTCCATAGTCGGCAAGGATGGGGGGGATACCCTCCTGAATGTCTCTGGTCAGGCTGATGGAAAATCGGGCTGCAATCACGGCCAGACCGCGCCAGATATCATCCAGGACTTCACCTGGCCACAAGGGTTCCGGTTGAAGCATCACACGTCCCGATTCCAGTCTTGACAGTTCCAGCAGATCTCCGACGAGGCGGTTCATGCCATCGGTCTCGGACAGGATGGCATGGAGCCGCTTTTTCTCTTCAGCCGGATCGGACTTTTCGAGATCCCTCAATGCTTCCGCAGAACCCCGGATGACGGTAAGCGGTGTCCGGAACTCATGGGAAACATTGGCAATGAAGTCCTTGCGCATCTGTTCGAGCTTTTCGCTTTCTTCTGCGGCTATCCCGAGAGAAGCGGCAAGCTGATCGAGCGCATCGCCAAGCTGTCCGATTTCATCCGGTCTCGAGAGCGAAGTGCGGACTGAATAATCGCCGCCAGCCATGGCATGTGCCAGGCGGTTCATTTTCATCAACGGATTGGTGAATCGGAAGGAAAATGCCGTACCCAGCGGAATGGCAATGAGAAGACCTGCCGCAAGGCCGAAGAACAGAAGCCAGTATGCCTTCATGACGCCCTGTGTGACCGCCTTGACGGGCGAGTGCATCAGTATGCCGCCAAGAACATCTCCAGCTTCGGACAGGATGGGGACGCCGATCGTCAGGGTTGCTTCCCCATAGACGTCGCTGAATGTTTCGTCCTCCGTTTCCTTGCCTGTCAGAAGCGTATGAACGGTATCGGCCGCATCGACAGGCAGCGCCTTGATCCCGTCCAAATGGAGCGTGTCGGCCATTTGAAGGGTTGATGTGTCAGAAGCGTCAGCTTTTCCAGGGCCGCCAGCATTGCCGGTCAGGCTGCCCGACATGCCCATGCCGGGCAGGGAAAGCACGTTGCCTTCCGCATCCAGGACCCAAAGCTGCATATCGTTCACGGCGTCCATCATCCGGAAAAAGCCGCCCATGCCCCGAAGTACTCCGCTCCCGTCCATATAGTCGGAAAGCAGGGGTGCCAGATTCCGCGCGCGCTGCAGCATGTCTTCCTTTTTTGTGTCGATGGCCGCACGTTGATACAGGCTGATGAAAATCATGCCGATGATGAGCACGGCCACCGTGACAACCACGGTAAAACCAGCAATGAGCTGGAGTGAAATCTTTTTTCGCATGGAGACCTCCCAGGACTGTCAGCTGCCGTCATCCGTTTCCTGTCTTGAGATCAAGCTTATATCCGACTCCCCAGATCGTCTTGATCTCCCATGCAGGGTCCGGCATGCCGGGCATGGCATCCAGCTTGGCGCGCAGCCGCTTGATGTGGGTATCCACTGTGCGGGCATCTCCGAAATAATCAAAACCCCAGATGCTGCTGAGCAGATTGTCGCGGGAAAACACCTTGCCCGGATTTGTCGCGAAAAGCCACAAGATTTCAAGTTCTTTTTTTGTCAGGTTCACCTGCTGTTCATCGAATTTCACGACATAGTCCGACAGGCGGACATACAGCCGTCCATAATGCACGGAGTCTGTCTTTCCGGCCTCCGGAGCGGCCAGGCGCCTTAGCACGGCGCGTACTCTCGCCATGACTTCACCGGGACTGAAAGGTTTGACAATGTAATCATCCGCACCGATATCCAGTCCCATGATCCGGTCCGCATCCTCTCCACGCGCTGTGATGAGGATCACGGGCGTGTCCGAGGTGCTGCGGATTTCCCGGCAGACTGCGAAGCCGTCCTTTCCCGGCATCATGACATCCAGCAGCACAAGGGAAGGCGCATCACGGTGAAATGCCTCCAGGGCGGCAAACCCGTCACCGGCACGCAGAACCTTGTAGCCATCCCGCTTTGCATAAGTTTCGAGGATATCGACGATGTCCTGGTTGTCATCAGCGATCAGGAGTGTTTTTTCATTCTCTGCCATGCGCTTCTCCCATATACCCGTTGATTTCCATTTGTTGCCGATGATTGGCCGGAACCACGGAAAGGTTTCGTTGTCTTTTTGCCCTTGTTTTCACATCATATATCAAGAATATGACAAGATTGTGTCTTCTCATCATGATTTGTCGATCTTTCTGAGTGAATCATCAATCTCACGGGTGACTTCATTACATCAGAGGGCAATCGAAACGGGGATAATTGGGTAAGTCACATGCAGAAGCGCGGTGCGGGCGTGTGGATTTGGATTGGAGGAACAGCATGAAAAGCAAGATCAGACAGCAGCTGCCATGGCTGTGGCATGGTTTTTTCCTTGCCATCACCTTGTCCATGATGGAACTGAACACGATTCTGCCAGGGCTCATTTCTGAACTGACGGACAATCGAATTCTGTTCGGGGCCTTTTATTCGGTGCTTCTGGGTGCGCCTCTCCTGTTCAACCTGCCGATGAGCCGCATGATGAGAAAACAAACAGGCAGAAGACAATTTCTTCTGACAGGCATTTACCTTCGAACGGCTGCTTTCATTGGCATGGCCGCGACGGTTTATCTGTTGGGCAAAGAAGACCCGGTTCCGGCATTGGCTCTCCTGTTCGTCCTCCTTTTTCTTTTTGCAGTCGGCGGGGGATTGGCGGGGACAGCCTATTCCGACCTTGTAGGCCGCACGTTTGCCGACACGGACCGGGGGAGGCTGTATTCGGTCCGCCAGTTCATCATGGGGGTAGGTGCCCTGATTGGCGGGGTTCTGGTTGCACGCCTGCTGGCAGTGGAATCCCTGAATCCCTGGGAAAGATATGCCGTGTTCTTTGTCATCGGCGCGGGTGGATTGTTCGTCGGGTCACTTGGTTTTCTGGCAGTGAAGGATACACGCGGATACAATCACGAACCGAACAATTCAGCTCTTTCACCGGTTGAGCCGGAACCTGCCGGTCTTCCGGAGAATGGCGACAAATCACCCGGCATGTTCAGGGAAGCATGGACAACCATCCAGGAAGACCCGCAGTATGCCCGATTCATTCTTGTGGAAAACATCACCAGCTTCAGCCTGATGATTCTTCCATTCTATCTTGTTTTTGCCCGGCAGCTGTTTCCGGATTTTCAGAAATACATGGGTGCTTTTCTGTTGCTGCAGATCCTTGGAGGTCTGTCCTCCAATATCCTCTGGGGATGGATTTCCGCGAAAGTCGGGAGCCGTTCCGTCATAAGACTTTGCATCGGTTTCGGTGCAGCCATGCCATTGCTGGCCATGCTGCTCGGGATGGGGGGGCCGGTTCCTTATTCCTTCCTCTTTTTTCTGGTTGGAGCCGTGACAAGCGGACGCAGCATCGGTTTTGAACCCTATCTGCTGGAAATCGCACCCCCTGCAAAGCGCACCGTTTACATCGGTCTACGGGGAACCTTGAACCTGCTGGATGTCATACTTCCTCTTCTTGGGGGTGTTTTCATTCAATTGGCCGGCTTTCCGGCAGCGTTCACGGGTGTTTCGGTCATGATGCTGTTATCCCTTTACCTGTTCCGTGACAGAAAAAAGAGCAATCATCGGTTCCAGGAATGAAAAAGGACACAATTCCATGACTTTCCGGAATTGTGTCCTGTGGTGGGTGGTTACTCTCCTGCGCAGCCTGATCCGCCTTCACCCGCACAGTCTCCGGATGATTCCGTGGTGGATCCCTCCCGGAGTGCTTCCAGCTGCAGCCGAACCTCCCGGAAGGGTGTATCGCTCGTGATGGAGCTGTCCAGACCGTATGCGGCAAGGAATGATTCGAAGTCCATGCCCATGGAAGCAGCAAAAATGCCTGCCGGAACGGTATCCAGTGTCGGCTCCCACGCGGTGGAATCCGGCAGATCCGGAGACAGATGAAACAAAGCCTTCAAATCCGCCGTGCTCATGCCATTCTGCTGCGCAATGACGGAAATGGGAATGAGCCGCTGGATCTCAGCCATTCCTGCCCTGTCGGACAGGGTTGCGGGAAGCCCGTATGTCATCTTGAATTCCGCAGGGGTGATGTTTTCCTGTTTCGCCAGCTCCCGCAGCGTTGCTTCCGCTCCCCCGGAATACCGGTCCAGTCCGAATGCCTGCAGCATGAGAATGGCTCCGAAGTACAAGGCAACCGAAAGAATCATGACAACCAGCACTGGGACACGTTTCCCGAAGAACCTGTGTTCCAGCGCACCGGGAACCGGACAAGCCGCGACGCAGCGGCCACAGTCGATGCATTCGGACTGCTTCACCACATCCTGTTCATGAACGCGTATGTTCATCGGGCATTTGCGTGTGCAGATGCCGCAGTCGATGCAGGTATCGGAGGGGGAGGAGGAAAGGGAAGCGGGAGAAGATGAAGAAGAAAAAGATGATGATGATGATGAAGAAGATGATGAAGAAGATGATGATGAAGAAGATGATGACGATGACGAAGTGATATCTGCGAAGGTATCCTCAGCATCGGGAACCTGCAGGTTTTCTTGGCTCCTATGCCTGCGATGGATGCGCATGAATCCGAATTTTCCGACAATGGCCGTCAACGCGCCCATCGGGCAAAGATACTTGCAGAAAAAACGGTCATACAGGAACGAACCCGCAAGCGATACGATCAGGATGACGAATCCTGTCAGATAGGCTCCTGTCAAATCACGCCAGTTGATCAGATGACCATAGGCTGCCCACGGGTCGATGATCTGGAACCACAGCGTACCTGTGGCCCAGGCCATCAGAGCGCTGGCTGCCAGCACGACATATTTCAGTGCGCGCAGTGGAGAATCAAGGCGAACCGGAATTGTCAGCCGCTTTCGAAAGACTTTTTCGCCAAGCCGGCCAAATGCTTCCTGCAGGGTTCCCATCGGGCAGATCAGGCCACAGAAAGCGCGACGGAAGAAGATTCCCATCACAACCACCGTGAAAAGCAGTGCCATGGT
>JAIFNI010000201.1 GCA_020047785.1 Clostridia bacterium
TTCTTCATAGCCGGTTTCCTGTCCAAGGGTCCGTCATCCGCAGGGCTTCTGGTACCGGGTGGCATCCTGGCAGGTGTCGGGCTGACTTTGCTGCTTGGAAGCACCTTCCACCTGATGGGTTACGTATGGCCAGGTTTCATCCTTTCCCCCGCACTGGGGCTCATGCTCCTGTATCTGTTCGGCAATGAACACAGCCCTGGACTGCTGGTTCCCATCGGCATACTCGGTACGGTCGGCATCACCTGTTTCCTGTCTTCTGTTCTGGGTCTTTGGAGCATCCTGTGGCCCGGTTTCGTCCTGGCACCCGCCGTTGGCCTGCTTCTCCTGTACATTTTCGGGGAACGGCAGAATCGCGGCTTGCTGATACCGGTTGGCATACTCGGTGGAATCTCCTTCTTTTCCTTCTTCGGCACTTTTTTGTCAGGAAACTATGGATCCGGCAAGTATGTCCTCGCAGGCATTCTTATTCTGATTGGACTGCTCACCCTGATTCGCAGGCCTGGGGAAACTCACCATGGAAAACGTTGGCAGGCACGCGGTGCGAACTGGAATCAAAACGGCGATACCCAGCATGCGGAAGAGACACAGCAGAGCTGGGACGAAGCAAAAAGCCGCGAACAATGGCGCGAATACGGCCAGCAGACCTATCGCGAATATGATGCGAAGTTCAATCAGACGCCTCCCTCTCCGGGTACTGGACCTGTGAATGGAAAAAGCGCGGAACCTCCGTTCAATCCATACATGAATTCCGATTACAGCCGGAACAACCAGAATCCAGTCAAGAAATGAACCGGAACCATTCAGCGCACAACAGGCGCATGGCTGCAGGGAAACCTGTGCCATGCGCCTGTTGTCCCTTTTTGCGTTTGCGCTGCTTCCTGTTTTCTGTCTGTTCTGCTGCGTGTTTGGTGCCATGGATTCGTTTCGCGGGCAGACAGGCGTGAGCAACTGTGTTATGATGGGGAATAATCGCGTCAATTGCTCAGTCGAGTATCCGCTTCACCGACGCGGCACCAAGTTCGCATAGGCTAAGGAGAACTGCAAATGCCCGCTATCCGTTACGAACTGATGAAAACATGCGCCCGAACCGGGGCGCGACTGGGCCGGGTGCACACCCCCCATGGAACCATCGAGACCCCGGCTTTCATGCCCGTCGGCACACAGGCTACCGTAAAAGGCATGACCCCTGAGGAAATGAAGGAAGTCGGCGCCGAAATCATCCTGAGCAACACGTACCACCTGTTTCTTCGGCCCGGTCATGAGATTGTCCGGGAAGCGGGCGGCCTGCATGCCTTCATGCACTGGGACCGACCCATCCTGACCGACAGCGGCGGGTTTCAGGTTTTCAGCCTCAGCAGCCTCCGCAATATCAAGGAAGATGGGGTGACGTTCCGTTCCCACATTGACGGTTCAAAGAAATTCCTGTCTCCTGAAATGTCCATCGAAGTACAGAATGCGTTGGGCGCGGATATCATCATGTCCTTCGACGAATGTGCGCCGTATCCTTGTGATTATCCGTATGCCAAACGTTCCATGGAAATGACGACACGGTGGGCCAAGCGATGTCAGATAGCCCACAAACGTCCGGAGGACCAGGCTTTGTTCGGCATCGTGCAGGGCAGTACCTACAAAGAACTCCGCATTGAAAGCGCCAAACAGCTGGTCGAGCTGGATTTTCCGGGTTATTCAATCGGTGGTCTCTCTGTCGGGGAACCCGGTGCCATCATGAATGATATCCTGGAGCATACAGTTCCGCATCTGCCGAAGGAGAAGCCCCGGTACCTCATGGGTGTCGGAAGTCCGGACTATCTCATAGACGGCGCACTGCGCGGCATAGATATGTTCGACTGCGTGCTGCCGACGCGAATCGGACGGAACGGCACCATTTTTACGGCGAACGGCCGAATCATTGTTCGTGACGCGAAATATGCCCGTGATTTCACCCCGTTGGATCCGGAATGCGGCTGCTATGTTTGCAAAAACTATACACGCGGCTATATCCGCCATTTGTTCAAGGCTGGAGAACTGCTTGGATTGCGTCTTGCGACCTGGCACAACCTGCATTTCCTGCTGCATCTGATGGAACAGATTCGCCAGGCGCTGCGGGAAGATCGGTTGCCGGAATTCCGCACGGAGTTCTTCCTGAAGTACGGATATACGCTCTGAGACGAAAACAGGAAACTGTCTGGTTTTTCAAGTGTCTGGATTTTCATGTTCTTCCAATCGGTAGAATTGTACAAAATCGAACCCATCGTGTATAATGTTCAGGTATGCAGCGGCGTCGGACAAGTGTTCCGATGGGAACCGCACCGATATCGGAGGAAGAATTCAATGGATTTCACTACCTTTCTGGCTACAGCAAGCACAGCGTCGAATACAACTGCCGGCACCACCACCGGTGCAGCCGCTGCACCGGGCGGAAGCAGCATGCTGGTTCAACTCCTCATCTTTGTCGTACCACTGGGTCTCATGTATCTCCTGCTCATCATGCCGCAGCGCAAGAAGGACAAAAAGGCAAAGGAACTCATCGGCAGCGCCATTGTCGGAGACAATGTCATCAGCATCGGCGGCATCTGCGGCAAGATCGTCAACATCAAGGACGATGAAATTACCGTGGAATCCAGCGTGGACCGCACCAAGATCACACTGAAGAAGTGGTCCATCAAGGAAGTCGTGAAGCCACTCGTCGACAAGTGACCTCCAGACCGCATTTCGCGTGATAAGTCCCTATGGTATAATAAGTGCGTCGGTTTTGCCGGCGCACTTTTTTCAATCGGATCCAATGGTACAGGAGGCCCCAATGCAGGAATATCTTTCAGTCGGATGTATGGTGAACACACATGGCGTGAAGGGTGAGATCAAGGTCAACCCTGCCACTTCCGACGTTTCCCGTTTTGAATATCTGTACAGAATTCTGGTGGATATGTCACCCGCAGGAGCTGGCAAAGGCGACAAGCAGAGTCCTGACAGGAATACGCCTCTGAAGGAATTTTTTGTGGAGGGGGTCCGGTATCACAAGAACAGCGTGTTGCTCAAGCTCCGCCATGTCGATGAGATGTCTGCCGCCGAGGCCATGAAGGGCCGTGAAATATGGGTGTCCCGTACGGACGCGCGTAAGCTGGACGAAGATGAATGGTTCATCTGCGACCTCATCGGCATGACAGTACGCGAGGACGGCCTTGCACTCGGCAAACTCACGGAGGTGCTGGAGACAGGCAGCAACGATGTCTATGTCGTGCTGACGGAAGCCGGAAAAGGGAAGGAAATCCTGATTCCCGCCCTGAAGGATGTCATCCTGAAAGTTGATATCGAAGCGGGGTTGATGGATGTCAAACTCCCGGAGGGACTGCTCGATGAGGTTTGAAGTCCTCACGCTGTTTCCCGAAAGCATGGATCGGATGCTGGGTGAAAGCATCATCGGTCGTGCGCGGGAAGGTGGCCTGATCACCGTGCAGACCACCAATATCCGGGATTATACGGAAAGTCGGCACCGGAAGGTGGACGACTATCCGTATGGCGGTGGAACCGGCCTGGTCATGGGACCGCAGCCCATCGTGGATGCATGGCAGGCAACCGTGGACAGGCTTGGCTTCAAGCCGCGAACTCTTTATATGAGCCCCCAGGGCAAGGTGCTTGATCAAGCCATGGCATCGCGTCTGCGTAAAGAGAAATGCCTGATTATTCTTTGCGGTCATTACGAAGGGGTGGATGAGCGGGTGCTGGAGGAGATTGTCGACGAGGAGGTCTCCATCGGCGATTATGTCCTGACAGGCGGGGAGCTTCCCGCGATGGTGCTCATCGACTGCGTGAGCCGTCTTGTCGATGGAGTTCTCGCCTCGGAGTCATCGTACGCCGAAGAGTCCCACTATGCCGGCCTGCTGGAGTATCCACACTATACAAGGCCTGCAGAATATCATGGCAGAACTGTACCTGACATCTTGTTGTCCGGACATCATGCAAAGGTTCAGAAATGGCGTTTTCTGAAGATGCTGGAACGGACGCGGGACAAACGTCCGGATATGTTTGACGCTTATGAAAAGGCTCATCCGGAGCAGGTTCTGGAAGCATTCGGCCTGCTCCCGAAAAAGCGGCGGAGACATGGAAAAACAGCTGGTGAACCGTCATTGCAAAACGGCAATCCTGAGATGAACGGGCCAGTTCCGGCAGACCGGAAACCGGAGGCGGATTCATGAGCGTCCGCAGGGAACCGCTTGCCTACCGCATGGCACCAAGAACCTTGGAGGAATTTGTCGGTCAGGAACACATCATCGGGGAGGGAAAACTCCTGAATCGCATGATTGCGGCCGACCGCATCTCCTCCATCATCCTTTACGGACCGCCCGGCACGGGGAAAACCTCCATTGCACGGCTTATTGCCCGTACAACAAAGGCCACCTTCCAGCAGCTGAATGCCGTCACCGCAGGCGTGAAGGATATCAGGGAAGTTGTGGAACAGGCTTCCAATACTTTTTTGAATCCGACAGGGCGCTGCGTCCTGTTTGTCGATGAAATCCATCGTTTCAACAAATCCCAACAGGACGCACTGCTGCCTTCCGTGGAAGACGGAACAGTCGTCCTGATCGGGGCCACAACGGAAAATCCCTATTTTGAGGTAAACAAGGCACTGATATCCCGATCGACGGTCTTCATGCTGATTCCCCTTGAGGAGCGCCACATTGAACGCATCATCCGATCCGCACTGACAGATCCGGAACGTGGTTTCGGGAAACTGGACATCGGCATGGACGAGGAATCGATTCTTTTTTTGGCAAATGTTTCCTCCGGTGACGCCAGAATTGCCCTGAACGCGCTCGAATTGGCGGTTCTGACCTCGGACTTCGGCGGATCCGGCCATTTGGAGATTACGCGGGAAGTCATAGTGGATTGTGTGCAGAAAAAAGCAATCCGTTTCGACAAATCATCGGAAGGGCATTATGATAATATCAGCGCAATGATCAAATCCATGCGCGGAAGCGACCCGGATGCTACATTGCTCTATCTGGCAAGAGCCATTTATGCAGGAGAGGAACCGGAGTTTCTGGCCAGACGCATCATGATCTGTGCGTCGGAAGACGTTGGCATGGCGAACCCCAATGCGCTTGTTCTGGCTGTTGCCGCCTCTCAGGCCGTCATGATGATCGGAATGCCGGAAGCCCGCATTCTTCTTGCGCAGGCGGCCGTCATGGTGGCGACGAGTCCGAAGTCGAACGCCAGTTACGTGGGCATCGGGGCGGCTTTGGCGGATGTCGGCAGCAAGGATACGGGAGAGGTGCCCATGCACCTCAGAAATGCGGTTGTAAAAGGGATGGCCGACCTGGGCTACGGAAAAGGATACAAGTATGCCCATGATTTTCCCGGACACATCGTGGAGGACCTGACGTATCTGCCGGAAAAAATGGCTCTTGC
>JAIFNI010000209.1 GCA_020047785.1 Clostridia bacterium
TCATCAAAAAATCCGGTCTGGATTTCGAGAACAATCCACCCAAAACCGTGGACGATTTCATGACTGCCTGCGAAAAAATCAAGCAGGCAGGCTACCAGCCGGTCGTCTCATCCGACGGCGGTTACAATGGCGCCGTTTCGTTCACCTTTAATAAATGGTGGTCTCAGCAGGAAGGACTGCAGCGCCTGTCCTCCAACGGACAGCAAATAACGAAATTCGCAGATGACATTGGTTTTCTGAACCTGTTCACTACCCTGCAGACACTCATAAAGAAGGGATATCTGAACGAAGACTACACCACAAAGGCCGATCCGGGCTTCGATTTCTACAATGGAAAGGCTGCCATGTACCCGACAGGCAACTGGGACATCGAGGGCGCAAAGGGATACCTTGGAGACAACTTGCGCATTCTTCGCCTGCCTGATTTCAGCGCGGACGTCAAGCAACCCGGCTTCGAGGCCGGCGGTCTGGGCCAAAGTCTCTGTGTCCTGAACTACACTTCCTATCCTCAGGAATGCGTGGACCTACTGTCCTGGCTGAACAACCGGGAAAACAGCATCCGGCTCGGCAAGCATATTTCCAAGTTTCCGGCCAGAAACGATCTTTCCCTGACAGACTTCGGGTGGGAAAACGACCCCGTCTACAAGTCCGTATTCGAACTTGGCCAAAAGGCGGAAACCTGGCATGAATTCGCCATGGATCCGGTTCTTGTCAACGAATACTATGCTCTCGGCGCTTCCTGCATGACCGGAAAAATGACCCCTGCAGAATTTGCAGAAGCTATGGACGCCAAAGCACAGGAACTCCTCGGAGAATGAAAAGGAGACCTACATGAAGGAACACCGGTCTCTCCAGCAGAGAAAGACGGAGCAGGTCGCCCTGCTCCTGGTCCTTCCCTCTCTTGCCTTTGTTCTGCTCATCAAGGCATATCCGCTCGCCATGGCGATCCTGAACAGCTTCACAAACTGGAACGGATTATCCCGGCATGATTTCGTCGGCCTGCGCAACTATGTCACCTTGCTGACAGGGACCGAATTCTGGATTCTTCTCCGTAATACACTTGTCCTACTGCTGTATCTGCCCTTTCAAATCGCGGGCGGTTTGATTGTAGCCGTTCTACTCTATGAGGAGACCCCCGGTTGGCGTTTTTTCAGAACTGTCTTTTATCTTCCGCAGGTTTTATCCACCGTCGTCATCGGGTTTCTTTTCACCATCCTCTTCGGTTTTTCAGGACCAGTCAATCGCCTACTCGTCCAGTCCGGCATTTTGGAGAAGCCCGTGGAATGGCTGGCGGACGCCCGGACATCCATTCCGATCCTCATACTGTGCCTGGTCTGGATCAACATCGGGTGGCAGTCGTTGATTTTTTCCGGTGGGTTGTCCGCCATTCCCCCTTCCGTACTGGAAGCGGCACGCATCGACGGCGCGGGCTATTGGCGCACGCTACTGCGCGTGACCCTTCCCATGCTGATGCGAACCGTCGAATACTCCCTGATCGTATCGGTCATCTGGGTCTTCACCGGCATCTTCCCCGTCATATTTTCCATGACAAAAGGCGGACCGGGACGCTCCACCACGACGATCGACTACATGATCTATGTGAAGGCTTTCGTGTCGGGCAACCAACTCGGAATGGCCTGCGCCCTCGCCATGATCCTGACCGTGATTGTCATTTTCGTCACCCGTCTGCAGATGCTGGCCGCCGACAAACTGGATGACTGGGGGGATTGAACGCATGCAAGCAAGACGGAAACCGGTCACCCTGCGCATCATTGCGGTGTTCACAATGCTGACCCTGATGTCGCTGACTTTTCTGTATCCGCTGTGTTTTCTGATTGTTACGTCTCTTAAGGACAAACCCCACTATGTTGCAGACCAGTTTGGTCCCGGAATCACCCATTGGAGCCTGACAAACTATGTCACCATGCTCAGTCAGTTCAAGATTGTCGAGAAGTTCTCAAACACACTATATGTTGTCGTCTTCAGTCTTGTCATCATCACTGTGTTTGCAGTATTCGCCAGTTATGCCTTCGCCAAGCTCTCTTTTCGAGGAAGTCGTTTCCTCTTCCTGTTCCTGCTCTTCTTCACTTTCATTCCGGGACAGGTCACGATGATCCCCATGTACGTGGTCTTCTCCGGAATGGGCCTAATCAACAATCCCTGGTCCGTCATCCTATCCTATTGTTCGGGGGGTATTCCCGGCGGCATTCTGCTTATGACGGCAGCTTTTCGGGCGATTCCAGGCGAAGTCATCGAATCCGCACGCATCGATGGCGTTTCCACCGTCTCCATGGTGCCGCGCATCATCGTGCCAATGGGTCGGGTTGCCATCATCATAAACCTGATCATGGGCTTCATCGGATACTGGAACGATTTGTTTCTTCCCCTGTTATACTTGCAAAACGAAAAGTCGAAGACCATCATTGTCGCACTGGCCGCATTGGTCAGCCGTTACAGCAATGACCCCACCTACCAGATGGCCGGCATGGTCCTCGCGATTTTGCCTGTTATGGTTCTGTTCCTTTCCCTCCAGCGGTTCATCATAAAAGGGCTGATGGTAGGCGCTATCAAGTGAACCACACGGAAAAAGCCTACAAAAAGAACGAGAAAGCAGGGTATGATTATGAAACACCCTTTTCATCGGCTTGTAACGGATTCCGAAATCGAACAGATCCGTGATGCCGCCATGCACATTCTCTGCCGGGAGGGTCTGATCATCCAGAACGGGGAGCTGCTTGAAGCCTGCGCGAAAAAAGGCCTGAAGGTGGACTTTTCCCGACAGCATGTCTCCGTCACCCCGGATATATGGAAAAAGCTCGAAGCCCGCGCCTGCGCCTCGGCGACGGGCGAATCCTCGGAGCTGATTTCCCGTCGGTACGGCACCTATGACAAGACGAATCTGCCGGAAATCATCCGCCGCCCCATACCGACAGGCATGTCGCTCGGTCGGAACATCGCCTCGTTCTTCGACTGGCCGACCGGATGCAAGCGACCGGCGACTCTCGCAGACAACGACCAGATGATACGAGCGTTGCACATGCTGCCGGAAGCGGTGGCGGTCGCCCCCCTTTATGTTTCCCAGGACATCGAGCAATCCATCGCACCGGTTTTGGAGCCCATCGTAAGTCTTGCTTCAGGTTTTGCGCTGACCGACAAGCCGTTTTCGGAAATTGAACTGATGATGCCTGGCCAACTAAAGTTCATCGAACAGCTGCACGGCATTCGGGAGAACCGGGAAGTCCGATACCACCACTATTTTGCTTCCATGACCCGTTTTACGCTGGACGCACGGGCCGCGGCCATCCTGATGGAAATTGACAAGGCAAACGGCATCCGCCTCTGGGGGTCCAACAGCGTACCCATTCTCGGTCTGAACTGTCCCGTCACGCTTGCAGGTGGCGCCGCAGTCGCCATGGCCGAAATGTTCGGCGGCTGGCTGCCGGCCTGGGTGCTGAACGAGAATATTGTTCTCAATTCCGTTCCTGTCTCCGCTTCCTTCGACATGAAAACATCCCGCATTCTCTTTTCGAGTCCGGAGGCGCTTCTCGTCGACAGTGTGCTCTTCCAGGTATACAACGTGCTGTACGGCATGAATGTCCACACCGAGAACAGCGCAACCTATACCGACGCAAAAACCCCAGGCATGCAGGCGCTGGCCGACAAGACCTACAAGAGCATGGCCTTCTTCTCCTTCACCGGTTGCGCTGTCGGAAGCCACTACGGCATGCTGGAAGCCGGCACTTCCATCTGTCCGGCCCAGCTGATGCTCGATTTTGATCTCAATGCAGGCCTGTTCCGCACCGTCCAAGGAATCGAGGTGTCTCCGGAGACATTGGCGCTCGAATTGATTGACGAAATCGGCGTGCACGGAAACTACATCGAAACCGACCATACCTTCGAGCATTTCCGTGATTTATGGGAACCAAAACTGTTTGACCGCGGTCCCTATGAAGGGGACGCGCAGGAACGCAAACGTGACAAGGAGCTGATGGAAGCGGCTCAAGGCAGATATGATCGGGCGGTTGCCTCTTATGTTCCCCCTGTGCTGGACGATGCCGAACTCCGAGCCTACAAGGAGGTCGTTGAAGCCGCGAAACGTGAATTGCAGGGGAATTGATCCATTTATACGGACGGCATGCTGCCGTAGAAGGAGCACCAAATGAACAAAAACAGAAACAGGAAAGGCATTCTGGCCGGTCTTATGGGCGGCCTGTTCTGGGGATTCGACCCACACATCATGACTCTTCTGCTGCTGATGGTCCCGTTTGTCGGTGGCGACACGGCGTTCAAGCTCGGTTTGATAGGCGCAGCCGGTATGGCCGCCTTCTTCAAGGAAATCTTCACGTTGATCTTCGTGACCGGCGCCCATGTCGCACGAAAGGAAATCCGAGGCACCTTCTCCGCGCTGTCCACGAAGAAGGGTCGCAGCGCCTGGGCCTGGGTGGCCTTCAGCGCCATGTTCTCCGGCCCTATTGCCACCACATTGTACGCTGTGTCCGTCGGATTCGCAGGGCCTGCCTGGCCGGCCATGATCACCTCCATCTATCCGGTCATCGCCGCCATCGGCGGAGCCATCATCCTCAAGGACAAGCTCAGCCTGAAGGGCTGGATCGGCGTCTCCCTCGTCGGAGTGGGCATGGTGACCCTTGCCCTGACCAATCCCTCCTCGGATGCGCTGCCCTTGCTGTCCATCGGCATTCTGACCTCCATCGTCACGGCCATTGCATGGGGTAGCGAAGGTGTCATTCTGTCCATCGGCCTGCGCAACTCCGATCTGACCAGCATGCAGTGCATCTTCATCCGATCCCTGACGTCCACCTTCATTTATGCCGCACTGGTGGTTCCGATCATTGCGATGCCCGACGGATATCGATTCGTCGCGGAAGTTCTCCGAAATCCGGTTACCCTGCTCATCACGATGGTCTTTGCCCTGAACATGCTGATCGACCTGATCTTCTACTACCGTTCCATCGACCTCATCGGCCCGGCCAAGGCCGCCTCGTTGAATGTGACCTATGTCATCTTCGCCCTTGTCTTCGGGTTCCTGCTGCACTCCCTGTTCCCGTCCTATCCCTTCACACCGCCCACCTGGGTCTTCTATCTGGTCGGCGCGTTCATTGTCACCGGCGTCATACTTGTGGTCGGACCGGGTGCGGATGCGAAAGATTCCGCGTTGGTGAAGGCTGAAGTTTCGACAGTTGATTGACATCATTTGGTGAAGGCCGAGAATTTGACAGTTGATTGACATCATACGGAGGTACGCCATGTTGAACCGCCAATACCCCTACTTTTCCCTCGTGACAGACGATGAAGCCGTCCGAATCCGTGACGCCGCCATGACCATCCTCTGCCGGTCCGGGTTCCGGATGGAAAGCCGGATGCTGCTGGAAGCCGCTGAAAAACG
>JAIFNI010000107.1 GCA_020047785.1 Clostridia bacterium
GTTTTGCAACCAGGGTTCCATGTCCACCAACCTTGCTGCTATTGCAAAGAGCCTGTTTTCGGCTTTTTCAGCAGAAGCAGCCTTTCATTGTCCGACAATATCAGCAGATGGATACATTCGTCAAGCGCATACCATTGACAATGAAATGAAGGTTATATAAGATTCAAATGAAAGCTAAACGAAAGCAATACGGATAAAGCGTATTCAACGGATGCGTGTTCTGGGGGCTCAGATGGCAAACGAGACGAATCGATTGGAATGGGAAGTGGACGAGCGAAGAATCCGCATCATGGAGATCCTGAAACAGCGTGGGAAAATCCGGGTTTCCGAGCTTGCCGGCGTGTTTTCCATCTCGGAAGCGACCATCCGCAATGATCTGAACGAAATGGAAAAACAGCGCCTTCTTGAGCGGATTCACGGCGGAGCGGCACTTCTTGAAAGGGGATACCATGCACTTCCGTTGACAGAACGCATGAAAACGAATGAAGAAAGCAAGCGGCGGATTGCGAAGGTTGCTGCAGGTTTTGTGCAGGAAGGCGATTCCATCCTGATCAGCAGCGGTTCGACCTCGCTGCATGTGGCGATGGAACTGAGGGAACGACGAAAACTGCTTGTCCTGACCAATTCCATTCCCGTGGCCTCCGTATTGTCCGGCCGGACCGGAATCCGGGTTCTGCTGCTCGGCGGATTCCTGCATGCGGATGAGCAGTTCACGTATGGGGATGATGCCGTTCGACAGTTGATGCGGTATCGGTTCGACAAACTGGTCTATTCGGGAGACGGGCTCTGCGTATCCGGCGGTGTGACGACCTGGCAGCTTGATGAGGCGGAAGTGAGCCGTCACATGTTCACGAACTGCCAGCAATGCATTGTGGTGGCCGATCACACGAAAATCGGACGCACCTGTCTGGCACAGGTTGATGATCTGGGACAGGTGGACAGAATCATCACGGATACGGAGGTGGACGAACAGGAAGTCCGTCTGTTCTCGGAGCGCGGGATTGATGTGCACCAGGCATGATTTCGTGTTTCAGCACCTGTTACCATTCCGGCATGTTTGATTTCATTCCGATTTTCCGTGAAAGCATGTTTCATGCCCAAATGAAAGGAGCACCATGAAAAAAATCGCCATCATCGGCGCAGGAAGCGCCATCTTCTCCCTCAATCTCATCAAGGACATCTGCCTCTGCGACAACCTGCGCGACAGCACCATCAGCCTGATGGATGTGGACGAGGCAAGGCTGGATGCAATCACGGGCCTGTGTGTCCGGTATGCGGAGGAAACCGGACATCCGCTCCGTATTGAAAAAACCATGGACCGGCGGCAGGCAATCCAAGGCGCGGATTTCGTCATCAATGTGGCACTCGACTATGGTCACGCCCGACTGCGGGAAGGCTGGGAGGTCGCTTATCGCCATGGATACCGATTTGGCGGCAGCCTGCATGTCGTCCATGATGAGGCTTTCTGGGTCAACTGGCACCAGATGAGGCTGATGGAGTCCATTCTCAAGGATGTGCTGGAGATCTGTCCGAATGCCTGGTACATCCTGGTTGCGAACCCTGTGCTGGCTGCTGTCACCCATTTGAAGCGCAAGTATCCGCAGGCGAATCTGGTCGGCATGTGCCACGGGTTCGGAGGGGTGTACTGGCTGGCCAAAGCCATGGGAATGGAGAAGCAGGACGTCACCTTCGAATGCGTTGGGGTCAACCATTTCGTCTGGCTGACGAAATTCTATCACAAGGGAGAGGACGCGCTCCCTCTGCTGCAGGACTGGGTGGAGAACAAGTCCGCCGATTATTTCAAGACGGCCGGCATCAGTGACGGGAACGGACCCAAGGCTGTGGATCTGTATCGGCGGTACGGTGTCTTTCCGATTGGCGACACCTGTACGCCGGGCGGTGGTTCCTGGGGTTGGTGGTATCACACCGATGGGGAGGAAGCGCGCTGGAATGAGGATCCGAAAACCTGGTATGACGGGTATTTCACCCATGGCCTCGCCCAGGTGGAAAAAATCCGTCAGGTCGTGGCGGATCGTTCCGTTCGTGTCATGGACGCTTTCTCCGACATCCCGTCCGACGAACCGATGGTCCCGCTGATTGAGGCACTAGCCTGCGATGTGGAGCGGGTGGTCATCGTGAATGTTCCGAATGTCGGCTCGCTCGTGCCAGGCATTCCTGAGGATTTCGAGGTGGAAATCCCCGCCCTCGTCAGCCGCAAGGGCATCCAGGGCATTCGTACGGACGGATTGCCGAAACCGGTCATGGCCTGCCTCTGGCGGGATCGGATCGCCACGGTGGAAACGGAACTGCTGGCCTATGAAACCGGCAATCGGGACCGCCTGGTGGATCTGGTGATGTGTGATCCCTGGACAACCTCGCGGAAGCAGGCGGAGGAATTCGTCGCGGCGATTCTGGACATGCCCTGCAACCATGCGATGAAGGCATTCTTCGAGGGTTGACGGGAGCTGGGTCGGCCGTTGTGGAATGAAGCCGATTGCGTGGATTGCAATCATACAGGTCGCCATGGAATGAAGCCGATTGCGTGGATTGCAATCATACAGGTCGCCATGGAGTGAAGCCGATTGCGTGGATGAAGAGTCATACAGGAGGAATGCGTCATGATGGAAGCGTCAAACATGAAAGAAGCGGCAAAGCCGAAACTGGGATTGCTGGGGTTGATGGCTGGCGGGTATGAACCTGTTTTCCCCGGCATCACGAAACGGCAGTCGGACTATGCCCGTGAACTTGTCGATGCAGTGGCCGAAACGGTGGAGCTCGTGTTCGATGAACCCGCCACGGACCGGAAGAGTGCGGAACGCATCGTGAAAGGATACAACAGCCGGGACGACCTCGATGGCATCCTGATTGTCCTGCTGACCTATCACCAGGGCTCCTGGATTCTGCGTGCGCTGCAGGAAAACAACCTTCCGATTGCGCTGGCCCTGGTTCAGCCGGACCAGCGGATCGGCACGGACTGGGATGAACTGCGGCTGACGGTGAACCAGGGCATCCATGGGGCGCAGGACAATGCAAACACAATTGTCCGGCTGGGTCTGAAATGCCAGTTCTTTGTCGGAAACCGTCTGGAAAAAGAGTTTCCGGATTTTGTGACAGATTTCGCGAAGGCGGCGCAAACACGTCGTGCGCTCCGGAATATGCGGGTGGCGGTACTGGGCCGGATGCAAGGCATGAACGACATACTGACGGATGATATGGCTTTCTTCTCAAAAATTGGACCGGAATTCTGCCACGAAACACTCGGGTCTGTCCACAGCGCCATGATGAAGGTTGAAAAAACAGAGATTGAAGCCTCCATCTCACGGGATCAGGAAACGTTCGAGGTGGATCCGAAACTCACCTGGGCCAGCCACGCCGAAGCGACCCGCATGTATCTTGGATTCCGCAAGTTTCTGGAAGAGCGAGGTTATGCCGCGTTCACCGCACAGTTCGACCATTTCGCCGAGGACGGCCGTTTCCGCCAGCTGCCCCTGATGGCGGCTTCGCACCTCATGGCCGACGGATACGGCTACGCGGCCGAAGGCGACATCATGTGCGCCACAATGGTGGCGGCCGGACATGTCATTACGGACGGCGGCGCCAACTTCACGGAAATGTACACCATCGACTTTGAGCAGGAGCACATCATTTTCTGCCATGCGGGGGAAGGAAACTGGGCCACCTGCCGCAAAGATCAGAAACCGCGTCTGATCGATCGCTTTCTGGGAGAAGGCGGGCTGGAGAATCCGCCGACGCCCATTTTCACACCGGAATACGGCCGCGCGACACTGACTTCGCTGGTTTCCCTCGGCGGAGAAAAATTCCGGCTGGTGGTCGCCAAAGGGGAGATTCTGCCGAAGACCGACATGGTCAACTGCGAGATGCCATATATCTTCTTCAAACCCGACAGCGGTGTCCGTCCCTGCGTGACCGGCTGGCTCCGCAATGGCGGCACGCATCACGAGGTCATCAATCTGGGAGATTGCGCGAACCGCTGGCGGATGCTCTGCGACATGCTGGATGTGGAATATGTCGAGGTGTGAAAAGAGAAGTTTGAGATGGAATATCTCGGGCTGTGAAAAGTGATCTTGATGTAGAATATGTTGAGGTGTAATGCAATGGATAGATATGAAAAACACAGATTGCTCGGAAAAATAGGCGGGATTGATCAGGTGGCAGGAGTTCGACCATTCAGGTTCTCTTCCGGACGGGCCGCGGGGACAGAGGCACTGGAAGTGTACAACGCCGCGGGTCTGCGGTTTACCGTGCTGCCCGACCAATGCATGAACCTGCTGGACCTGTCCTGGCGGGGAACAAATCTGGGATTTCTCTCGAAAAACGGCCTGACCGGTGAGCGGTTCGCCTCCCCGCTGGACCGTGAGTTCCTCTACCGATGGCCTGCTGGCATGCTCTACACCTGCGGCCTGGCCAGCACTGGGCCGCCAAATTTGGATGAAGGCTTGTACAGGACCGAACACGGCCGGATTGGATTGATGCCGGCTGAGAACCTTTCCGTTCGGCAGGAATGGGAAGATGGCGATTTCCTTATCCGCATCCGCGGGACAATGCGCGAATCCATGCTGTTCGGCTACAACCTTCGCCTGACGCGGGAAATATCGGTTGGTCTGTTGGACCGCCATCTGATCATCGAGGACACGCTCGAAAATCTGGAACCGGCGGAAGAACCGTTTATGCTGCTGTATCATGCGAACTTCGGGTTTCCGCTGGTGGATGAGGGGGCTGAGGTGGTCCGGACGAAAGCGCACACCCGTGTGCATGCTGCCACGCCGCCGGAAGCACTGGCTGATTGGAATCGCATGGGTCCTCCCGTCGTCGGTGCGCCGGAGCATGTATTCTACCACGTTGCAGAAGAACGCCTCCCGGTCCATGCTGCCGGTGTGCTCAATGATCGTCTTGGACTTGGCGCCTTTCTTCGCTATTCATCCGACAACCTGCCGATTCTCGTGCAGTGGAAATGCCCGAGATCGCACGATTACGTTATCGGGCTGGAACCGTCGAATTCCTTTATCCTCGGACGGGCCGAGGAACGGAAGAATGGCACCATCCGGACCATTCCCGGTTATGGGACGCTGAAGTTCCGTCTGGAAATCGGAGTTCTGGCCGGTGCATCCGAGATGGAGAGATTCCGTGCAGAAATGGGTTGATTTTCACCCAATGTTGGACTGAGGAGGAAGCGCGTGGACATACGGATTACGGAACTGGGCGCAACAACAGAACCGGGGTTCGACAACCGGACTTCCATCCAATCAGCGGTTGACCGGTGTGCGGCTGCCGGTGGGGGCCGGGTCATCGTCCCGCAGGGAACCTTCGTTTCCGGCGAGATTTTGCTGAAGAGCCATGTCTGCCTGTACCTGGAGCCAGGGGCTGTGCTTCGGGCCAGTGCCGACCCGGCGGCCTATCCCACCCGATACCGGCTCTTTGATCTGTGCGCCTTCATCAGCGCGGTGGATGCCGAGTATGTGACGATCGCCGGCGAAGGGACACTGGATGGAGACTGCCATGCCTGGGTCGACCACGAGGACGCCTACTATCTGTACAAGCGGGAGAATGATCGGCGCCCCTTTCTGGTGCAATTCGTCCACTGCCGGCACGTGGTGCTGCGGGATATCACGATCCGCAATGGCCCTGTCTGGACGGTTGTACCCAGGGGATGCGACGATGTGCTCATTTCCGGGGTCAGCATCTACAACGATCTGCGCATGCCCAACAATGACGCGATCGATATCGTCAGCTGCCGGGATGTCCGAATCGTGGGCTGCCACATCGAGGCGGCCGACGACTGCATCTGCCTGAAGACCTTCCTGGAACCGGAGTCCTACCCGGATGCCGCCTGCGATGGCGTCACCGTGACCGGCTGCACGCTGGTGTCCACCTCTTCCGCCCTGGTGATCGGCTGCGAGGTGTTCGCGCCCATCCGGAATGTCATCTTCACCGCCTGTGTCATCCGCAGGAGCAACCGTGGCCTCTCGATCAACCTCAGCAAGTCCTGCGACATTGAAAACGTCATTTTCAGCGACATGGTCATCGAAACACGTCTGTTTTTCGAGAAATGGTGGGGCCATGGCGAAGCGATCAAAATTTCAGCCATTCCTTGGCTGGAGGAGGATGAAATCGGTCATGTCCGCAACATTCTCATCCGCAATGTGATAGCCCGCAGCGAAAACGGCATTCTGGTGTACGGATGGCGGCCGGGTCTCATTCAGAACCTGACGTTCGAAAACGTGGATCTGACTGTGGACCGCTGGTCCAAATGGCCCGGCGGCGAGTTGGATCTGCGGCCCACACCGCAGGACGGCGCGGACTATCACAAGGGTGTTGTGAAACATCCTCTTTCCGCCTTCCTGATCCGCGAGGCGGAAGACGTGATTTTACGGAACTGTCGGGTCACCTTCACCGATGCTGCCCGCGCGACTGGGGAGTTCCATCATGCCGTCGGACACGATCGCGCGCCGGGACTGCATATCGAGGGACTGATCGGCGAGGCGGCATTGCCGGACCTTGCGGCGGTTGCAGCGGTGCGCATCCTCACGCCGGCGGAAGCAGAAAATGGTGCAGGGGCGACCTGATATGTCACATCATATGCGGCGTGTACGGGGAATGGAGGAAACATGTACGACATCACAAAATATGTAAAATTTGCACTGAATCCGTCTGTCAGCCATCAGACGGTGGATGGTTTCGGTGTGAATATCAACTCTAAGTACTGGAATAAAGGCAAGATCATCCCTGTTCTGGAGCAACTGGTCGATGATCTCGGCGCCACTCTGTTTCGTCTGGATGCCTTCGGCAAGTCCGACTGGATTGACCCGGACGGTGCCTTCGGTCCGGCTTGCATGTCCGAAGCCGGTTATGCAGCCGCCTATGCCCAACAGGAATTTCAGGATGCGGCGGCCATGGGACGCTGGCTGAACAGCCGCGGCATCGAACCCTACATCACCCTCAGCGGCATTCTGCCGAAGTGGATGTGTGCTTCGGATGGAAAAACATTGGAACGCTTCGATCTGTTTGCGGAGATGGCCGCCCACTATGCGAAATGGCTCCGGGATGAAGGCGGTGTGCGCTTTCATCTGTTTGGTCCTTTGAACGAAACCGACCTGGGTCCTCCGGAGGGACCTGCCGTTACACCGGAAAACTATGTGCATGCCTGTGAATGTCTGCTGAAACAGCTTGATGCGAAAGGACTCGGCGATATTCGGCTTGTTGTGGCAGAGCAAGCCATGTATAATCTGGATTTCATCACCCGTTTTCTGAAAAAACCTGCCTTGGCGGAACGCATAGCCGTGTTCGGGATGCATTGCTATTCCGACTTCAGTGCCCGGCCGCTGGTGGAAACCGTCATAACCGGTGCGGGTGGGGCATATGCGGGCACGCGGGTTTGGATGACGGAATTCGGGGACCTGGATCAAAGCACGGAAAAGGAATGGCTGATTGCCTATGTCTCCTTCCAACGGCTCATCCGTCTGCTGGAGGATGGCATGAATGGCGCCCTCGCCTGGGATGCGTTCGACAACTATCATGACCACGACGCCTCCTGGACGACATTCGGCCTCATCAAGAATTCATGGGATGTGTACGAACCCAAAAAGCGTTTCTTCGCCTATCGCCATATCTACCGTTTTGTCAGGCCGGGCTTCAGGCGGGTCGGTCTCACATCCCCATGCGACGGTGTGAAGGCGTTGGCTTTTCTCAGCCCGGACGGTGGAGAACTGACAATCACCGGTTACAACGAGCTGTTGGAAGGCGTTTTCGTGAATGTGGACATGGAAGGATTGCCGGGCGGTTTCTCCGAACGTCGGTTCGATGCCTACCGAACCTCTTTTGCGGACAATTGTGTTCAGGACAATCCGCGTCGCATCATGCAGCGCCGTCTGCCCTTTTCCGGGGTTGAAATTGCCGTGCCGCCCAGGAGCCTGTTTACGATTACGACAGTCCGTTGAAAATCAGCTGACTGTACGAGTCTGATACAAGGCAGCAACCATGAGCCAATACCGGCATCATGGGTTGCCGCCAAGAAGATGAACCATTTTCATCGCGTAATCCATCAGGCCTGTAAAACCTCAGGAGGATACGAATATGTTGCTGAGACTGATGAGAAAGAAGATTGACACGGAATCCCTTCCGGTTCTGTTTATGCCGGAAATCACCGATGAAGCGCTAGCCCGCGACTGGACAATCCACGATTCCGACTGGAATGTGCAGGATGGCTGGTTTGTCGGAATGAACCGGGACAACTCTCCCGGCATGATGGTAAGCCGTGCGGATTTTCGTGGCAATGTACTGCTCGAATTCGATGCGAAAACCATCCCCCCGTGCACGCATGACATCAACTGCATGTGGAGCGGCAGTTGGGATCCGGAGACGAACATGCGGGGAATCGCCTATGTGTCCGGTCTGCAGGGTTGGTGGACCGGCAAGGTCGGCATCGAGAAATCTCCGGAATACAAACTGAATGTCGGCACGCCCCTTTTCCAGGTTGAACCCGGACGGACCTACCACATCATCACCGGCAGTGCGGACGGACACATCTTCATGGCAGTGGACGGCGTGCTGCTGCTCGAAGCGACCGATCCGGATCCGATAGACACATCCGTGTATGGGAAGATTGGGTTTGAAGCCTATTGCAGCCAGATTGCGGTTCGGAATGTGGTGTTGAAGCAGTTGTCGTGGTCGGCCGAAACGTTGTCATACGAACCGGAATTCTGATACAGGCAGATATAATCTTATATGCAGACAGGAGCGTATCTGAATGGAATGGATTCTGACGGTGGATGTCGGGACGACCGCCATGAAAACGGCGGTATTCGACGAAAACTTATGTTGCCTTGACATGGAGAACAAGGAGTATGAACTGGAGCATCCACGAAACGGCTGGATGGAGCTGGACGCCGGCGTTTATCCCGAGCGGATGCTGGCATCCATGAAAACCCTGCTGGATCGGCTGCCCGGTTCCCGCAGCCGCATCGGCGCAATCTGTCTGACTTCGCAGGGCGAAACACTCGTCTTTGTTGATGAAAGCGGTATCCCGCTCCATCCTGCCATAATCTGGCTGGACAGCCGCGCAGAGGCTGAGGCTGCGGAGTTGACCGCCCTTTTGCCGAACGACCGGTTCTATCGCATCACGGGTATGCCGGAAAACAATGCATCCATGCCTGCCGCCAAGGTGAAATGGTTCGCAAGCCATCATCCGGAGGCATTCGCACGCACGAACATGGTGCTGCTGCTGGTGGATTGGCTTGCCTACGGGCTTTGCGGTCGTGCGATCAGCGATGAGGCGATCCAGACATCCACAGGCTGGTTCGATATAAACCGGCGTGATTGGTGGCCGGAGATGCTGACTGCAGTGGGACTCCAGGCGGCGAAACTTCCGGAGGTGTTTCCCTGCGGGACGGCTGCGGCAACCCTGCTGCCGTCTGTTGCGGTGGAACTTGGCCTGCGGAATGACGTGCGCATTGTGCCTTGCGGCATGGATCAGGTTTCGTCGGCCATCGGCGGAGGCAATTTCCATCCGGGGGTGGTCTGCGAAACGACCGGTACGGCGCTTGTTTTGTCCGCCTCAGTCAATGCACCGGACTACGAACGTCCGGAACGCATCTCCTTTCTGGCCCATGTCAACGGACTGTATCTGATGCTGCCCTACTGCCCGACGGCCGGCATGCTATTGAAATGGTTCCGTCGGGAGTTTATGGATCGGGAGGAACGGGAAGCAATCGAAACAGGCGCTACCGTGTATGCCCTGCTGGACCGGCTGGCTGAAGGTGGTTCCGGCTATGGAAAGGGACTGTTCCTGTTGCCCGATTTTGAAGGGAAACTTACGCCCGAACCGAATCCGGCTGCCTGCGGCGTGCTGTTCGGGCTGACACTCGGGACCACGCGGGCCGATATGGCGCGGGCTATGCTGGAATCCGTCGGGTTTATGCTTCGGGAAAATCTGGCGATGTTGTCCGCTTATGGACTTGAAATCTCTGAAATCCATTCGCTTGGTGGAGGAGCAAAAAGTGCTCTCTGGAACCGGATCAAGGCGGACATCCTGCAGATGCCGCTGGTGCCCGGCAACTTCATTGAATCCACTTCGCTGGGTGCGGCCATGCTCGGGCAAGTCGCCATTGGTGGGTTCCCCGACCTGGATGCGGCGTATCTGGCGGCAAGCGGTCATGACAAGAAATCAAGCCAGGCCACCAAGGAACATAGGGGCGATATGGTGGAACCCGCTGGTACCAGTGGCATTGTATATCCTAACAGGGACAAACAAGCGGGGGCGAACCAGGCGTTTGAAAGCTATCAGGCTATATATGCCAGTTTGAAGCATGTATTCCCGTTGGTGAGGAAAACATGATAACCTCTGAGAAACTGGTTGACGTCGAAAACGCCGGGAATCACAACAATCATGTGGAAAACTTCTTCATGGAAAAAGTATCCGTCAGATAGGAGAATCGCATGCTGATTGATTTGACCGCTCCCATGGCGAAATATGGGGAAACCCCGGACATCACCCACATGGATTTGTACCATACCGGGTGGAAAGCTCCGATGAAGAGCCTTGTCACCCGTTGTGCAGTCCTGGATCTTTCGGGAGGAACCGAATGCCCGGTTCCTGAGGACCTGCCTGGAATGAACCTTCCAGGACCCGGATGGTCCGTCATCCTGCGTACAGGGTGGGAGCAGTTCAGGGGAACCATGCAATATGCACAGAGCCCTTCCATTGATATGAGGCTTCTGGAACGCTTGCTCGAAAAAGGAGTCTGTCTGATCCTCGTGGATTCGCCAGGCGTGGTCGGCGGTGCGGCAGGACCGGAACACAACGAGGTGGATCGCAGATTGGCGGAGGCAGGCGCATTTGCCGTCGAGAATCTGGTCGGTGTATCAGCCCTGCCTGTCGCCAGCCCGTTTACGCTGTATTGCTTCCCAATCTCCATGACGGCCTTGAACAGCGCGCCCTGCAGAATTGTGGCGGATGTGAATCAAGACAAGGCGGAGGCAATCGCATGAGCGAACAAGCGCTGCTCATACCCGAATTTCCTGATCGACAGCCATCCGAACGATATCAGGTGACCGTCGAGGGTCGGCCTGTTCAGGTACATCAAACACCTGCATGTCATTTCGCCCTCTTTCAGGGTTTTGGGGAAGTCGATGTCCGCGTGGCGGTATCGGAACCGTTTGAAACCTGCAAGATAAGGCCAGGCCGTCTCGGTCTCGAACCGAAGCGATTGGGTGAACAATTGCTGAACATCCGGCTTTCCCTTCCCTGCAAAGTAACACTCGAGTTTGATGGAAACCTAAAGACCCCGTTGTTTCTTTTATGCAGCCCGATGCCTGCAAGCATGCCGGAATGCGTTCCGGAAAGCATGCCTGCAAGCATGTCGGAATGCATTCCGGAAAACTTATCGGAAAACATACCGGAAATCTTGCCGGGATGTATGCAGGAAAACACGCCGGAGCCGGATGCGGATCTGATCCGGTTCGGACCCGGGTTTCATGAGGCGGGTGAAATCCTGCTGTACAGCGGACAAACCTTGCTTCTGGAATCCGGCGCATGGGTACATGGGCGTATCCGGATGGATGGCGGAGAGAATATCCGCATTTGCGGGAGCGGGATCCTGGATGCCTCCAATCCGGCCATTCTGAACGATCGTGACACCCGAAGCGAGAGGCACCATGCCATTCTTCCCACCCGCTGCCGGGATATCCGGATCGAGGGCATTACGGTGTTGGGTGCACCAACCTGGCATGTCGTTCCGGTTGCGTGTGAGTCGGTTCAGATACAAGGGCTGAACATCATCGGACACTTGGGGACCGGAGACGGCATTGACCTTGTGGGTTGCCGGGATGTCACGGTTTCGGATTGCTTCGTGCGGGTGAAGGATGATTGCGTGGCCATCAAGGCGGTCGACTATCAATTTCCTTTCGGAGAAGTCGATGTGGCCCGTGTTACCGTCGAACGGTGCGTCTTCTGGAACGACACTTGGGGCAATGTGATGGAGATTGGCTACGAGACCCGCTGTGCGGAGATTCATGACATTGTTTTCCGTGATATCGACGTGGTGCACTGCGAATATGAAGGATGGCAGAGCGGCGGTGTTTTCACGATTCACAACGGAGATCGCGCGGATATCCACGACATTCTGTATGAAAACATCCGGGTGGAGTGCGCGGATGAGAAACTGATTGATTTCAAGATTCTCGACTCCCGCTATTCGAAGGACAAGCAGCGTGGACGCATTCGCAATGTCGTTTTGCGGGACATCTCCGTGATGGACGGTCCGTTCCCGATGTCCGTCCTCCGGGGCTGGGAGGCGGAGCAGATGGTGGAAAACATTCGCATTGAACGGCTGACCATTCTGGGCAATCCGGTGCGGAACTGGCGCGAGGCGAGAATGCTGCTGGAGATCACGAAGGATATTGTGTTTGTCTGAGCCTGCTTATCACGAAGAATATCGTGTTCATCTGAGCCGGCATATCACAAAGGATGTCGTTATCATCCAACTGGCACCTATGTACAAGACCTCGTAGAATGAGTTTAATGAAAGAGTCGCAATACAATGCCATGATACGAGGTGTATCACATGAAGCCGTATTGGAACAGAAAGCATGTTCGTACCGCAACCATTCTGTTTCTCGCCGGAAGTCTGATTTGTTTGTCCGGATGCTCTGGCAAGGTCGACAGTTCCTCCGGAAGGCTTGAAGAAAACAATTCGGGCACCCTGTCCGACACGCAAACGGCATCTGCGGGCAATCCTGGGGATGCGCCAGTTCCGGCGGGTCCGTCAGGTGATGATCAGCTGGCGGCGTTGCCCCCGGCGCCAGGCTTCCACCTTGATTTCTCTGAACCCGTCACCGTGGAGGATGATTCCGCCACTTCGAACGATTCTTCCTCCGAGTCATCCGGCGCCTCGAATGACCCAGCTGCCGAGTCATCCGATATACCGAACGATGCGGAGTCGACCCCCATCTTTCGTACGGACGCCACTTACCGGCTCATCCAGGAGGCCGGCTCCCTCCGCGTCGAAGGCAATCGGGCAGCCCAGCCCAAGGCCATCTTTTCGCTGTTCTTTCCGGCCATGGACCTTTCCTCCCGGCCGACCGTCTCGCTGGCGGTGCGCACCGACCGGGACACCAACCTGAACCTTGCCCTGGAGGATGCCGACGGCAAACGGGCTTTTGTCCTCGGGTCGCCCGTGCATCTGATTCGCGGCGGGAAGCCGCTTGTCGTACACACCTTCGGCTTCGAGGCATTGGACGGCGTCGATTTGACCCGGATAGCCGGCATCCGGTTCGCCGTCAATCCGGATGGACCGGACTACAACGGCGTTCTGTGGATGGACGATCTTCGAATCGGCGGTGAAGCCATTCCGGCACCGGAAATGAGTGGTGTTCCGGATTGGTCGGTGACCGTGGGGCATGCTCCTTTCATGATTCCCTTGCACGACATGCGGAATTACACCGGGAAAATGGACGACCGGCTTCTGATTCGGGCGGAAAGCAATTGGCCGGAGCTATTGCCGGACCCGGAAGTCACAAAGGAAGGGTTGAATCTTTCTCCGGCTTCGGGAAGGATTGGAACAGCAACCGTCTCGTTGGTCTTGTCGGAGCCAGGTGTGCCTGGAAACAAGAAGGAGACATTCCAGCTGCAGGTCGTCCCGAATCTTGCGCCCTCGCTTCAGGTGCAGGAACAGCTTGATCTGGCGGAAGGAGAAACCATCACACTTCCGCTTCAGGCAATCGACGACGGCAACCCGGAATCGCGTCAGGCCCTGAGGCTGGAGGCGCATTCATCGAATCCCGCCCTTCTGCCGGACCCTGTCCTGCGGCATCAGGGGGATGACCGTTGGGGGGAATTGGTGCTGGCTCCAGTACCGGGCGCGACCGGGGAAGCAATCGTAACCATTGCCGCATCGGATGACGGAGGAACCGTGGCAGGTGGGATCGACAGAGACGAGACCTCCATCCGAATCCGTATTTTTGCCGATCTGAACCATGCGCCCCGAATGGATCCGATCAGGGGGATCGTGTGGACGGAAGGTGCACAGGAACAGAACTTGGTCCTGACTGGCCTGGACGATGGCGATGCGGAGCGTCGGCAACGCCTTTCCATCCAGGTATCCGGCACACAACCGGATCTGTTGCCGGAACCGATAGTTTCTTCGGTTCAAAATGGAAAAGCCACGCTACGATTCCGTCCGGCATCCGGCGCAACCGGACGGACGGAGCTGACCGTTACGCTGACAGACGATGGTGGAGCACCAGACAATAACGGTGACGCAACCGCAACCTATCAGATTCCGGTGGAAATCCGCCCCCGGCCGGTCACCGGTTTCCGGGACGACTTCGCGGACGGCGTCACGGACCCCGTATGGCTGAACAGCGGGGAAGGGGCGCATCAGAGTGTTGAGGAGAACGGCGCGCTGCGCATCGGGGTGGACAAGTTCGCGACGAACAACAGCTGGGCCGGATTATGGTTCTCCCTGCCGACGGAGATGGATCTTTCCGCGAACCCGCGTATCCGGCTCCGCATGAAGACGGACAAACCATCTGAAATGCTTGTGTTCCTGTGGGATGCTAAGGATGTCTACAATACGGCAAAAACGGTGCGTCATGTCGTCGGAAAAGACTATGTCGACTATGACTTTGATTTCACGGACCTGCTGATGTCCGACAAGGGCGACAAGGTCGATCTGACCCGCATCAAGGCGCTGCTGATCAATTTCGCGCCAGGCATGCTCTATAAGGGGATCTGGTGGTTCGAGGAGATTGCAGTCGGGGATCAGGCGCCGAAGAGCATGGCTTCCGGTGCGGGAAAAAATACGGAACAGACAGGTGCCGGGAAGTATGAGGTATCGGGTGATGGAACAGCAAATATTCAGACAGCAAAGCCGATGCCCTTGTCCGGTATATCGGCAAAAGGCGCATATTCTGCTCAAATAACAATTGATACCGGCACAAAATATCAGGAAATGGACGGATTCGGCGCGTTTCTAGGTTCAGGCATGGTGCCTGGTGCCACACAGGAGCTTTTGTTGCCGAAGGTCATCGACATTGGCATGTCCATGGCCCGTTTCGGGGTCATCGATGTCGAGTTCGAGCCGGTCAACGACAACGCGGACCCGAATGTCACCGACTATGATGCATTCAACCTCAAAGCGCTCCCGCTGGACTGGATGCGCACGCTCAAGGCGTCTTCCGGCATCGGCAAGTTTGTTGTGACGATGTGGAGTCCACCCGCCTGGATGAAGGCCAACCGTACGCTCAACAGCTTCTACGAAGCATACAACAACAAACTGGAACCTCGAAACTACGAGGAATATGCCGAACATCTCGTTGCCTTGGTGAAGACGATCAAAGAGCAGACCGGCATCGATCTGTATGCCATCAGCCTGCAGAATGAACCGCAATTCAATGAGCCGTATGCGTCCTGTGTCATCAATCCGGAGGAATATCGGGATTTGCTGCGCGTGGTCGGCCCCCACTTTCGCGCGGAAGGACTGCGCACGCAATTCTACCTGCCCGAAGCACTGCCCCAGCAGAAGACAATCGACGAGTATATCCGGACGATTGCCGCTGATCCGGTGGCCTCGGAATTCATGGACCTGATTGCCATCCATAATTATGATGCGGACGGCATCAAGGTTGGCGGACCTGGCGCCGCTGAATGGGCGGACATGTATGGCTGGGCGCAGGAGAAAAGGGCGACGAAGGCGCAACCGGCCCAAACCGGTCCGACGAAGACATGGATGACCGAAACCTCGGGGCATGCCGACGACTGGGCTGGCGCCGAAACACTCGCAGGCAACATCTACAACGCGATTCATTCCGGGAACGCGAGTGCCTGGATTTTCTGGAGTTTCAACACCACACCGGAAAGTGCGGCGTACGGATTGCTGAAGAATGGGGAGGAGACCGCGCGATATGCTGTTTCGAAGCAGTTCTACCGGACTGTCCGACCCGGTATGGTCAGGGTGGAAGCGGCCAGCAACCAGGAGGATCTGCTTGCGCTGTCCTTTCTACAAAACGTCGACGGGAAAAGTGCAGTGGGTACGTTGATTCTGATCAACCGGTCCGATCGGGTCTGCATTGCCTCATTGGAAGCTGCATCGAATGGGTTCCGTTTGCCGAAAAAATGGAAAGCAATGGTGACGACCGAGAAGCGTTTCGCGGTCGATGGCGGATATGTACAAACCGGCAGCGTGACCCTTCCTCCACACAGTGTTGTTTCGCTGGAAGCGCAGGAATGAGGAAACCCATATGCAATTTCCGGAGAAAGACTGCAAAAGGCTGCAATAGACTGCAAAAGACTACAATAGGCAGAAATAGACAAAAGCGGAAGGAATGGCTGAAAAATGATGGACATGAATTCTCTTTCTCGGAACGAGGCGATCACGAACGGCCATGTCACGGACAAAGCGGCTGAATTGTCATATCTGGGCACAATGTCGGAAGATGGGAAAACAGAAGCGTCCGTTCTGATGCATAGCCGATGCGGGCTGCGACTGGATATGAATCTGAACAAGTCGGCCCTGTCCATCTGGATCTCTCCGCAGGCGGGGAAAAATGTCGATGTGTTCTATCGGAATTTTTCCAATCGGGATGACCACACCAATCTCTTTGCCCGTATCCTTTTTCCGGAACTGGCGCAGAAAAAGTTCCTGTACTGCGAGTATGATCCCTTCCACAGCATTCTCGTGTATGAAGCGCAGAAGATTCATCTGCTGGTGCTTTTGGACAAACCCATCGTCCTGCTCTGGGCTGAATCGGAAGAGGTTGTTGACTTTGCTTCGGACAAACAGGACAGTTCCCTGTTGCGGAACTCCCATTGTTTTGTGGTGCAGCATCCGGACAGGGGCCTTACATTCACCTTTGGGGCGGTGCTCGGTAAGGGAGAATCCTCTTTCAGGCATTCCCCCCAGATTGACCGGGGCAGAAGCATTCACGCCCGCGCAATCCTTTCCTCCGGACAAGTATTGGCTATCGGCGGCGAATTGTCGGACGAACCCGTTATGGACATGATTCGGGATGCGGTTTCCACGCCCATTGTCGATCTTTTAGCGGAAAATGAGGCGGCGATTGATCAAGCCATTCCGTTCGGGCGTATTCATATCAAGAATAGCCCAGACATGCAGCGCCTGCATGACACCAACCTGCGCCATCTGCTCTCGGTTCAGGACGCTTCCGGCGCGGTTCGTGCCGCGTTGAAGCACGTCTACTACCTGATCTGGACCACGGACGGTGCCGTTACGAGTGCCAGTATGGCGCAGGCTGGCTGGACCTCTTTCCTTCGTTTGTGGACGGACTTTCTCCTGCAGAACCCAACGGTTCAAACCAGCCCGCCTGCGGGACGTTTCTTTGGACAACTGACCAATCCCATTACGAAAAGAGAAGAATTCGGCAATTTCTGTGCGTTCCTTTCCGCATTCATGCACTGGGGACTGACGGACGACCCCGTTTTTGTGTCGGGGAAAAACCTCGAGGTTCTGGAAGATGCCATGTCCTGGATGGAGACCTACTGCTGGAATGACGCTGTGGGCGCATTCGGCGGGTATTATGAAGGGGGTGGTTCCGAAGATCCCTTCTATGGCAGTCATGATTTCGGCTGGGATGCCGCTGTGGGAAGTTTCATGCAGCGAAATCCATATGCTCCGATGTATGAGGGCCGTATCATTTTGCGAAGTTATGAATTTTCAATGAACCTCAACCAGTACAACATGTACCTGATGCTTCATGCCGTGCTGGATGGCGAAAGGTCTGCCTGTTATCTGGAAAAAGCGAAACGTGTGGAAGTTTTTCTGTTGAAATTGCTCATGGACAAGCATCAGGCGTATTATCTCCTGGCGGAGGAAGATGCTCTTCTGCCCGGAAAGCCTGCAGTCGGGGACATAACGGATCTTATGCCGGTTCCCTATGGGGACGGTGAAATGGAAACCGGCCGATTCGCCATACAGAACCAGCATGCAGCCTTTTTCATCCCCGAGTACGCGACGGTTTTCATGAATCGCATGCGTTCCTTCAAACCATTTACCGAAGAAAGCATCCAGGGCACCATGCCCTGTGTGGTTTATGGACAGATGGCCGGACTGGATACCGAATTTGTGGATG
>JAIFNI010000151.1 GCA_020047785.1 Clostridia bacterium
TCCGCGTTGCCTTCATCGGAGTATGCGGGACCGATCCGCACATGCATCAGAATCTGGTGACCTTCAAAATCAACGTGCCCCTGATATTCGGTCATGAGTTTGCCGGCATCATCGACCAGGTGGGCAGCGATGTGCGTGGCTGGAAGGTTGGCGATCGGGTGACGGCGGAAACCCATGCCGATTATTGCGGAGAGTGCGAACTGTGCCGAACCAACCGGTACCACCTTTGCCGGGAACGCAAGGGATATGGATTCAAGGCGCATGGGGCTTTTGCCAAGTACGTCAAGGTGCCCGCGCGCATTCTGCACCGTGTGCCTGAGAATGTCCCGCTGCGGGAAGCTTCCCTCACAGAGCCCCTGTGCGTCGCGTACAAATCCGTCGTCTCGAACAGTGAAGTGAATCCCGGCGACACCGTGGTTGTCATAGGTCCTGGCCCCATTGGCCTGCTTTGCATCAAGATGGCGCAGCTGCGCGGCGCCAGTGAAATCATCGCGGTCGGAACAAACGGGGACGAGGCCCGGCTGGAAATGGCGCTGCAATATGGCGCCACCCTGGCATTGAACAGCAGCACGGATGACGTCGCCGCACGGATCGCCGCACTGGGCGACGGTTATGGTGCCGATCTCGTTGTGGATACAGCAGGCGTTTCCCCGACACTGGCCCTTTCAATGGAAGTGGTCAGACCCACCGGGCAGATTACGAAAATCGGATGGGGTCCCAAGCCGGTCGGATTCACTTTGGATCCGCTCATTTCCAAATCCGTCACCTTGAAGGGACACTTCAGCCATACCTGGGATGTCTGGGAAAAATGCCTTGTCCTGATGGCAAAAGGGCAGGTGAATCTCGCTCCACTGATCACGCATGAACTTCCCATCGACCAGTGGGAGAAAAGTTTTGAGCTCATTGAATCCCGCGAAGCCATGAAAGTGGTCCTGACACCGATTGACTGATTCAATTGAGGGCATGGGCATATCCCGGGGAATGCAAGGGGATGAACACTGGCTGCGGCAGAAAGCGCTTTTTGGAAGGAATTGCCTTTCACAGGCGCTGCGACGGGAAATGGAGTGCGGGATGGAAAAGATCGGATTCATCGGGCTGGGCATCATGGGCAAACCCATGGCAAGAAATCTTATGAAGGCAGGCCATTCCCTGGTCGTTTTTGACGTGAACAGCGCACCGGTTGAGGAAATTGTTCTGGAAGGCGCCGAGAGAGCCTGTTCTCCCAAAGAGGTGGCGGAGCTGTGCAATATCATCATCACCATGCTCCCGAATTCGCCACATGTGAAACAAGTGGTGCTCGGACCGGAAGGAATTCTGGAGGCGTCATGCGCAGGCAAGATCCTGGTGGACATGAGTTCAATCTCTCCGCTGGTGGCGAAAGAAATCTCCTCGAAAGCGGCGGCGGCGGGACTGCGGATGTTGGATGCGCCTGTCAGCGGCGGAGAGCCGAAAGCCATCAGCGGAACACTCGCCATCATGGTCGGCGGAGACGAGGAAATATTTGCTCAAGTGCAGCCCCTCCTCCTTTCCATGGGTTCTTCCGCGGTGCATGTGGGTGAAATCGGCAGCGGCAACGTGACCAAGCTGGCCAATCAGATTATTGTTGCCCTGAACATTGCCGCCATGTCCGAAGCGATGGTACTGGCGACAAAGTCAGGGGTGGATCCTGAGAAAGTTTATCAGGCAATCCGGGGCGGACTCGCCGGCAGTACGGTGCTTGATGCCAAGATGCCCATGGTTCTGAAGCGGAATTTCAAGCCCGGCTTCCGGATCGAGCTGCACATCAAGGATCTGATGAACGTCTTGGACACCGCACACAGTATTGGGGTCCCCCTTCCACTCACCGGCCATGTTCTTGAAATGATGCAGGCCCTGAAGGTGGATGGACGCGCGGCGGAGGATCACAGTGCCCTGATCCGCTTTTACGAAGGGATGGCGCAGACGGAAGTCGGCAACGTTACAGACCAGCCCTGACCGGAAGGCAGGTATGGTGAATTCATCCTTTGGTGGTGTCAAGGGATAAAGGTCCATCACCCATACACCCCGACAAATGAAAGCGTCGGGGCCACCCGGGAATCTGTAATCCGGAGGCGCAGCCGATTTGTCACAATATTCTGAAGACGCACAATCCGCTTGTACCCCACTGCTGTACCGGCATGAACTGTCAGCCAGGCCCCATCATCCCAGGATTCAATGACAAAAGCCTCGATGCGCTGGCTGAGACGGATGTTCTCCTTCATTGCGACATACCGAATCTGTTGTGGGACTTCCCACAACATTTCAATGGCAATGGCATTCTCTCCGTCTTTAGCCTGGAACCATTCGCCGTATCCATCCCGGCGAATGGATTCGACATCGTGGCCGGGAAGGGCTGTGTCCGCCTGCAGACGCGCACTGTCCAACAGGTTTGTCCGGAATGCTTCCTCCAGAAACGCACCCAGTTCCCGCAGCCGGGCACAGTCGTTTGCATGGACCAGTCCCGCCTTTGTCGGTGGAAGGTTCAGCAGGAAGGTCGCGTTGCCGCCCACCGAATTGAAATAGACATGCAGCAAGGATTCCAGCGACTTCACCTGTCCGTCCTCTTCCGGATGGTAGAACCAGCCCGGTCGGATGGAAGTGTTCACTTCGGCGGGATACCAAACCAATTCCGATTCGTCCCGCAACAGGTCCCGACTGCCCAAATCCTGATCCCATGCGCGGATGGTCCGCTGGCGGAACGCTTCGTCATCCTGCTGCTGGCTGTTTTGCGCGATCCGCTCGGTGTCACGCGTCCGGGCCGGCACGACGCTCCATTCGGCGGGCCTTGTATCACCGGCTTCATTGCCGCACCAGCGGATATCCGGACCGCAGACATTGATGCAGGCCTCCGGCTGCAGCCTTCGAATGGTTTCGTAATACCGATCCCAGTCATACACTTGCTTTTTCCCATTCGGTCCTTCACCGCAGGCGCCATCGAACCATACGGAGAAGATATCCCCGTACTCGGTCAGAAGTTCTGTCAACTGGGCCACGAAGTAGTCGTCATATGGCTTTCCCTGCCCGTAGACCGGACTGTTTCGATCCCAGGGGGACAGATAGACGCCAAAGCGGATGCCTCCGTCCCGGCAGGCATCGGACACCTCGCGCACCACATTCCCCTTGCCGTTTCGAAACGGACTGGAAGCGACAGAATGCGATGTGTGTCTTGACGGCCAAAGACAGAATCCGTCATGATGCTTGCAGGTGAGGATGAGTCCCTGCATGCCAGCGGACTTCACGGCCGTCACCCACTGCCTGGCATCCAGTTCTTCCGGTGCGAAGACGGCGGGATTCTCCGTGCCATCTCCCCATTCCTTTCCGGTAAAGGTATTCACCGTGAAATGGATGAACGCGTAAAACTCCAGCTGCTGGAAGGCCAGCTGCCTTGGGTTTGGGATGACCTGGATCAGACGCTGATCGAGTGTGTTCATCTTTTTCTCCTTCATATGCAGGACGTTCTGTCCTTTACGTCTTTTTCAAAGCATGCCGAAAGCAGGAAATGCAGGAGAGCCCCTGCATTCTGATGACACCCGCGCGCCCCGTCTCCAATATAGTGGAATACTGTTCCATACTACTCATGATAAATGCATTTATCAACTGCAGCTTGATGTGCAGGCTCTGATCATGAGAGAATGAGTCGTGAATGTCCATCCATCCCTCCAACTATACGACAGGGAGGCAGCCCAATGAAACCAATCCGTGTAACCGTCTGGAATGAATACCGCCACGAGAAGTCGGACGAAGCCGTCCGGAAGGTGTATCCACAGGGCATCCATCAGACGATCGCCAGCGCATTCTCCGATCCGCTTCAGGTGGCGGATCCCGCAGATTTTGCAGTTCGCACGGCAACACTCGACGAACCTGAACATGGTCTGACCCAGAAAGTGCTGGATGAGACCGATGTCCTGATCTGGTGGGGTCATATGGCGCACCAGGAAGTTTCGAACGAGGTCGTCGATCGCATCCAGATCCGCATACTGGGTGGAATGGGCCTCATCGTCCTTCATTCCGCGCATTACAGCAGGATTTTCCAGCGCATGATGGGCACTTCCTGCCGGCTGCGCTGGCGGGAAGCGGACGAAAAGTGCCGCATCTTCAACATCCGTCCGGATCACCCCATCACCCAGGGTATCCCCGACACCTTTGAATTGCCGGCTGAGGAAATGTACGGGGAGCGTTTCGGCATTCCGGATCCGGAAGAGCTCATTTTCCTGGAATGGTTCCAGGGTGGCGATGTTTTCCGGGGCGGCTGCTGCTTCCGTCGGGAAAAGGGAAAAATATTCTACTTCCAGCCGGGACACGAGACCTACCCGCAGTACTACAACCCCATCATTCGGCAAATCATCGTCAATGCCGCGCGCTGGGCGGCTCCGCTTTCCCCGGTCGCACCGGAGATGGACTCGCCGAACGCCCCGTTGTTCGAAGTGATGCCGAAGCACTGAGGAGTTGCCGCACATGAACGACCAACCTGGTTCCGCTGCCCTGCCACCTGCGAAAAATGGCGGCGGGCGCGAACGGCTGATGCTGACCATCAGCGTGATTCTTTCTGCCACCGCTTTTTTGTTCGACAGGCCTGCCGACATTCTGGCGGGCCTGATTCGAACGTTGAGCGAACCGGGCATCCTCATCACCGACACGATGGCCATCGCCGGTCCAGGTGCGGCTTTTCTGAACAGTGGCCTGTTGCTGGCAGCCGGTCTGCTTATCGTCCGGATGAACCGTGTCACGCTGTCGGGGCCGGTCATGGCCGCATTGTTCACCTTGGCCGGTTTTTCCTTCTTCGGCAAGAATCTTTACAATTCATGGGCCGTCCCCATCGGGGTCCTGCTATATGCAAAGTACCAACGCGAACCATTTGCCCGCTATATTCTTCCGGCCATGTTCGGAACTGCGCTGGGCCCGTTGACCAGCCAGATCTCCTTCGGGCTGGGACTGCCTCCATGGGCCGGCATTCCCCTTGGAAACCTGGCAGGCGTGGCAGCCGGATTCGTCCTTCCACCGCTGGCCAATCATTTTCTGCGCTTTCATCAGGGATACAATCTCTATAATATCGGGTTCACCTGCGGCATCCTCGGCATGTTCTTCATGGGGGTGCTGCGCGCCTTCGGTTTTGACGCAGGTCCTGTTCTAATCGTCTCGAAGGGTTTGAACCTGCCTTTGGCCGAGTTTCTGTACCTTTTTTCGATTGGGCTGGCCATTGCCGGTCTGTTTTTTGGAAATGTCGGGTTTGCGCAGCTGTTTCGCTTGTGGCGCCGCCCCGGCAGGCTGGTTTCCGATTTCATCGCCAGTGACGGCTTCGGGGTGACGCTGGTGAACATGGGTCTGCTTGGGATCCTGGCCACCTCCTATGTGCTTGTCGTCGGAGGGGAGCTCAATGGGCCCCTGCTGGGCGGCATCTTCACGATTATCGGCTTCGGTGCCTTCGGAAAACATCCGCTGAACACCATTCCCATTCTGGCAGGCGTCTTTCTGGCGGCCACCCTGCATGTTTTCGACACGCATTCCACCCCCGCCCTGCTGGCCGCCCTGTTCGGAACCACACTGGCTCCGCTTGCAGGCGCATATGGCTGGCCGGTTGGTGTGATTGCCGGGTTCCTGCACATGTCGATGGTCATGAACATCGGATATCTGCACGGAGGAATGAATCTTTACAACAACGGGTTTTCCGGCGGATTCATCGCGGCAACCCTGGTACCGCTGCTGGAAGCGGCAAGAGAGCGGAAGGAGCGGGATCTGACATGAAAAACGCAAGACACAAGTCCGAACATGTCCTGCAGGAACTGGTTGCTTATGCGCACCGGCATGGCATGAACGATTTGAACATCCATCTGGCATGCTCAACCCAGGGCTTTGATATCGATCTGGAGGGAGACGTTTCCTGCAGGCCCGATGACCTGGATGCATTGAAACAGGCGCTCAACGCGCCCAGGCAGCTGGAACTGGAGGGTTATTATTATGAACTTCTCGGCAGCAGCCGGGATGGGCGTGAATTCCAGCTGATCGGGGCAATGGTCGAACACGCCGAGGTGACCTGTGAACAGGGATGCCTGCGCATTCATGTTCGCGGCCGGTAACCTTGCAGGCTGATGAATCCGGCCGGATATCGGATTACCAATGACCATGGCGTTCCTTTCTTCACTTTTCTTCACTTTTTTCCCCTTACCTCTTTATTCTCCTGTGTCATGATGAACATGCAGGTGATCCGGGGTATATAGCTATGAGGGAACAGCGTCCGGATGTGAACCCCATATGGGGGATCTTCCGGTTCATGTCTTCCTGTTCATATCGGAAAAGGAGAAAGTGATGATGAAGCATAACACGTTCGCCGGGCTGGGACTGGCGTTTCTGCTGGCATTTCTGATGCTGTTTTCAGGTTGTTCGGGAAAACCCGCTGCCGATGGGGGGAAAGCCCTGCCCAAACCCGTTGTGGCGGAGCCCCTCCGGGCACAGACACGAAATGCGTTTTTGGATTACATCGGGGTTGTCAGTACGGAGGGAACCAGCAATATCAGCTTTCAAACCGGTGGAAAACTGAAACTCATCCATGTAAAAAAGGGAGATCCTGTGACAACGGGCATGGAACTGGCCGCATTGGATGAAACGAATCTGCAGCTGGCTGTGGATGCGGCCACCGCCCAATTGGCGGCAGCGCAGGCACAGTACCGCAAAGCGGTCAATGGGGCCGTATCCGAGGACGTCCGGAATGCCGAGCTGAATGTGCAGAAGGCACAGGATGCCCGGGATTACACGGCGGACCTGCTGCAGAAGACCATCAAACTGGAAACCTCGGGCGCGGCGGCACCCGCAGAGGTGGACAAGCTGCGGCTGGAACTGGATCTGCGGGAATCCGAGTTGTCCCAGTCTCGGGAAGTTCTTTCGCAGGTTCGTTCCGGTGCCCGGTCCGAGGATGTGAAGGCGTTGGCGGCACAGGTGGGTCAGGCGGAAGCGAATTTGTCCCTGCAGACGCATATGCGCGAGAATGCGGTATTGGTGGCGGACATGGAGGGAACCGTACTTGCCGTTCCGGCATCGGTCGGGGAAATTGTCCCGGCCGGTTATCCGGTTGTGGTGGTGGGCACCGATGTCCGAACCATCAAGACAGGCGTGACCGCGTCGGACCAACAGGTCGTCCGCATCGGAAGCCGCGCGGAAATCGGGGATGCCTCCATTGGCGCCCATGTGATGCGGGTATCCGATGTGCCCGATCCCGTTACTTTGACCTATGAGGTGGAATTGGCGCTTGATGAGCCAAAAGAGGCCGAAGCATCCGGACTGGTGGCGGGCAGTGTTTCCTCGGTGAGATTTCTCACCGGAAAGGTGTCGGGCGTCTGGGTTCCCATCACAACCATCCTCGCCGACGGAGAACCTCATGTATTTCTGGCAGTGAACGGACATGCCGTCCGAAGGCCGGTCACCCTTCTGGAAACGACCGGAATGGACGTACGGATTGAGGGATTGGCCGACGGGGAGCTGCTTGTGACGGAAGGGGCTCGCCGGTTGACGGACGGAGATCCAATCGTGATCACCGAACGGGGGGAGACGCCATGACCCGTATCATCGAAACCATAGTCAAAGGGAGAAAGACGACCATCTTCATGATGGTCGTGGCCATGATTTTCGGCATCTACAACTATGTGGTGCTGCCCCGCCAGGAGGCACCGGACATCACGGCCCCCTATGCCCGCATCACAACCCTTTGGCCAGGCGCCTCTCCGGATGAGGTGGCCAAGCAGGTGACCGAAAAGATTGAGGATATGACCGCCGAGATCCCGGGATTTGAATCCGTGCAATCCTACAGCCGGAACAGCGCTTCCGTCGTCATTGTCAAACTGGAGACAGAAGCGGATTATGAGGCCTCCTGGGACGAGTTGCGCACGAAAGCGTCCATCCTGCAGAAGGAACTGCCGGACAATGTTTCCCAGTTGGACATCAATACCAATCTGGTGGATACAGCCGGCATGATCATCGCCATGTCAGGGGAGCAGTATTCCTATGATGCATTGGCGGATATGGCCGAGGATCTCGGACGCGCGCTGGCCAAGGTCGAAGGTGTCGCCCGGTTTGAAGTGATTGGAAAACAGGAGCGTGTCATCAAGGTGGAGGTGGACATCGGAAAACTCAACCGGTATCCGCTGTCCCTTTCGAATCTGTCTGACATCATCGCGGCGCGCAATGTCGTCATCCCGCTTGGAGATCTCGAGGATGAATCATACATCATCAATGTTTCACCGGCCGGAACCATGGAGACAATCGGCGACCTGGAGAATCTTGTCCTGCTGGTTTCACCGGATAACGGGTCTACGGTCCGGCTCAAGGATGTGGCAACCATCACGGAGGATTATGCGGATGACAACAGCCGCATGAAGCAGAATGGACAGAATGCGGTGCTGCTGGCCGGTTATTTCAAGCAGGATCGCAATGTCGTGGAGATCGGGGAGGAAGTGGAGGCCGTCATTGCTCAAGAACGGGCAGCCCTTCCGGCAGATCTGCTGTTTGACGAGGTTCTGTTTCAGCCGACCACCGTGCAGGCCTCCGTGCGGAGCTTCATCATCAACCTGCTGGAAGCGCTCCTCCTGATCATTGTAACGGTCTTTATCGGAATGGGCTTCCGCAACGCGATCATCACTTCCCTTTCCATCCCCTTGTCCATTGCCATCTCCTTTTCCTTCATGGCGCTGTTGGACATCCAGATTCATCAGATTTCCATCGCCGCGCTCATCATCGCGCTTGGCATGCTGGTGGACAATTCCGTCGTGGTCAACGATGCCATACAGGTCCGCATCGACAGGGGGGATCCGCGCCTGCAGGCCTGCATGGAGGGCGTCCGGGAGGTGTGGGTGCCTGTTCTGACGTCCACCCTCACAACCGTGGGCGCATTCCTGCCGTTGCTGCTGCTGACCGGAACCGCCGGCGACTATATCCGGAGCATTCCGCAGGTGGTCATCATCAGCCTGTCCGCCTCCTATGTCAGTGCGGTCTTCCTGCTGCCTGTCTTTGCATTCCTGTTTCTGCGGCCCACGCGGGAACACCCGCATGCGCACCGGATCCGGGGCTGGATTGTCGGCGTGCTGGACAAGGCCATGAAGCGGCCTGCCATTCCCCTTCTGCTGGCTTTTCTCGCCTTCCTCGGCGCACTGGGCCTCGCCACGACGCTGGGGCTCCGATTCTTTCCCATGGCGGACACGGATATGGTTTACATGAATGTGACGGTAGACTCGGCCATCCATCTCGATGAGACGGAAGCGGTGGTGAAAAGACTGGAAACAATTCTGTCCGAACAGCCGGAAGTGCTGCAGTACACGGCTGCAATCGGAGACGGACTGCCAAAATTCTACACAACACTGGCTCCAGCCAGCGCATCGAAGGATTTTGCGCAGATCATGATGCAGGTGGATCTGGACAAGGGAGGGCGTTTTCCCAGCAATGCCTGGTTGGTCAGCCATCTGCAGAGTCTGATGGATGCTGCGGTGCCACAGGCGGCTGTCACGGTCAAGGAACTCGAACAGGGCGATCCGACCGGCGCGCCGGTTACGGTCAAACTGACGGGAGAGGATATGGAAACGCTTGCGGCAGCCACCGCAACGGTCAGGGGAAAACTGGAGAAACAGCCCGGTACCATGAATGTCGACGACAACCTCAGTGCGGACATACTCCAGTACGAATTGCGCATGGACGCGGTGCAGGCTTCGATGCGCGGGCTGAGTCTTTACGAAGTGCAGCGGGAAACGGGCATCGCCCTGCGCGGGGTGGAGGCTTCCGTCTTCAAGGAAACCGGTGGCGAGGTGCCCATCATCGTTGCAGGGAAGGTGCCGTCAAAAGAAGCATTGGAGAATTTGAGCATCCTCTCTGCGGCGACAGGACGCAAAGTCCTGCTCAAGGAACTTGCGGAGATCAATCTTGTCACCTCCACCCCCGTCATCAAGCGGGACGACCGTGAACTGTCGGTGACCGTGACCAGCGATGTGAAGCCGGGCTACAGTGCGGTGGATATCCAGAATGCGTTTGCGGAAGAGGTTTCCGGGATAGATCTGGGAGACGTCGGTGTTTCCTACAAGGGCGAAAAGGAGAAGATTCTGGAGTATTTCGGAGATCTCGGCATTCTGTCCATCTTCGCACTGCTGATCATCTTTGCCATCCTGTTGGTGCAGTTCAACTCCTTCACCCAGCCCTTCATCATTTTCGCCACCATCCCGCTGTCGCTGATCGGCTCCATCATCGGTCTGCGCCTCTTCAATCAACCCATTTCCTTTACCGCCATGCTTGGAATGGTCAGCCTTCTGGGCATGGTCGTCAACAACGCCATCGTTCTGATCGACTACATCAACACGGAACTTCAGGAGGGGATCCATATTCGGCAGGCTTGCCTCATCGCGGTGGAAAAACGCCTGCGGCCCATCCTTCTGACAACGATTACCACCGTCATCGGACTCATCCCCCTCGTCATCACCGGCGGAGAGCTGTTTCAGCCTCTGGCCATCTCCCTGATGTTCGGCCTGATGGTTTCCATGGTCCTGACTCTGGTCATCGTTCCGGTCACCTTCAGTGTGGTGGAAAAGAAAAGGGAGCCCGGTTACGGACCGGCATCCGTTCTCGGCGGGACAATGCGTGAGGAGGTGCCACATGGGCCTGATTCTAATCGCGGATGACGACATCAGCATCGCGAATCTGCTTTCGGAAAGTCTTCAGGATGCCGGATATCAGACGGAGACCGCTCCGGATGGGCTTGTCGTGCTGGAACGCATTGCTCGGGCGGCTGAACGGTATGACCTGATTCTTCTGGATATCATGATGCCCGGGATGGACGGTCTGGAGGTATGCCGCCGTATCCGGCAGCGCGTCACCTGTCCCATTCTGTTTGTGTCAGCCCGGGATACGCAGCTGCAGCAGATTGTCGGTCTCGAAATCGGAGCGGACGACTACATTGTCAAGCCGTTTTCCGTCGCGGAGGTTGTCGCGCGCGTGAATGCACACATCCGGAGGGAGAATCGAAGAAGCACAATGGAAGCATCGGGCAGCCTTCACCTCGGAGGCCTTGTTGTGACACCGGAAAGTTACACGGCAACGCTTTTTGGGGAACGGCTTGATTTATCCACACGCGAGTTCCAGATCCTCCATCTGCTGGCAAGGAACCGCAACCGGGTTCTCTCCCGCGAGCAGATTCTTGATGGCATGCAGGGAAATCTGAACAGCGACTTGAATGTTGTGACTGTTCACATCCGGAATCTTCGTGGAAAGTTCGGCGTTCATGCAGATTTCATCAAAACAGTCTGGGGCGTGGGATACAAGTTGGTGGATCCGGAAGGATGATGTCGGTGAACGGGTCATGGATGATTGGCACCAATGATGAAAACCAAATCAAGGCTGTTTCCGGAAAACGGGACGGAGGGGTTGCATGAGTGTCAAATACAGGATTCCGTTGATGCTTGCGGCAACAATGGCCGTTTTTGCCGGGTTCATGTACCTGTTTTTTCTTTTTTATCAGAATAATGTCCAGCAAATCATCGACCAGTTCACAGCGACAACAAAGGAAGTCGTGGAACGGGTTGAACAGAGCGGCGGTCCCACGGCACTTACCCTGCAGTCGTCCATGTCGGAAAAGACGTGGCCGGACCGCATCAGCATCCTTGTCACCACGGAACAGAACGAACTGGCATATCTCCGCAATTCCGTGATGGAAACCGGCATCAATCTGCGTTTTTCCCGACAAGTCACGGATAGGGCGGGACTGTCCTACCGTGTGACACTGGAACAGAATGTGGATGTGGACAAGGTGAATGTACGGATGGAAATTGCAAAGGTTGCGCTGTTCAGCACGGCCCTGCTGCTGCTGACGCTGGTCGGCGTCCTTCTGTATCTGCACCGTTTTGTGTCCCGCCCGCTGATGGCATTGCGGAAACGGATGGACGCCTTGCACGGCATGAAGGAAACAGAATCATTCGCCGGAGGGGATGAGATTGTCCTGCTCGATCAGGGTTTCGAACGCATGCGCATGGCACTCGAATCCAGCCGCAAAGCCCGCGATGAGATGGTGGCAAGCATTTCCCACGATTTGCGCAATCCCCTGACATCCATCCTCGGGTATACGGAACGTCTTCTGGATGTGGAGGAAACATTCCCGGACCTGCGTACGGCGAGGTATCTGCACATCATCCGGGACAAAGCGGAAGACATCACCATGATGCTGGAAGAATTCCATGCCTACATGGAAGGGGAGGCGGGCGTTCTGCATCCCACCCTGGTGGATCTTTCCGATTTTTTCCGATCGGTGGCGGAAGAATACAGCGAGGAACTGGCGGGCATGGGACATCGGTTTATCTGGAGTTCCGACCTTCCTCCAGGCACCATGGAGGAGATCGATGCCGGCAAGCTCCGGCGGGTATTCAGCAACCTGGTTGCCAACTCTGTTCGCCATGGCGGGCAGATTGTCTGTCAAGAAGAGCATGCGGTCTGCCAAACCGGTCCAGGTGTCGGGATCCGGATGTCCTTCCACCTTGAGGCCGACGAGGTTGTCTGCGTTGTGGCGGATGACGGGCCGGGCGTTCCGCAGGAGGATCTCGAACGGATTTTCGGGTTCATGTTTCGTTCCGGAGCGGATCGGAACCGTGGAAGGGACAAGGCGGGAAGCGGGTTGGGACTGACGATCTGCAAACAGATTGTCACATTGCACGGAGGTGAAATCACCGCCCTGAAGCCTGCTGAAGGTGGATTCGCCGTTCGGTTCACCCTGAAGCGCCAAAAACGGCGGCTCATCCGGGAAACCATTTCCCGGTCCGGTTCGCGATGCCCACCAGAATCAGCATGACCGGCACCTCCACCAGAACCCCGACAATCGTGGCCAGCGCTACGGGTGACTGAGCCCCGAACAAAGTGATGGCAACCGCCACGGAGAGTTCGAAAAAGTTGGAAGCGCCAATCATCCCGGCTGGTGCCGCAACATCATGCGGGAGTTTCAGCGCTTTGGCCGCCAGGTACGCGATGAAGAAGATCAAGAATGTCTGAAGGGTCAACGGAATGGCAATCAGGAGGATGTGAAGAGGATTTTCGATGATTACGTTCCCCTGGAAGGAAAAGATGATGACCAGGGTCAGCAGGAGCCCCGCGATGGTTGTGTAGTGGAACCGGGGCAGGAACGACTGCTCGAACCAGGTCAATCCGTTCCGCTTCACCAGGAAATGGCGGGTGGCCATGCCTGCGGTCAGAGGAACGACCACGAAGAGGGCGACGGATAGAAACAAAGTCGCCCAGGGTACGGTCACACCGCCTATCCCGAGAAGCAATCCCACAATGGGCGTGAATGCGATGAGAATGATGAGGTCGTTCGTTGCGACCTGTACGACCGTATAGGCAGGATTCCCCTTTGTCAGATGACTCCATACGAATACCATTGCCGTACAGGGTGCTGCACCCAGCAGGATGGCGCCTGCCAAATAATCCCTGGCGAGTGCCTCGTCCACAAGCCCGCGGAAAAAGACGAAGAAGAAGAGCCAGGCAATGCCATACATGGTGAACGGCTTGATGAGCCAGTTCGTCACCCACGTGACATAGAGCCCCTTCGGATTCTCCCCGACACGCCGGATGGATGCAAAATCCACTTTCAGCATCATCGGGTAGATCATGACCCAAATGAGGATGGCGATCGGAATGGAGACGTTCGCGTACTCGAACTGACCCAGGAAGGTTGGAATCGATGGCATGAACCGGCCGATGAGTACACCGGCCGCCATGCAGGCCAGCACCCATACGGACAGGTATTTTTCAAAAAATCCGATTCCGGCTGTTTTCTCTGCGGATGTTTTCTTCATTGTAGCCTCCTGCAGTACCTATTCCAATTTTTGTCGCATTTCCTGATTCATTTCCTGATTCATTTCTTGTTGATTTCCACCGTTTACTCCTGCGTTTGCCTTGCGCTGATTCTGTCCGATATTTTGTTGAATTGCCGCATACCGCCCGAAAGATTGTAAACATTTTTGCAGCCCAGGTTCTTCAGGATGTTTTGCGCGGCATTTCCGGTCACACCCTTGTTGCAATAGGTAACGACATTCAAATTTGCATCATTCGGCCATTCCGTCTCCCGAAGCATGTCCTGGGGACAGTTTTCCGCACCCGGTACATGGGCTTTCCGATACTGTGCCGGCACACGGGCATCGACAATCCGAATCGTTTCTCCTGCCTCCTTGCGTGAGAGAAGGTCCTCCGCCGTGATAAGCGGCCGGGTGCCGGACAGATCGTTCGCCAGGATCATGCCTGTGTACAGCACCGGATCCTTTGTGGTCGAAAAAGGAGGGGCATAGGCGAGGTCCAGATGCATCAGATCTTCTGCGCGGGCTCCGAAAGACAGCGCTGTCGCAAGCACGTCGATGCGCTTGTCGACCCCTGCCTTCCCGACAATCTGCGCGCCAAGAAGCTTTCCTGTGCTTCTGTCTGCCACGGCCTTGATGAGCATCTCTTCGCCATGAAAGTATTCCGGCTTGTCCGGCTTGATGTTGTGACAGACCGAAACCTTATAACCCAGTGCGCGTGCCTCCCGTTCGGACAAGCCCGTCTGCGCGACTGTTCCGTCGAAAATCCGGAAAATCGAGGTGCCCAGCGTACCTTGGAAGGTCAGTCCGCCACCCGTCATTTGGTCCCCCGCAATGCGTCCCATCTTGTTCGCCGTTGATCCGATCGGATGCCAGAAAGCCTTGCCGGTGACGAGATGCAGGCTTTCGGCACAATCCCCGGCCGCATGGATGTCAGGCAGGTTTGTCTCCATCCGTCCGTTGACCGCGATTGCGCCTGTCGGACCGAGCCGGACACCTGCATCCCGCGCAATTGCGACATTCGGTCTGATGCCGACCGACAGAAGGACCATATCCGTATCCACAAAGCCCCCACTGTGAAGATTCACGCCGGTGACATATTGGCTGCCGGGTTTCCGCATGCCTTCAGGCTTGTCTCCTGCCTCATCCGCCATGTCGGCATGGGTGGGTTCCGGCAAATCCGCCGAGTCTGCCTGAATATACGCTTTCCCAGCCCCCGTTTCCAAGCTCAGCACCGCATCGGAAAGAATGACCCTGACCCCGTTGTTATTCAGGATTTCCTGAACCCAGACAGAGACATCCGCATCGAGCGGCTTGACCAGATGGTCCTCCATTTCCACGACCGTAACCTGAAGTCCCCGTCGAACGAAGTTTTCGGCCATCTCCAATCCAATGGGTCCCGAACCGACAACCAGCACCCGCTTGGGCATCCGCTCCCGGAGGAACCGATCCATTTCCCGCATGCCCGCTGGATTTCGAACCGTAAAGACATTCCGGCAGTCCGCCCCCGGAATGGGCGGGCGAACCGCCGAAGCCCCTGTTGCGATCAGGAGTTTGTCGAAGGAATCGACAAAGACCTCACCGGTCGCCATATTGCGAACTTCCAGCACCTTCCCGGTCGGTTCGATGCGAACAACCTCATGACTCGTCCGAACATCCACATTGTATTTGCTTTTGAAATAGGCGACGTCACGGGGGACAAGTTCCTCAAGTTCAGCCACCTCGCCACCCAGCCAATAAGGCAGGCCGCAGGCCGAGTATGAAATGTCGGTTTCCGTGCAGTAAAGACGGATGTCTGCGGACTCACTGTTCCTTCTGGCTTTTGCGGCCGCCGATGTTCCTGCCGCCACGGCTCCGATGATTCGGATTTTCAACAGGATTCCCCCTTTCGTTCCAACCAGTCAACCAAATTCTTCTCATCCGTCTTTCCCTGACCGGACGTCGCCAGGATGTCACCAGTCAGTTGACGGACGAATGGCAGCCACCACCCCTCCGCCATTCGGTAATGCATCCACTGGGCAAAGCGTTCATCCATGACCAGTCCGGCGGACCGCAGCACAGCCAGGTGGCGGGACACTTTGGCCTGTGAAATCATCAGCGCCTCGCAGAGGTCGCAGACACACAGTTCGCGCTCCCGAAGCAGGGTCAGAATACGCAATCGCGTCTCATCCGACAGGGCTTTCATGACTTCCGCGAATTCCTTCATGGTTCCTCCTTCTTGTATTCGTATATGCGTTTATGCATATATACTACCCAAAACTCTGTGTTCATGCAACGGTTGGTTCGATGGATCACAGATTTAACAAAATCCGGCATGAAATCATGATGAATCCCATTCTCCCAAGCATTCACCATCCATTTGCAAAAAACAGGCTATAGTCGTTCCTCTCCGAAATCATGTATAATCCGGTATATGAGCATCAAATGCCATCATGAAGGGAAACAGACAATGGACAAGACTGTTTTTCTCTGCCATCCGGTCTGCACTACCTGTGACAAAGCAAGGAAATGGCTGGTCGAACAGGGTATTGAGTATGAAGAGCGCGATATCCGCATGCCGAACCCGACTGTGCAGGAACTGCGTACCTGGCTTGTCGGAAGCGGGCTTCCAGTCAAACGGTTTTTCAATACCAGCGGACTGCTCTACCGCAGTCTCGGCCTGTCGGAAAAGTTGGCAGGCATGTCTGTTGAAGAACAAATCGACCAGCTTGCCGCAGACGGCATGCTGGTCAAACGGCCCATTGTTCTGCTGAACAACGGGCATGTCCTGGTTGGTTTCAAGGAAACCGAATGGGCATCCGCCTTCCAGGACCTGATCGTGCTCACGGAATAGCAGAGTCAAGCAGCAGGCAACAGAGAGGAACGTGTGGCATGCATGCCGTCAAATTCAATGAAATCCCCCTTCCTGCCCCTGTATCAGGAGGCTGGCATCCTGCCTGAGATCCGTCGCAGCATCGGGTTCATGATCCTTGCGAACCTGTTCGGCACCTTCTGGGGCACCATCGCGGGCGGTTCCGCCCTGACGGGTCTGGCCGGCGCATTGGGCGCCAATGACTTCGTATTCGGCGTTCTGACGGCCATTCCGCTTTTCGGCACCTTGCTGCAGATCCCTGCGGCCCTGCTGGTCAGCCGAACGAAAAAGCGCAAAATCTACATGATGACGTTCGGCGTCGTATCCAGGGCGCTCTGGCTCCTCGTGGGTCTCGTTCCCTTCCTGATGCCGACCCAACCCGGCTGGCTGCGCATCTGGACCCTCATCTTCCTGATAGGGGTCTCTTCGTTCAGCGGGTCGTTCATCAATATTGTATTCACACCCTGGATGGCGGATCTCGTGCCTATCGGCATACGTGGCCGATGGCTTTCCCTCCGGGACAAAGTGCTCAGTATCCTGTCGGTTGTCTTCGGCCTGCTGATCGCCCGGCTGCTTGATGTTATGCCGGGATTCAACGGATATGCGGTCGTCTTCGTCATGTGCGGCATATTCGGTGTTCTCGACATGATCTGCTTCCTCGGCGTGAAGGAAGTTCCGATGCATACGGAAGCCAACGTGAAAATTCGTGAAGTTTTCCGCGGCATGGTCCAGGACAAGCCATTCTTCCGCTTCCTGATGTTCTGGACAGTCTGGTCCTTCACCGCGAATGTTGCGGGTCCCTATTTCATCCGGTATTCCCTGGGGCCGTTGGCACTCAGCTTTCTTGAGGTCACATTGGCCAGCCAGGTCACAGGCGCGGTTTTTGCCGTCCTGACGCTGTCGCAATGGGGCCGGATGGTCGACCGGTACGGCAGCAAACCAGTCCTCTGGGCCACCTGCTTCATCGCAGCGGTCAATCCCCTCGTATGGCTGTTATCAAGCGTCGGCAGCCCATTGTCCCTTTTCCTCTTCAATGCCATCGGCGGCGTTGTCTGGGGAGCATCCAATCTGGCAATCATGGGCATCCTGCTCCGGGTTTCACCGGATGCACAGCGTCCCACCTATGTGGCAGTCTTCACCGCCATCACTTCCATTGCCGGCGCGTTCCTGGGGGTGCTGACCGGAGGTGCGCTTCTGCAGGGGATACAGGACTCCGTGGCGGCTCATGGCGGAAAGCTGTTCGGGATTGTCCCGAATCACTACATGATTGTTTTCATGCTTTCCGTCGCCCTTCGACTCGCCACACTGTTTCTGTTCCTGCCGCAGATGGAGAACGAAAAACCGTTCACATGCAGGAGCATGCTGCAGGACCTGTGCAGACGAATGAAAGGCGGATCGATTTGAAGACTGCCAGGCC
>JAIFNI010000304.1 GCA_020047785.1 Clostridia bacterium
GAAGCGGAGAGTACAGAAGCGGAGAGTACAGAAGCGGAGTGTACAGAACAGGAGAAGGGGGAGAAGGCTCCCCATGGGGCAGGGAGAATCTGTCCGGTCGCGCGTGTCACCATCGTGGAGGGAAAATTCCATCAGGTGAAACGGATGTTCCTGGCGGTTGGCAGCCGGGTTCTTTTTCTCAAACGGCTCCGCATGGGTCCGGTCTCCCTGGGTGATGATCTGGCTCCGGGCGGATTCAGGCCCCTGTCGAAGGATGAAATCGAGCAACTGGTGCTGCAGGCAGGTCTTGACGTGTAGAAGACGGCGTCGGAATGAAAAGGGCCGGATTGCCTTCGGAAACTCCCGCAGGAGGAAAGAGAGGACCCATGGACAAACAGACAACGGCGAAACTGACCCTTCTCCTTTCGGGATTGGGTGCCCGCATCACCGATGAATTCACCTATCTTGAGGAAATCCGCGGCACATTCACATCAGGCACAAGGCATACAGCCTTTTTTCTCCGTCCTGATGGAGATTCGCTGCGCATGCGCACCGGAGCCGCAGAACAGTTGCTGCCGCTGGAGGATTTCCCGCAGGCTGTCCTGGAAGAAGCATCCAGACAAGACGCCATGCGGCTGGAATATGTGGCCCGGGGAGAAATCCTGCTGCTGGAGGCGGGGGCTGGCAAAGCCACGCTGAAGACATTGCCGGCCGGCGCGCGGTCATCGGACCTGCTTCAATCCGGCGCTGCTATGGCATCGGCCGGAACAGGAAGAACCCGGAATCCGATAGGTCAGGCAGGCCAACAGGAAAACCATCTGGCCGGAGGTTTGCTGCCAGGCAGGGACTATCTCGTCAAACCAGGCCAGGCGGACCGTCTGCTGCGTGAGATCGGGATCATGGCGGAGAACGGGAAAATCCGGAACGACCGGATCCGGAAATACAACCAGATCGATCATTTCGTTGAACTGCTTGTTCCCTTGCTTGAATCGCTGTCGCGTGAACGCAGGGAACTTTTCATCGTGGACTGTGCGTGCGGCAAATCCTATCTTTCCTTTGTCCTGAATCATTACCTGCGGGAAGGGATGAAACGGCATGCACGCTTTCTTGGACTCGACATCAACGAAGAAGTCGTGAAGTCATCCCGCGATACGGCAGACAGGCTTGGATACCGGAATATGGCCTTCCATTGCGGAGATCTCCGGGAACTGCTGGTGGAAGAAAGCGGTCCGGTCGACCGTGTCCCGGACCTGGTCATCAGTCTGCATGCCTGTGACGTCGCGACCGACTTCGCCCTTGCTTTCGGCATGCGGAACCGGGCGCGCGCCATTGTTTCAGTTCCCTGCTGCCAGCATGAGCTTGTCAACCGGATCAGGACACAGGGGCCGATGGCGGAAGTGCTCCGGTACGGTCCGCTGAAAGCCCGTTTGTCCGATGTGCTGACCGATACCCTTCGCTGTCTCCGCCTGGAAGCTTCGGGCTATGAAGTTTCCTGTGTCGAATGGGTGTCTCCGCTGGAAACCCCGAAGAACCTCATGATTCGAGCGGAACGCAAGGGAGAGCCCGATCCGGGAAAATTGGCCGTTTACCGCGCTCTTGCGGCCCAGTTCAATGCCGAACTGACGCTGGCGAATGAAATGCTCGGGTTCGACTGATTCACCGAAGCCGGCTGTGCAATTGCATCCTGCCGATGCAGGTTGTATAATCGGTATGAAAAATGAACTGTTGCCCATGCATTTTGCATCAGGCGGACCTGAACAGACCCATATGGAGGGTATTTATGAAATGTCAGTTTGTTCATCAGAATTTCAATGTTCTGGACTTGGCGAAAAGCATCGCCTTTTATGAAACCAATCTCGGACTGAAGGTCGAGAAACGGCACCAGGCGGCTGACGGCAGTTTCGAACTTGTTTTCATGGGAGACGGCGCCACGGGATTTCAGCTGGAACTCACCTGGCTGCGCGACTGGAAGGAGCCGTACAATCTCGGGGACAATGAAATCCATCTGGCTGTCCGTGTACCGGATATGGATGCGGCGCGCGCTTTCCACAGGGAGCAGGGAGTCATCTGCTTCGAGAACGAGGCGATGGGCATCTACTTCATCGCCGATCCGGACGGTTACTGGATTGAGATCGTCCGCTGACCGCTTGTCCGGGATCATTTCGGCTTTCTCGGAAAACCGGTTGCATGGCGGAATCTGGGGATTGACAATTGCACTTCGGGTGCGTATAATTAGCCGTGCGGTCAATGCCGCATCCGAATGCGGGTGTAGTTCAATGGTAGAACTCCAGCCTTCCAAGCTGGTCGCGTGGGTCCGATTCCCATCACCCGCTCCATGAAAGAGGTTGTCTCAAACGAGACAGCCTCTTTTTCACAAGAACGGATGGAGGACAGGACATGTTGGGATTCATTCGGGTCGCCACGGCTTCCCCGGCCATGAAGGTGGCGGATTGCCGTGATAATGTGGAAAAAATGCTCTTGCTTCTGTTGCAGGCCAGGGAAGGCGGCGCGCAGGTGCTTCTGTTTCCGGAACTCTGTGTGACCGGGTACACCTGTGCGGATCTGTTCCGGCAGACAGCACTGCTGGAAGCCTCGGAGAAGGCCGTGACCATGCTGCTGGACCAATCCCGCGAATGGAAGGGGATTGTTGTCTTCGGTGCCCCTGTGCCGGCAGACGGACGTCTGTACAACTGCGCAGTGCTCGCTCAGGCCGGGCGGATCCGGGGCATTGTGCCGAAACAGCACATTCCCGGCAACAATGAATATTACGAGCAGCGTTGGTTTGCCTCCTCCACCGAAAGCAGCCGGAAAAGCATTTTTTATGCCGGACAGGAAATTCCGTTTGGCACGGATCTGCTTTTTCCGGTCCATGGCGAACCTTCCCTCACCCTCGGGGCGGAGATCTGCGAGGATCTGTGGGTGCCCGTGCCGCCAAGCAGCCTGGCTGCCAGAGCCGGCGCCACCCTCATCCTGAATCCTTCCGCTTCCAATGAACTGATCGGCAAGGCGGATTACCGCCGCAGTCTGGTTTCCACCCATTCGGCCCGCTGCCTCTGCGCGTATGCCTATGCTTCGGCAAACCCTTGCGAATCGACGACGGACCTTGTATTCGGTGGACATATGCTGGTGGCGGAGGGGGGACGGGTTCTGGCAGAATCCGCCAGATTTGAAACCACAGGGTCCCTGCTGATGACGGATATAGATACGGAACGCCTGGTTCATGACAGGGAGAACGCCGGTTCCTTTCACCAGCGGCTTCCGATGGATGCGGAAGCTGCGGGATGGCGCCGGATCCTGCTGGATGCTGTCGAAGAGGCAAAAGGCGATCTGCTTCGGTCCGTGGAACGTCACCCGTTTGTGCCGGAGAATCCGGCCGTGCGGGAAGAACGATGCCAGGAAATCATGTCCATTCAAACCGCCGGACTGGCAAAACGTCTGTCCCATACCGGGCTGAAACGGCTGATTGTCGGGGTTTCCGGCGGTCTGGATTCCACCCTCGCGCTCCTTGTGGCGGCACGCACCCTGGACCGCCTCGGCCTGTCGCGTGATCAGGTACTCGGCATTACGATGCCGGGGTTCGGGACGACGGATCGGACCTACAGCAATGCCCTGGCCCTGATGCGCAGCCTCGGGACGGAAATCAGGGAAATCCCCATTTCGGAGGCGTCCCTGCTCCATTTCCGTGACATCGGTCATGACAAGGACATCCATGACGTCACCTATGAAAACGTGCAGGCTCGGGAGCGGACCCAGATTCTGATGGATCTGGCCAACAAGACAGGCGGACTGCTGGTCGGCACCGGGGACCTTTCGGAACTCGCTCTCGGATGGTGCACCTACAATGGAGACCATATGTCGATGTATGGTGTGAATGCCGGGGTCCCGAAGACCCTCGTGAAATATCTGGTGGGCTGGTATGCGGATCATGAGGCGGGTGCCGATTCAGCGGGCATTCTGCGTGACATTCTGGATACACCGATCAGTCCCGAACTGCTGCCGCCGGATCCATCGGGCAGGATTGCGCAGAAAACCGAAGAGGTGGTCGGTCCTTACGAACTGCATGACTTCTTTCTGTATCACATGGTCCGGTATGGCGCGAAGCCGTCCAAGATTCTCGCGCTAGCCGGACATGCCTTTGCGGGAATCTATTCGCCTGAAATCGTGAAATCCTGGCTCAGGATGTTCCTGAAGCGGTTTTTCGCGCAGCAGTTCAAACGTTCCTGCCTGCCGGACGGACCGAAGGTCGGAACCATCAGCCTGTCTCCCCGCGGTGACTGGCGCATGCCGAGCGATGCATCGGCTTCAGTCTGGCTGGAGGAACTCGACAGCCTGTGATTGACAGGTTCATTTTCTCCTGTGCAGGGCGATCAGGAACTCAATGGGTGTCTCCAGGGTGTCCAGCTTTGCATACCGTTCAATCCCGGCCTTTGGAGAACGCCAGAAATAAGGCGTCATGGACAGGAGATCCTGCAGGGTTTCCTGTCCTTTCAATTGCAGACACCCTTCCAGCCGCACCACGTCCACCAGGGTGAAGGAGGGCAACTCCGGCAAGGTTTCATCGTTCTCATACGGCGCCTCATACAGGATGCTTTTCAGACCCCACAGATGGGTACGGCCGGGGACGGCCGTCAACAGCATCCCGTTTTTCCGCAGGACACGGGCGAACTCCGGATCGCTCGATGGAGCGAAGACATTCAGAAGACAATCCGCTGCGCCGTCCCTGATGGGAAGATGGAACAGCGATGCGACGATCCAGGCAATTTCCTTGTTGCGTCCGGATGCATACCGGATGGCTTCCTTGGAGATATCCATCCCGTACACGGAGGTTCCCGCTTCATGGACTGCATCCCATACGCCCAGGGTCCAGGCGCCCTCGCCGCAGCCGGCATCCACGAGGACCCGCATTTCGCCTGCAAGCGGACGGACACGGTCCGCCAGGCCCTGCCGAAGGATGCCGTAGGCACCGTTGTCCAGGAATCGGCGGCGCGCGGCGACCATGTCCCGACTGTCTCCCGGCGTCTGGCTGTTTCGGTTTTTATCCGTGAATAAATTCGCATATCCTTTTGATGCAAGGTCAAATGCATGTCCGGAGCGGCATTTCAAGCTTGATGTCTCCTGATGCATGGAAAGCCCGCATACGGGACAGGCCAAAGGGGCGGTATTCATGGAGGTCCTCCATTCGTTTTTCTGCAACATGTCTCATACATGCACGGTGTTGGTTTTTTCTTTCCTCGGCCTGACCTGTCTGATGCTCAGGAACAAGCAACCGGACCGTTCTATCATACCTACTCAAATCTATTTGAAAATATTCAAATAGGTTCAATGCTGATTTCCTGCTTCTTCAAAGACCAACCCGTCCC
>JAIFNI010000261.1 GCA_020047785.1 Clostridia bacterium
GGATGGAATCTCAAATAAAGGTCTTGTCCAACATTAGGAATGATTCTCCCAGAAGGGAAATGCTCGAAGCACTTGGAGGTATCGACGCAGAAATACCCCATGTCGACGAACTGGATGAATTCATGCAAGGCGGTAGGGTTTTCGAACCACTCAAAACCAAAGAAGGCCGATTGTATGAACGGGGAATCGAGAATCTGATAAAGGCGGTGTTGGCAGGATGACAGCTATGAACCACAACCACTTTCATGTGGCGGGAACGAAAAGACGAGACTTTCCGTCCTTGCTCAAAGAGGTCCAGGAGTATATATCCGGAAAGTATACCGTCATGATATCGCAGGACAAGCATCAGCAGAAGGAACAGCTGATGCTTTTTATTTCGAAGTATCTGCGAGATTCCAGCCTGATGGTGGATGGAATGGAATTCGACGAATTGGTAGAACGTCTCTATCAGGAAATGGCGGAATACTCGATTCTCACACGGTTTCTGTTCTCTACCGGGGTTGAAGAAATCAACATCAATTCATGGAAAGATGTAAAAGTGACCTGGAGTACCGGAAAAACGGAAACACTCACCGAACATTTTGCTTCCCCTCAACATGCCTTGGATGTCATCCGACGATTGCTACACAAGTCTGGCATGATCCTCGACTTCGCAAGACCGGTCGTGCGGGGTCATTTAGCCAACAATATCCGCATTACTGCATTCGGACCACCCATCACAGACGAAGAAAAGGGAGTAGCAGCCTCCATTCGCATGATTAATCCGCAGAAACTGGCTCGGGAGGACTTTATCCAGAGTGGTACGGCATCCCCGGAAATTCTTGAATTTCTGAGCATGGTCATGCGATATGGCGTTTCGATGTGCATCACGGGTGCTACAGGATCCGGGAAGACAACCCTGATGAGCTGGGTGCTCTCAACCATTCCAGATGACAAGCGTGTATTTTCCATTGAGAACGGCGTACGGGAGTTCGACCTTTCTCGAATTGGCCAGGATGATCGGGTCTTGAACAATGTGGTTCATACCGTCACTCGGAGCAGTGAAGACCCCAAACAGAACGTGGACCAGGAGATGCTGTTGGAATATGCATTGACGGCGAATCCCGACATTATCTGCGTGGGCGAAATGAAAAGTGCGGAAGCCTTTGCCGCTCAAGAAGCTGCAAGAACCGGCCATGCTGTCGTAACCACGATTCACGCAAACTCCTGTGAAGCAACTTACGGCCGGATGATGACACTATGCAAGGTCAAATATGACATCAGCGACAATACGCTCTATAACCTCGTGACAGAAGCATTCCCGATTGTCGCCTTCGTAAAGAGGTTGGAGGATGGAACCCGAAGAGTCATGGAGATCATTGAATGTGAAGTGCTTCCGGATGGTAAGCGCATCAATCACCCTCTTTTCCGCTTCAATGTTCAGGGTGTTGATCGAAAGAATGGAAACACATCCATACATGGCGGATTTCAGAAGATGAGCGACTTGTCCGAAACGATGCAGAAACGCTTGAGGGAAAACGGCATGCCGAAGGAGGTTCTGGCGAAACTGCAACTCAGGCAGGATGAAGTCCGAAAGAAGGTGCCATCATGACTGTTCTGAACATGACATCCTTTGTTTTGTTGATGATTGGTTCGTATCTGCTACTCGGTATCTCTTTACCGGGAATGGCGTCAGAAATCGCCCATGTTCTGATGAATCAGAAGATGACGCTGCGGAAGCAGGTGGAGATGGCGCGGGGGAGATATCAGCGCAAAGGATTGTCTCGCCTGATGGATGAAACGCAGAATCTTCTCCGAAACACCGGAAAAGAGAAACAATTCATGACTGTATGTTTCATTTCCCTATTGATGGCAGCAGGTGGAGCCTCGATTGGACTGGTAACGGCAAATCTCCTGCTGGTTCCCATTCTGGGTTATGGGATGGCATTGATGCCGTTTTGGTATGTCATGCTGACCGCCAACGGCTACAGAAGGCATGTGAATGAGGAGTTGGAAACGGCCTTGTCCATCATCACAACTTCATATCTCCGTTCGGAGAATCTACTGCTGGCCATCGAGGAGAATCTGACCTACCTCAATTCACCTGTTCAAGAAGTGTTCGCAGGGTTCATGACGCAAACCCGGCTCATCAATGCCAATATCCGAACTGCGCTGGAACGGTTGAAGGGAAACATCGACAATGATGTGTTCAAGGAGTGGTGCGATGCCATGATGGCGTGCAGCGAAAACCGGAATCTCAAATCCACACTTCTACCTATCGTTGGAAAGCTTTCTGACATGCGCGTTGTGGGTGCTGAACTGGAGTACATGATGTATGCGCCGATGAAGGAATTCATCACGATGGCGATTCTGCTGCTCTCCAGCATTCCACTGATGTTTTTCTTGAATCGTACATGGTTTGAAAATCTGACACAGACCATCCCAGGGAAATCAGTCTTGTCTTGCATCGCAGTGGTATTGTTGTTCTCCTTGTCTGCTGTGGTGAAATTGTCGAAACCCGTTGAATACAGGAGGTGATGAAGTGATAGAGACCCTGTTCCTTCTTGCGATACTGCTGTTCACTACCCTATATCTGTTTGGTTCAACACTGCTGTCCATGCCGCCACTCGACCAGAGTAAAGTCATCCATGCATTGGCAAAAAGCCAGAACAATCAGGATGGATGGATAAAATCCCTGATACATGCTGCAGCGTTGCGTCTATCATCCATCCTTCCAATGGAACCCTACCGGAAGAAGAAAATCAGTGCCATGCTCCGAACGGCGGGAATGTCAGAAACACCTGAATATTTCATGGCCGCTGTTTGGGTCAAGACCTTCCTTATTCCCTTAGCATTATCGCCAGCCCTGCTGTTTCTCCCAATCCTTTTTCCCGGATTGGTTCTTCTCGCCATTGCACGATATTTTCAGGAATATCAGAAACCCTTTGATATTGTGCGGAAAAAGCGTGAAGCCATAGAATCGGAGCTTCCACGGTTTGTCATGACCATGGAACAAGAACTTCGCTCCAGTCGTGATGTTGTTGCGATTCTGGATAATTACCGCAGGCAGGCCGGTCAAACGTTTCGGCAAGAACTTGATATCGCAGTGGCTGACATGAAGTCCGGCGGGTTGGAGGCAGCATTGACTCGTCTGGAAGCACGGGCAGGAAGTGCCAGAATGTCCGATGTGGTGCGGGGCTTGATGGGTGTCATTCGCGGAGATGATGGAAAGATGTACTTCCAGATTCTCGCCCATGATTTCAAGATGCTTGAACTACAGCGGCTGAAAACACTTGTAATGAAACGTCCTGATAAAATCAAAAAATACAGCATGCTCTGCCTGTTCTGCTTTCTTGCCATGTACCTGCTGGTGATGGGGATGGAGATTGTGTCATCCATGGGGATGATGTTTTGAGCAATGAGGTGAAAGTGAATACAAGATGGAAGGCCCGTGTGGAGGGAATTAAGAACCTTATGCGCAGTCAGCGGGGAGAGGGAACTATAGAAGCGGCTGTTGTTATTGTGGTGGCTGTTATGATGCTGGGATTCGCTATGAAACTTTTCCCGGTTTTCATGATGAAAAGCCAGCTGAACACCTTTGCTGTCGAATTGAGTCGAACCGCGGCAATTACTGGTCAAATAGGTGCGGAGGTTGTATCCCGTCAGGAAATGCTCAAGCAAGAAACTGGGTTGGAACCAGTCATTACATGGTCAGCCGACTATATTGCATCATCATCACATGTTCAGTTGGATGGTCCAATCACGGTAGAATTGGTTCAAACACAGGATCTGGGTCTATTCGGTGGGTTTTCCTCATTTCCAATAACGTTGAGATCGAAGGCGTCCTCAAGAAGTGAGGTGTACTGGAAATGAGATGCTGGATGAAGTCGATGTTTCTCTATATGCGAAGTAGTCGGGGATCATCAATGATCTTCCCGGTGGTGGTCGTCATGTCGCTGGTTATTATTATGGGTGGGATGTTCGAATTTTTTCGACTGCAGATCATCGCACAAGGGGTTCGGGAATCGGTCATCGCAGCTGTTCTCACCGTTGCATCCAACAACAGTGAGGCTATTTTTGGCGGTGTAAGGGAAGGTTATTCAGGTGCATACGAACTTGCCGGAGGCGAATGGAAGGGCACGTTTACGGAAGGCGATATCTACGGAGAGCTTGATTCTGTCTTGGGGTTGGAACGCTATGGTGATCTTCATGTCAGAACCGAGGGAGGGAAGGTGTCCTATACTTTGACGGATCTGGTAGTGACGGTTCAAAATGCTCCTTTCGCAGCGGAAACGAATGACCAACCGTTGCAAATACATACTGTGATATCATTGATTGTTCCCATGCAGTTTGGGGGACGAATTCTCCCGGAGATGAAGTCGCGATTGACTGTCTCTTCCGGCTTCATCAGCAAGTTCTAGTGGAAATCGGCCTTGTTCAGTAATGATACGTGGTTGATGGCCGAATTCGTTTCTTGTTCGGATATATGGAAGGCTTGAAGGTATAAGCCTTATTCTTGAAAGGTGGATGTCAGATGAAAAAATGGAAATCAAACCTGCCAACCTTAATGATTGTACTTTTGTGTCTGATTGGGAGCATCGTGTTCATTTCTCTGATGGTTCGACAAATTGACGCGTCGAAGGGTAAAGCCACAACGGGATCGGTTCATGCAAATCGAATGCAATCACAAGACAGTGTTGCGTCAGCGGATACTCCGGAAAAGGATACTGAAAAGACAGAGATAACAGCTGCGCAGGAATCCCCCGTGAACACTGCGCTTCCTGCAAATGAGGTCAAGGAGACTAATGAAAACGTGGATAGTGCAACAGTATCAGCGATTGATGCCGCTTCAGGAGATGAGGTGCAACTCGAGGAGAAGCCTTCTCCTGTTGCACCGGTTGGCTACAGTAGCAAGAAAGATGCCGAGAAAAGTGTCCCGGCCAAACCTATTCTGACACCTCCGCCAGCACCGGGTTCAAAGCCAACCCCGACACCTGCGCCGAAAGCAACACCAACACCACTTCCGAGAACAACGGTGCCGGACTCTGAGAATCCTTTCTTGACTGCTCCAGACGGCAAGCCTGTTATCGAGGACGGAACCACAGAATATGGTGAAAATGGCACGGGAGACAAATTCTAAAGGAGTAGCAGATGAAAAAATACAGTGTTTTGGCAGCGACATTCGCGCTGCTTTTTCTTTTGTCTTTTTCAGTTTATGCAGATGATAATGCGATTGATGGGAATGGGACTCCGACAGGTCACGGCGCGATTGGGAAAGGTTACTATTACGGGCGGGAGTATCTGTATAAAGTGAGTGTGTATGTTGGAAGAACAGAGAATGCATACTATACAGATACTGA
>JAIFNI010000030.1 GCA_020047785.1 Clostridia bacterium
GTCCATCGGATGGCGGCAGGTTCTGGGATTTCTGCCGGCGTTTCTTCTGGCATTTGTCATGAACTTCATTCTTTTTTACCTGGTCAGTGCCATTGCCTTCTGGTTGTCGGAAATCGGCTTTTTCTTTGAAGCTGTGAAGATTGTGTTCATTGCGATGAGCGGCGGCATTTTCCCGATCGACGTCCTTGGCGGAACCCTGGCCAGGGTGCTCCGCCTTCTGCCTTTCCAGTACACCATCAATTTCCCGGTCGATGTGCTCAATGGCCGGATTGCAGGCGCGGAACTGCTGCGCGGGCTGCTGTTCCAGGTATTCTGGTGTCTGGTGCTGGCCGGCTTGTCCGCACTCATCTGGAGAAAAGGGTCAAAGAAGTATGTGGCGGTAGGTGGATGATGGAATTTTTGCGGGAAGTGCGAAAGCATTTCAGGATATTTCTGGCGTTCATGCGCAGCTGTCTGGCAGCGCAGATGGAATACCGTGCGAATTTCTTTACGGGAATTGCGATGGAAGGCGGTTATCTGCTGGTCAAACTGATGTACATTCTGGTGGTATACCGCGCAGGGGTCAGCATCAACGGACTGTCCCCGGATGAAATCCTGCTGTTCGTGGGAACCTTTGTCGCCATGACCGGTGTGTATGCCGGGTTGATCATGATGAACCTGTTCAGCCTGCGGGATATCATCCGGAATGGGGCATTGGACCTGTATATCACGAAACCGGTGTCCCTTCAGTTCATGATTACGCTCAGACGGAGCGACCTCGGCCTTCTTGCCGTGGATATCGGGGCGGGTGCCATCATGATTGGCGTCGGACTGGTTCGATTGGGTGATTCGGTGGACCATTGGCGTTTGTTCGGGTTTGCCGGCTATATGATCAGCAGCAGCCTGGTGGCTTATGCGCTGTTCGTCATCCCGGTCCTTTTATCATTCTGGTTTCTTGGTGCAAATCTGGCCGGTGCCATTGACCCGTTCTGGGATTTCAACAACATGCCGATGGGTATATACAACCGGGCGATTCAAGCGATCGGCACGTACCTGATCCCGATTTTCGTCATCACCAATTTCCCGGCCATGTATCTGCTGGACAGGATGGACCCGCTCATGGCCTTCTGGGGCATTGTCTCGCCGGTGCTGCTGCTCTGGCTGACGCGGATTGTGTTCAAAAAAGCGGTAAGACGTTATGAGAGCGCCTCGAGCTGAATATCGGTGCCGCATTGGACAAAGCCTTTACCGGATGAATCAGAGCAACAGGTTCCCGATGAGTCAGAACAAACAGTTTCAGAAAATCAGACCGACCGACTCCCGATTGAACGCACAGGAGAACCCATGAATATTGTCTTCAACGAAGCTTTCTACTCATCGACTTACGCTTCGAATGGCGCCTCTGCACCAGGCAGGATGGAGAGCATCCTGTCCGTGCTGTCAAAACAGGATGGATACAGGATTCTGCCAGGGATACCGGCAACGGAGGCGGATTTGCTGCTTGCGCACACGCAGGAAAGGGTAACTTCTGCGAAGAACGACGGGCCGCTGTTCGATATGGCCTGTCTGGCTGCGGGAGGCGCAATCCGTGCCGCCGAATCAGCCATCGGGGAGCAGCCCGCATTCGCCTGTGTCCGCCCGCCCGGGCATCACGCCTCGCGCGCTTCGACCTGGGATTACTGCGTTTTCTGCAACATCGGTGTCGCACTCCTGAAACTCAGGAAACAGGAGAAAATCCGCAGTGCCTTTGTTCTCGATTTTGACGCGCATACAGGGGATGGAACCCTGGATGTGCTGAAGGACTGGAAAGAAGCGACCGTCTTCAACCCGTACGGCGACACAAACAGGGAATATGTGGAACATGTGGGAAACCGGCTGCAGCAGATCGATTACGTGGACATCGTCGCAGTGTCCGCCGGATTCGATTCCGGCATCCATGACCTCGGGCACAAGCTCGAGACCTTTGACTTCTACGAGATTGGGCTGCTTTTAAGGAAAATGACACGGCGAATGGGTCACAACAGGCGTTTCGCCGTTTTGGAAGGTGGATATTTCCAGCCTGACCTCGGGAAGAACGTACTTGCTTTTTGTGAGGGATTTGCGGGATGAATCATGATGATGCCGCGGTTGTCCGCATGGAGGCCTGTGAAAAACAGGCAACGCATTCGGAGTACGATTGGATGAATGTCTATCTCGCGGACCTGCTGATCGGCAAGCTGAGATGCCGGATTGACAGGAATATCCTGACGGTTTATTCGGTGCAGATATTCCCCGAGTATCAGGGCTGCGGGTATGGCCTGCAGGTTGTCGACCGTCTGAAGAAGGACTATGAAAGGATTGTTGCAGACCGGGTACGCCATTCCGCCAAAGGATTCTGGGGGAAGATGGGTTTCACGGAACAGGATGACGGGAGTTATCTGTACGAGGCGTGACGGCCTGACAAGCCGGGCATGCATTGACATGGGAATAGCCGTTCGGTATCATGGAAATAAATCAACGGATTTGTTTGCTTTTCGCCTGTGGGCCAACGATTTCCCCCTGTGCTGATTTGATGGAATTTATTGGAAATCCGTACAATTGTGAAATATTTATGTAGTCTCATCGACGTAATCCGATGGACACGTAAAATTCAGGAGGCCCGCCCATGCATACAAACGAGGAGAATTTCCGTGCGTTTTTTGCATCCCTGCAGGACATGGTTGTGGTGGGGACGCCGGATGGCCGGGTGCTGCACGCCAATGAAGCCATCATCCGCAAGCTGGGGTATGACCTGAAGGAGATGGACGAAATCGGCATTCTCGGTCTTCATCCCGCAGTCCACAGAAGGGAAGCGGAAGAGATTTTTGCCGCCATGTTCCGCGGGGAGCGCAGTTCTTGTCCGCTGCCGGTTCAGCGCAGGGACGGTACGCTGATTCCAGTGGAAACACGCGTTTCCTTCGGCAAGTGGGATGGTCTTGATTGTGTTTTCGGCATCATCAAGGACCTTTCCTCCGAACAGGAAGCCCTGCAGAAATTCGACAAGCTCTTTGACGTGAATCCGGCCATGATAGCGCTGACCCGCATGCCGGAGCGTCGCTATGTGGAAGTCAACCAATCGTTCCTGAGAACCCTGGGATTTTCCCGGGATGAAGTGATTGGGAAGACAGCCATGGAACTGGATTTCATGATGGACCCGGATTCGCTGCGCAAATCCGCCGAAATGCTGTCGCGCGACGGTTGTGTCCGGAATCTGGAACTGCAGGTGAAAACCAGGAAAGGTGAAATCCTGGATGGGTTCTTTTCCGGCGAACTGATTGATGTGCAAGGGGTTCAGTACCTGCTGACGGTGATGCTGAACATCACCGACCGGAAGAGGATGGAAGAACAGCTTCGACGGAATGAGAAGAAATTCCGGAACTATATTGACGCGTCCCCGCTCGGCATTTTTGCCGCCAATGAACAGGAACTCTATACCGAAGTGAACCCGGCCGCCTGTCGGCTCACAGGCTACACGGAGGAGGAACTGCTTCATCTCGGCATTCCGAATCTCATCTTGCCGGAGGAACACGAAAGGGCTGCCGCGCATTTCCGGAAAGTTCAGGAAACCGGTTATGCAGAAGGCATGTATCAGGCGAAAAGAAAAGACGGGAGCCTCTTCTGGCTATCCGTCGTAGCCTCCCGGACGGATGAGAACCGGCTGCTTGCCTACTGCCAGGATGTCACCGAGCAGGTGGAAACGGATGAAGCGCTGCGCAAGCAATCCATGCTGCAGAACACCCTGATGAACATATCCAATACGTTCATCAATGTTTCTCTGGAATGCACGGAAGCAACGGTACGGAATGCATTGGCCACCTTGGGCGAGTTCACGGACACGGACCGCGCCTATGTCTTTACGTATGACATGGAAAAAAAGATCGCGGTCAATACCCATGAATGGTGCGGCGCAGGAATCACGCCCCAAATCGCACAGCTTCAGGCTGTTCCGCTGGATGCCATCCAGGACATGGCGGCTTCGCACCAGTGCGGTGATACGGTGCATCTGCCGGATGTTCAGGCGCTTGATCCATCCGAGGCTATCCGTCAGATTCTGGAACCCCAAGGGGTGAAAAGCCTCCTGGCCATCCCGATGATGGATGGCTCGGAATGCATCGGGTTTGTGGGTTTCGACGCCGTACGGACACTGCATTGCTTTACCGACACCGAAAAGCGTTTGCTGGAGCTTTTTTCCCTCATGATGGTGAACCTGCTCAACCGCAACAGGACACAAACCGAACTGAATCAGGCCAGAGCCCAGGCGGAGGCGGCCAACAAGGCCAAGTCGCAGTTCCTCGCCAACATGAGCCATGAAATCCGCACCCCGCTCAACGGGGTGATCGGGTTCACGGAGCTGCTGAAGGACACCCCTTTGAACACGCTGCAGCAGCAGTATGTGAACAACGCCCAAATTTCCGGAACTACGCTGCTTGGCATCATCAACGACATTCTGGACTTCTCCAAGATTGAAGCGGGCATGATGAATCTCGAGATCATTCAGACAGACCTGCATGCCCTGATGGAAAACAGCGTGGATGTCATCAAGCACATGGCGGAAAAAAAGAAGATAGAGGTCCTGCTTGATATCGATTTGTCCATGCCGAGATATGCCATGGTCGATCCGGTCCGGCTTCAGCAGATTTTTACCAACCTGCTCGGAAATGCAGCCAAGTTCACGGAAAAAGGTGAGATCGAATTCAAGGCGACATTTTTCAGGAGCACCGAAACCGATGGCGTATTCTCCTTTTCGGTTCGTGATACGGGAATCGGAATCTCGGATTCGCAGAAAGAACGGCTTTTCAAGGCCTTTTCGCAGGCGGACGGCTCCACGACCCGCAAATTCGGCGGGACCGGACTCGGTTTGATCATATCGGACATGCTCGCACGGGAAATGGGCAGTGAAATCCATATCGACAGCAAACCGGGGGAAGGATCCGTCTTCCGATTCAGCCTGACTGCCGGTACCGTGGAAGGCGCGCATCCTGACACCGCAACCCTTGCCGGCATCCGGCACTGTCTGATCATTGACGACAATGCCAATAATCGGATGATTCTGGAACATTTTCTGGCACATTGGGGCATCGAGGCCGTTTCCTGCGAAAATGGACTTGCGGCATTGAAAGCCCTTGATGGCGCACCGCCATTCGAGGTGATCATCTGCGATTACAACATGCCTTATATCGATGGATTGGAAACGATTCGCCTGATTCGGGAGAAGTTGAAGCTCAGCGCGGACAAGCAGCCCATTTTCCTCCTGCATTCCTCCTCGGATGATGCGGAACTGCACAGGAAATGCGATGAACTGGGCGTTCGGTTCCGCCTGACCAAACCGGTC
>JAIFNI010000166.1 GCA_020047785.1 Clostridia bacterium
CCTGGTATGATGCCGAAGGTGCCCAATACGTGCAGAATGAAACAAATGTGACGAAACATGTCCGGCGGCCCGGGACTGCGCTGGGATATGACACAGTCATTGATTATGGTGACGGCGTGACTTATACGCTCACGGCGGAAGGCCACCAGATTCAGACGACAGCAGATGGGCAGACCATCACCAAATATGCCAACCCTGATGTGGAAGCCAGTTTTGATGCTGAGGGCAATGTGATTGCGGATTATGGGGTTGACGGCAGGATCTGGTTTGACGCATCCGGAAATCGACATGAATTGTCCGGTACAAATGAAACAACCTATATCAAGCGTCCGGGGACCCCGTTGGGGTATGAGACAATCGTCGATTATGGTGGAGAAGCCAGGCTCATCACGGAAGCCAACGGCGATCAGGTGCTGTACGCAGCGGATGGCGTCGTCGTTCGGAAATACGCACATCCCGGGACAGGACCGGAGATCATCACCACATATCCAGACGGAAGGGTTGACCGGGAAACAGGTGTGAATCCATTTGCCGGAAGGTATCCCATCTGAATTCTGCAATCCTGGAGTTTCTTGGTCAAAGGGAGCTGGAGAACCACTCCGGCTCCCTTTGCAGACTCGTCTCAAACGGCCAATGCCGATGCCAGGTTTTCCAGCACGGTTGGAGTGCCTGGAAAGGTGAGAGGATAAGCAATGAAACCGCCTTAGAATCATGGTGCCAAACTGGGAAGAACCTGTTATAATGAACCATAAGTTCCTCCGAGGCGGACAATCGTGCTTCGGGGGCGGACACAAAATAGGAAACAGACATGTCGCACAGGACCGACCTGCCGAAGTACAGGAAGGCGCACAAGCGGCAATGTCGGACGGAAAGCGTGGGACACAGGATGAAAGACAGAATCGTCAACATCGGCATTATTGGTCTTGGAACCGTCGGCACGGGTGTGGCCCGTGTGCTGCTGGAGCAGCAACGCCTGCTCACGGCGAGAACCAATCTGACGTTTCGCCTGAAAACAATCTCCGAACTGAATTGGGATCGGGAGCGGGGGCTGGATTTGACCGGCGTGCGCTGCACCTCGGATGTCAACGAGCTTCTTGAGGATCCCGAGATCAATATTGTCGTGGAAACCATCGGGGGATACGAACCGGCGTTCACCTTCATCAGCAGGGCGCTGAAGAATCGCAAGCATGTCGTGACAGCGAACAAGGCACTCATTGCGACGCGTGGCGCGGAATTGTTCCGGGTTGCGCAGGAGAATCATGTCGACCTGCTGTTCGAAGCAAGTGTCGGCGGCGGCATTCCGATCATCAAGGGGCTTCGCGAAGGGCTGATCGCCAACCACATTGAAGGCATCGTCGGCATCCTCAACGGTACCTGCAACTACATACTCACAAAAATGCACCTGGAAGGACTCGATTTTGCGGACGCGCTGGCCCAGGCCCAGGCGAAGGGCTTTGCCGAGGCGAACCCGACCCTTGATGTCAGCGGTATGGACACCTGCCACAAACTGGCCATCCTGGGTTCCATCGCATCGAATTCCCTGGTGCCTGTCGAAAATATCTATGTCGAAGGCATCACCGGAATTACAAGCGAAGACATCGCTTTTGCGAAATCGTTCGGCTTCACCGTCAAGTTGCTGGCCATATATCGGGCCAGGAAGGAAGGGCTGGATCTCCGCGTCCATCCGGCTTTGGTCCGTAACGACCACATGTTGGCTTCCGTGAACAATGAACTCAATGCCATCTTTGTTCAGGGCGATTTTGTGGGAAACACCATGTTCTATGGACCCGGAGCGGGAGAGCGACCCACGGCCAGCTCCATCGTCGGCGACATTGTCGATCTGTCCCGGGATCTGTTGCTTCAGGAGGGGGAAAAGTTCTGCAACCGGGGCATCAGTTTGTCGGAAGCCGCAACCCTCATCCCAACAGAAGAAGTGAAAAACCGTTTTTATCTGCGCTTCCTGACGAAGGATGAAACCGGCGTCCTGTCGATGCTTTCCGGTGCACTGGCGGAGCATGGCATCTCGATTTCATCGATGGTGCAGATGGAGACGCAGGAAAAGAACAACTGCATCCCAATCGTCCTGCTGACGCATGAAGCCTCTGAAAAGGCGATGTCGGAAGCACTCCGGAAGATCGCCACCTTTGACTTCGTCGTGGGTGAATGCCTGCGGATGCGCATATTCGACACGAATCCGTGAGCATCTGTCCTCGTGCAATCATTGTGTGAAGCCCCTGGCATGAATGCATGCCAGGGGCTTCAACACCCAAAGAACAAGCTTTCCCTTTCAGGCCGCGCATCCACCCTCTGCACAGCGCATCTTCCGGTCGATCATCATGATCGTGCCGGTCAGAACCAACAGAACCCCGCTGAAGATCAGGAGTGTTTCGATGCGGACCACATCGGCCAAAGGCCCAAAGAGCACCATGCCCAACGGCATGGCGGCTGACGATCCGATCTGGACAAAACTGAAGACACGTCCCTGGTAGGTGTTTTCGACCTGTTCCTGCAGCAGGGTCATGCTGGCGATGTTGTAGGACGGCAATGTGACACCGGTGATGAACAGCACGACGAGATAGATCCAGAAGACCGGGGATATGCCCATTCCGAGGATGAGTGCGCCGAACGCTATACAAGCATAGGCGATGGTATGGATGCGGTTCTTGAACCCACCCCAGGCCGCCATCAGGAATCCGCCGAGTGTTGTTCCGGCACCGAATGCGATTTCATTCACCGTCAGTTTCCAGATTTCCGGACCGAAGGAGCGGGTGACCATCAGGGGTGTCAGAAAAGCGGCGGGAACCACGAGGAACATGATGACGAAATAGTATCCGATGAGATTTTTCAGGAAGGCGTGATCCCAAAGGTACTTAAGCCCTTCCTGCAAGTCGCGCCATTGGCTGCCCGCCTCCTGTCCTTCCCGTGCGTGTGGGGGAAGCGCGATGGAAGCAATGATGCCGATAGCCAGCGCTGCCGTGACAACATCCACGAAGAAAATGGACTCAAGTTTCCAGGTTGCCATCATGGCGCCGCTTACGGCCGGTGCGAGCAGGAAAGTCACAGACTGGATGCCGCCATTGATGCCATTGACTTTCATCAGTTTGTCCGGTGGAACAAGTTGGGGAAGGGTTGCCGTCACGGCAGGCATCTGGATGCCTGCTCCGATCGAGCGTAGGGCGGACGCTGCGAAAATCAGGACGATCGAGCCATGTCCGCTGAGGAAGACCAGCGCCAGAATCAGCGTGGTGATGGCAGTCAGGGCATCCGCTCCGACGATGAGCCGTTTGCGGCTGTAACGGTCCGCCCAGACGCCTGCCGGGAGTGAGATCAGGATTTGCGGCAGGAAGCCGAACAGGGTGGAAAGCGTCATCATCACGCCTGACTGCGTGGTCAGTGTGATGTACCAGACGATGGCATATTGCACCAGCGCAGAGCCGAACAGGGAAACGGTCTGGCCTCCGAGGAACCAGGCGGTCCGCCGGATCCAGGGCCCGGAGGGGAGCTGCGGCGGATTGTCCGGGCTTGTCTGCATTGGGTCTTGTGGAAAGCCCTTCGATTCATCGGATATCGTCTGAGCCTGTTCGCTCGTGAGAGGCGTTTGCATCGTTTTATCATCCATAGTGTTCCTTTCTGTTTGGCGTGGGTGCAGCCAGTGTGGTATATGGTATCTTCCCAGAATGGGGTGATGTGCAAACACGGAGACCGGGTACACCTGGTCACGATTTTGAATCAACATGCAGATAATGTCCATGTGGCTGCAGATCCGGCAAATCCAGACCGCGATCCAGCGCCAGATATCTTCGGATGGCCCAGCACAAGTCGCATTTCCCGGCATATTTCGCGTCTGGCACAAAACCGTATGTTTCCCTTGCATGGTCCAGCAGCAATCCGATGCCGCCTTCATGCAATCGAGCGAACACGGGATATTCAGAGACCAATGCGCCACGGACTGCGTCTTGATAATGAACGGACAAGCCCTGGCAGGATTGCGGGATGAACTGACCGTGCAAATCCAGATGAAAGTGATACGCACCGGCCAGTTCCGTACAGGGCCCGGCGTCGCGAAGAATATCTTCAAGCGGAACCTGCACCAGATATGGGCGAAACGTTTCCAGGGCGCGACCCTTCAGACCCAATCCATAACGCCGGATGAGGCCGGAGATGCTTCCCCCTCCGAACAATGACGCCCATTCGGTCAGGTCGTGCGGGACCTCGTCTCCCATGGCCTCCATTTCATCGAAGAAAGCTTCCTTCCAGGCAAAAACCTGCATACCGTTTTCATGACAGCTTCGCATGAGGTCCTTGACCTGTCGGAAGGGAATGAATGCGTTGTGAAACGGATCCATCGAAATGAGGAGGGTATCGACGCTCCGTTCCCGCAGAGAACGAAGTACCGTTGCTGTACGTTCAGGTGTTTTGTGCCAGGCGGCATTGGTTTCCACGTAATCGATTCCGATACCCGTTTCCACAGCGGCTTCCAGCACCGGAAACAGCTTATCCGGACGAAGGAGCGGTTCACCGCCCCCGATATGGACGGAGGCGCATCCGTTCCGTTTCAGAAAACGGAACAAGTCGGTTGCCAGCTCCCGGGTCATGTTCTCCCTGGGCCATTTCGGAGAACTGCAATACGCACAGTGGGCGCAGGCCGCGGAACAATCGTAATTGGTGATGATGCCGCATCCGTGCAGCCGGTTGAGTGAAAACAAGCGGGCCTCCTGTTGGGATTCAAAACTTGGTATAAAGATGGTGCAGGTCCCGGTAATGAAACGTTTCAGAGATCGGCTTCACAATACTGTACATCACCGGATAAGTCAATGGGGCCTGACCCTGAGAATGTTCCAGGTCCACCGGCATACAATCCGGCAATCAGCAAAGCAATCTAATGCAACCCTTAAATACCATATATTATTTAAAATGTATGAGATACTTTACATCAAGTTCGATTTGTATTACAATATGTAATATCAAGCGCACCTGATGTAAAGGAGGAGTCTCTCATGTCCTATCAGGAAAAAAAGACCATCATCAACATGAGTGTGGGGACCATCCTGTTGGCTGCTTATTGTCTCACAACGTTCGGTCGTTGGAAGGCAGGCACCATCGATCCAAATGATCTGAAATTCTGGGCTGGCAGCATGCTGCTGTTCATTGGCATCGGGGTGGCGGCCATCATCATCACCCAGATTGTTTTCCACATCCTGATGTCCATCGGAATCGCCGTCCGGGAACGGAAATTCGACGATGCCGAACTGGACAGGGCCCTCAAGGCCAATACGGTGGAAGACGAGATGGACCAGCTGATCGAACTGAAATCAAACCGCATCG
>JAIFNI010000152.1 GCA_020047785.1 Clostridia bacterium
CGAGCAGCAGGGCTGCCAGGGCGAGAAAAGCAAAGGACAAGGTCACAGGGGCGTTGTAGTGGATTTTTTTCAGCATGCGTGCACCTTTCTTTTTCTGAGCCGGAGGGACAATCGCCTTCCTGACCCATACGGATGAAAGGCTGCCGCTGTCTTGTGCTGAGGATTGATCCTGATGACCATTATAGAGGATCGGAACCATACAGACCAGTGGATTGAATCGGATTTGGAAAACCGGTATGATGAAGTGATGCTTTTTTCACAAAATGGGAAAAGCCAATGGAGGAGCCCGGATGAAATGGAAATCAGGCGCCATGATGATCTGCCTTGCGCTGATGCTGGCCGGATGTGGCCAAGCCACGACGGACAGCCTTCGGGTTGCACGGGTTTCTGAAACAATCGGAACCGTTTCCGTCTATCGGAAGGATGCAGGCGATGGAATCGGGGCGGTCCATGGGATGAATCTGGCTTCGAAGGACGGTTTGGGCACGGGCTTGGCTTCAGGTGCCTTGCTGGAGGTGGACTCGGACAAAACCATACAGGTGGATGAAAACGAACGGATGACTGTTGAAAAACTGATTGGTGACGCCATCACCAACAGGACGGTCCTGAACATTGAAAAAGGTTCCGCCTTTATTCGCTTGAAGAAAAGGCTGGCACCAGGCAGTTCCTTTGAGGTCAAGACCCCCACCTGCATCATGGGTGTACGTGGAACACAATTCTTTGTCACGGTGACAGATTCCGCCACAGAGATTGGTGTCTTTGAAGGACATGTCTCCGTTGTGCCCGGAACTGTGGTGGCAGAAGATTATTTTCTGGTACCCGCCACTCCCTCGGCGATTGCCATGCCCTCGTCATCGGCTGCACCTGGTGAAATCCAACTGGATGCGAATGAATGGATCCGAATTCCTGCAGGGTCAACATCGACCGCCAAAGTGGTGAAAGAAACGCTTGCATTGGCGCATATTCCGGCTTATGTGCTGGAAGCCGTGAAAAAAGATTCGTGGAGCATCGGGAGCCAGTGGTCCGGGGTTCCCAGCCCTACCGCCGGAGCAGGTTCCAACCAGGAATCTGCCGATGTTCCTGTTCCTGAAAAGGACGTATTCGACCAAATCCAGTTGGGGATGACGCTGGTGGAAGCGGAGAAGCTGCTTGGCAAGGAAGGCGTTGATTCCAAGAGCGTGGCAGGTGGAAAAAGCGTGAATTGGCCCAGATTGCGCGTGTATCTGGTGGCGGATGCAACCGGAAAACTGACTTCCATCTCCGGGGAAGGATTTCCCAATGCTATGACCACCACAAGCCTGACTTCCAAGGATTGGGCCAATCAAACGGCCGACCTGACCGGCAAGCCCTTATCCGCTGCGGAGGCGATTCTTGGCCAGACACACCAGATCACGGGACATATGATTGAGCCGCAGAGCGGGAAAATCCAGACCATCGTGGAGTGGCAGGTCGGAGAATCCGCGTGGTTCCATGTCAAGCTGCTGGATGGACTCATCAATGGCACCGGTTCCAATCAGTTCAATTGAGTTCGTGGTGAGAAAGCAGTTTCCTCGCACGGCATGAGGAGGTATCCATGGATTTTCTTGCTGCTTTGGCAGCTTCTCGGAACGCTTTCCTCGACGGATTCTTTTCTCTGATGACGAAATTCGGCGAGGAAACCTTTGCCATTGTCCTGATCTGTGCCGTGTTCTGGTGCGTTGATAAAAAGTTGGGGTATGGCATCGGTATTTCATTCTTTTTTACCGGATTGCTGGTACAGGGGCTGAAAATCCTTTTTCGCGTCGACCGGCCCTGGATAAGGAATCCCGACTTCACGCCGGTGGAATCGGCGATGCTGTCGGCGACCGGTTATTCTTTTCCGAGCGGGCATACGCAGAGTGCAACCGCCATCTTTATGACATGGGGGTTGCGTGTCAGGCACAACATGCTGAAAATCGTGCTTTTCCTGCTGCCGGTGATGGTGGGGTTTTCACGCATGTATCTTGGTGTACACACCCCGCAGGATGTCATTGTTTCCTTTCTGCTGACAGCCGCTATCAGTGCCGTGGTGGCATTGGTTCTGATGGAGCATGAAAACAAAGCATTCGAGCATGGTACTGCCATCGTCATCGCCCTTTCCAGCATTTTTCTGATGGGATTGGCAGCCATCATGAACGGAAGTGGGCGGATCGATTCGATCTACCTGATTGATTCCTTCAAGATCGCAGGCAGTGGGCTTGGTTTCGCCATTGGGTTTTTCGTGGAGAGAAACTGGATCCGCTTTTCCGTGAAAGCGGAGAAATGGGTGTATCAGCCTGTCAAGCTGGCCCTGGGGGTTGGAGGCCTTCTGGCGCTCAAATCAGGACTCAAGATTCTGATGGGTGAAAGTGCATCCGCAGGAGCAATCCGGTATGCGATCCTCATTATCTGGGCACTGATTGTCTGGCCCCTGATTTTCAAACGGTTCATCCCGCATCGGTGTTCACGATGATGCGTCTGGTCACGCCGTCCCAGAGAACCGAGAAATTCAGCAATTCGCCAATATCGCGGAGCTTGAACCAGGTGAAACTGCGGATGGAATAGGCGGATAGATTGATGGCTGCACCATCCAGAAGCATCTTTTGTGCATTTTTCCTGATGAGCTGAGGGATAAGGTCCGACGGAGTGGCGAGTTCTCCCCCGACCGGGACATATTCCCTGCCTGAAGTCAGTGCGATGGTCCCCGATGCGGAATTCCACCCTATGTCAAAAGGCTTTGCTGTTCCTGCCAGCGCCAGGGCGAGGTCCCTCAGTTTGAAATGGTTGTTGCCGTTTATGTTGTAGGCTTCCATTACAATCTCCCGACCGTTTACGACAACCGTTGCCAAGGTGGGGGCAACAACCGGCTGCAAAGGGGAAGCCGGTTTTGTGTTCAGGATTTCGTATTTTGTGTCCGCATGCATGGAGACCTCCGGAATGGCCGGATACCAGGAGCCTCCCTGATTGCCGCGGATGATGGAACTGTCCAGTACCATGTTGCCCGAGTGGTCATTGGTCACAAAGAAAATTCCCGCGCCATAGGCGTTCACCTTGTTGTTTTCAAGGACTGTGCCCTGAAGGGAAAGCGTCATCCGGTTTCCGTCATTGTAGATGGCGCCACCGCTTCCGCCGCCGGGTGTTCCGGGTTGGGACGGATTCCCCCCTTTTCCGATGGCCTCGTTGAAGGAAAACAGGCAGTTGACGAGTGTCCAGGACACACCGATGCTGCTGATGGCACCGCCGTTTGAACCGAGATTGCCTTTACCTGCCCCGCCACCGAAAGTCGTATTCACGACATACACGGGCAAGTCCTCGTATTGGTCGAACACGCGGATGGCTCCTCCGCCGACATCGGGGCCTTTCGACGCACAGACGTTATGGGTGAACAGGCAGTTGATGACCTTGAATCGTCCTCCCCGTACCCAGATGGCACCGCCGCCATCGTATTCGGTATCCTGGGTGGAATTGCCGTCCGTGAAGGTCAGATTTTGCACGGTAAGTCGGGGATGATCCTGATTTTGAGCATGGTCTGTGGTCCAGACCTGGTTTGGATCACAGGTGTTCATGTAAAGGATTCGTGTCTTCCCGCCGCCGCTCAGGGTGACAAGTCCGCCGCCGTCGATCACGACATCCGGGTTTGCATTGTTGAAGACCTTGGCGGGGCGGTTCAGTGTGATGGTGAAGGGCTTGGTCCCGCCATTGAAGACAATGGTGCCCCCCTTTGCAACGGCCTGGATAAAAGCCTCGGCCGTGCAGCTCTCAGGCGTTCCGGTCCCGATGATGTGGTCGGGCTTCGAACAGTCGGCCGGTTTCGCCTCGGATGGTATTGGAAAACCACCTTCCGGGTTCCCATGGGTGACCATGGCCCTGACGGGCGTACAAAGCAAGGTCAGCTGGAAGGAAATCGTGAACAGGAGCACAAGGGCCAGTTTTTCCATCTGTTTCATTTCTTGCCTCCGACTTTCATGTCATACTGTCAGTTTACAGCGGATTCCGGTGACATGGCAAAAAAATTTCAGCGCTTGCGGAGTGGGTTCGACAGGTCGGAAGAAACACCAATCCGGCCATCTGGAACAGTCTGATTCCAGTTGGGGAACAGTCCGGCCTTCTGGGTCAGGCTGATTCCGCTGTGAAACAGTCTGAACTTCTGGAAAAGTCCGATTCGCCTGATATTTTCTTAATGGCAAACGAATGAAATAATGTTCCATCAGTTAAGATCCTCATCAGGAGAGGCTTATACATATGTATCTGCGTCAAATACAAAACCGTCGCCCTTTTTCGGACGACGGTCTTGCGTAGAAAATCCGGTTGGTCTCATGGGCTTGGGAAAGAGCAAGTAATTTCGTTCCAAGCATCTCTACCAGGCATATGCCTCGGGTGCGCTGCCACCCGGACCGGGGAATATCTCATCCAGATCTTTCATGACTTCTTCGGACAAATCGAGTTCAACGGCCCGCAAGGTCTCCTCAAACTGGTCCAGCGTTCTTGGTCCGATGATGGGGGCGGTGACCGCCGGATTGGCCAGCAGCCATGCCAGCGCGACATTCGATTCACTTTCACCGATTTTCGCGCATAGTTTCGAAAAAGCCTCCAATTGAACACGTTCCGCTTCGGTGAGGGATGCGGCGCGTTTTTCGTTTCGGGAACCGACCGGTGCACCAATCAGTTTGCCGTTCAGCATACCGCCGTTCAGCGGACTCCATGGAATCACACCCAATCCGAGTGCCAATGAAGCCGGCAGAACCTCAAGTTCGGGCAACCGGCAGAGCAGGTTGTACTTGTGCTGTTCTGAAACCAGGCCAAGGAAACTGCGTTTTTCCGCGGCAGCCTGCGCCTGCGCGAGATGCCAGCCGGCAAAGTTGCTGGAGCCGATGTAGTCGACTGTTCCTTGCCGGACAATGGCTTCGAATGCACCCCATGTTTCTTCCCAGGTGACATTCCGCTCAATGTGATGCATCTGATACAACTCAAGATGGTCTGTCTGCAGTCTTTTCAGCGAGCCTTCCAGATGTCGGCGGATTTTATAGGCGGAAAGTCCCCGGTCTTTGTTCGGTCCATCCGTTTCGTCTTCCATGTCTCCGTAAACTTTGGTTGCCAGCACGACTCTGTCCCGCCTTCCGCCGCCTTGCGCAAACCAGCGTCCGATGATTTCCTCGGTCCATCCCTTGTGACCGGCGCCGCCATAGACATTGGCCGTATCAAAAAAATTGACGCCGACGTCCAGTGCACGGTCCATGATGGCAAAGGCGTCCTTCTCTTCCGTATAACCGCCGAAATTCATTGTGCCAAGGCACAGTCGGCTGACTTTCATTCCGGTTC
>JAIFNI010000192.1 GCA_020047785.1 Clostridia bacterium
CCTATCAGACAACTGCGCAGTCGGTACACCGAAAAGATGCTGTTCCTGTCATCGCAATCCTCAGCGAATGCTCAGGTAGCCTTCCTTTTCGGCAATGGCCTGAATTTTCGCACTGCGGATCCAGTCGATGTAGACCGCGGCTGCGCCGGTCGGCCTGCCCTTCGTCATGACATCTATCGTGCGGCGGATGGGATAGGTGGCATTCTTGAGCGTGGCAGTCGTGGGTATGACATCATTGACGGCCAGGGCATTCACTGTATCATCCACGTAGCCGAGGGAAACGAATCCGATTGCATTCTTGTTGCCGGAAACCGCTTCCTTGAGAAGTCCGTTGGTATTGAAAGGAGTGGCGGTAGCCACGATTTTTGAATTGCCCAGAGCGATTTCCATGAAGGAAGCCAATGTGCCGGAGGTGCTTTCACGGGTCTGGACAAAGATGGGCGCATTGTCCCCGCCGACATCCTTCCAGTTCTTCGTCTCTCCGAGGAAAATGGACTTGACTTGTTCCTTCGTCAGCTTCTTGACGGAATTGTCCTTGTGGGTGATGACGGCGATTCCGTCAATGGCAATGGGGAATACAAGCAAATCCGGGTTCTTCGATACTTCGGCCGCAGTCAGTTCGCGTGAGGAACCGCCCACATGGAAACTTCCGTCGATGGCACCCTTGATGCCGTTTCCGGATCCGCTGCCGGCGTAGCTGATGCTGACACCGCTGCTGAGCTTCATGAGTTCGTCCGCCGCAGACTGGGCAATCGGTGCGACCGTGGTGGACCCGCCGGCCTTGACGGTGCCCTTGACGCCCGTGAAGTACTTGATGGTGACCGTGCTGTTGGCATAGGAGACGTCAGCCCCCATCGTTTCAGAGACAAAGCGCAACGGGATGAGCGTACGACTGTTGATGATTTCGGCGGCGGCAAGCATCGTCATCGGCACGCCGTTCACGATGGCGGTCTTGGAACCGATCTTCAGAACGATGGTTTTCGCGGCGGATGTGACCGTGACTTCCTTTTTGGTCGCATCATAGGAAACCATCGCACCCAGTGCTTCAGCGATGACGCGGACCGGCACGATGACGGTTCCAGCCTTGTTGACGGGGGAAACATCCGATGTAATCTTCACGCCGTCGGCAACGATGCCGATGGCCGTTTCGGCCTGCACGGCCGTAAAGGATCCCAGGACCAGGGTCAGTGCCAAAACCAAGGCGGAAATTCTCTTCATGTTCATGTCCCTCCTGTATATCGTTTCGTTTTGAATTGACCCCATTGTAGCGTGGCCATGTTAACAACAGCGTCACGCAGGAAAAGAGGATGTTATGAATTGTTTGGATTTGTGTTAATTTGCGTTGAACTTTACATGGCAGCCGGTGCATCGGCAGGCATGAAAGGTTGGCTCTTGCACAACCGGGTAAAATATGCAATATTATAATCAGGTGCTAATATCAGATTCCAGTACTGCAATCATGGTCCAGTACGATGAACATGGTCCAGCACCGGCATCATCCATGTATTCCGGTGACAAGCGGACTCAGAGCCTGGGACCTGAAGGGCGGAAAGAGGGAAGCATGAAGGATTACAAGATTTATGAGGAAAAGGGCCGTCGTATCGTGAGGGGTCTCGGTGGATATCCGGCGGACGAACAGCCGGATCTGCGCGCCCTTGTGCATTCGAGTGCGGAAAAGTACGGGGAAGCTCCCGGCTTCAAGTTCCGCGCAAAGGACGGCGGCGTGGACACAAGGTCCTACAGACGGTTTTCCGATGACATCGACGCACTCGGCACGCAGCTGATTGCGGCGGGCTATGCAGGCAGCCGCATCGCCATCATCAGTGAAAACCGGTACGAATGGAGTGTGGCGTTCTTTGCAACCGTCAACGGAACGGGTATCGCCGTCCCCCTGGACAAATATCTCCCGAAGAACGAGCTGGTCCACCTGCTGTCCCGGGGAAATGCCGGCGTCCTGTTCTTTTCGCCTTCCTTCCTCCCCATGATCCGGGAAATTGCGGAGGAAGGCAGCACGCCTGTCCGACAATTCATCTGTCTGGACACGCTGCCGGAAGGTGCGGAGTCGGAAGGCCGCTGTTTTCCGGACATCCATACCTGGATTCGGGAAGGACGGACAGCGCTGGAAAACGGAAACCGTTCATTCGTGGACGCGCCCATCAACAGAAAGACCCTTTCCATTCTGCTTTTCACATCAGGCACAACCAATCTCTCGAAAGGGGTCATGCTCAGCCATGAGAACATCACGGCCAATCTGGCCTCCATTCACGCCTGCATCCACATCGACAGCCGGGACGTTCATCTCTCGCTGCTTCCGCTTCACCATACATTCGAAAACACCATCGGGCAGATGCTGATGATCCAGAGCGGCGCCTGCATCGCCTACTGCGAAGGCATCAAGCATGTGGCGGACAATATCCGCGAGTTCGGCGTCACGGTGCTGGTAGCGGTTCCCGCGATTCTGGAGGCAATCTACCGTCAGGTCCAGCTCGGGATCGACAAATCCGGCAAACGCAAAACCGTGGAACTCATGATGAACACCTCGGACAAGCTGCGCAAAATCGGCATCGACATCCGCCGCAAGCTGTTCAAGGCCATTTTTGCCAAACTCGGACCCGGTCTGCGCCTCGCCGTCTCCGGTGCCGCACCGCTGGATCCGTCGGTTGTCATCGGTTTCGATCGGCTGGGCCTTGCCGTGTACCAGGGGTACGGACTCACGGAAACTTCGCCGGTCGTGGCGGCCAATACGGATTTCGTGAATGTGTTCGGCTCCATCGGACATCCGCTGGCCGATATTGACGTGACGCTGGACAGCATCGATGCGAACGGCATGGGGGAAATCCTGACGCGCGGCCGCAATGTCATGCTCGGGTACTATGAAAACGAAGAGGCAACCCGTGAGGCAATGGATGCGGATGGCTGGTTCCATACGGGGGATCTGGGGACGATTGATGCGGACGGCATCATCCGGATCACCGGCCGGGTCAAATCCATGATTGTTCTCTCCAATGGGAAAAAGGCATTCCCCGAAGAATTTGAAATGCTGCTGAACCATGTTCCCGGCGTGAAGGCATCCTTCGCATGGGGATACGCGACAGCGGACGGCAACGTGCAGATCTGCGCAAAACTCGTGCGCGACGATGCCATCCTCATGGAGAAGAACGAAGGGGTCCTGCCGGACGATGCCGCCGTCTCTGCCCAATTTGAAAAAGCCATCCGTGAAATCAACACGAATCTTCCCCAATACAAGATGATCCGGTATTTCATTCAATCCGACGAACCCCTGGTGATGACCACCACACTGAAGATCAAACGGCCTGTCGAGCAGGCAAAGATTGAAGCGTGGCTTTCGTCGAATGCATTCGACATGCGGAAAGCGAACGGAAGGCGGATCGCGGGCTGAGAAAATCCTTCTCGGCTGCGTGCATGACAAAAGGGTCCGGGCATTCCGTCTGTCGGAAATACCCGGACCCTTGTTCAACCCCCGGAGGGGCCGCAGCCAAAGAGATGCGCGCATCAGTATTCCGAAAGACCGAACAACGCTTCCACAAACAGGTCCGGGTCAAACAGCTGCAAATCGTCCATCTGCTCGCCCACACCGACAAATTTCACCGGTACGTTCAACTCGGACATGATGGAGATGATGATCCCGCCCTTGGCGGTTCCATCAAGCTTCGTCAGGACCAGCCCGGACAACTCGCTGACTTCCGAAAAAGTCTTTGCCTGCGAAACGGCATTTTGACCGGTTGTCGCATCCAGCACCAGCAGGGTCTCGACATCCGAATCCGGCAGTTCCCGGTGGATGATGCGGAAAATCTTGCGCAGTTCCTCCATCAGGTTCTTCTTCGTATGCAGTCTCCCAGCCGTGTCCACGATGAGAACATCCGCGTTGCGGGCTTTCAATGCGGAGATGGCGTCAAAAATGACCGCAGCCGGATCTGAACCTTCTTCGTGCTTGATCAGGGGAACACCTGCCCGATTCGTCCAGATCTCGAGCTGTTCAATGGCAGCGGCGCGGAACGTGTCGGCGGCGGCCACGATCACTTTTTTCCCATCCTGTTTGAGCATGTGCGCGATTTTTCCGATGGATGTCGTCTTTCCTACGCCATTCACACCGATGATGACGATGACGGATGGCTTCGTCTTCAGTTTCAGCGTACCTGCTTCGGAAGCCAGAATGCCTGCGATTTCCTCGCGGATGGCCCGTCTGACGCCCTCTGCATCGGCAATCCGCTCCCGCCTGACCCGGCTTCTGAGATCCTCGACAATTTTCAGCGACGTATCCATCCCCACATCGGAGGTGATGAGGATTTCCTCGAGTTCTTCGAACAAGGCCTCATCGACCTTGCCGAAACCGGCAAGCATTTTGTCGATGCGGGTTGTGATGGAACTGCGCGTTTTGGACAGTCCGCTCTTCAGCTTGTCGAAGAAACCGGTCCTGTCCGGCCTCGGCTTCTGAGCCGTTTCCATGCCCCCGCTGAAATCCTCCTCCGCTTCCAGCTCCTGTTTGTATTGAAGTTCTGAAACAAGCATCCCATCATCTGACGAGGGTGCGTTCAGCAAATCCTCCACGAATGTCTGCCGCTTTGCCCCGACAGACTCCTGCTCTTTTTTCCCCTTCTTGAATTTGTCGAAAAGTCCCATTTTTTCCTCCCGCCGGGTATGCCCGGAATCTTTCTTCATTCAGCCACTCCGTCATTCGCCTTTCTTCCGGAAAAGGGTGCAGGATTCGATCATCCGTGCAGGCATTTCCGGTGAGACAAGCAGAAGCAGGCCGTGTCAGGCAATTTCTCCCTGTTGTTCCAACCGCATCGAAACCACTTTCGATACGCCATGCTCCTGCATCGTGACACCATACAGGATGTCTGCCGCCTCCATGGTCCCCTTGCGGTGCGTGATGCAGAGAAACTGGATGCTGTCCGTATATCTTCTGATGTAGTCCGCGAATTTGAAGACATTCGCATCATCGAGGGATGCCTCGATTTCGTCCAGCAGATAGAATGGTGCAGGGCGCATGCGCAGGATGGCAAAGATGAGAGAAATGGCGACCATCGCCCGTTCCCCACCTGAAAGCAGCATCATGTTCTGGAGCTTTTTCCCTGGCGGCTGGACAATGATGTCGATCCCGCTCTCCAGCACATTGTCCATGTCCGATATCTGCACTTCCGCCGCGCCGCCTTCGAAGAGCTCCCGAAACACGATGGAAAAATTCTTGTTGATGAGCTCGAATTGTTCCAGGAACTGCCGCCTCATCACAAGGGTGATCTCGTGAATGACGCGCCCCAGTTTTTCTTCGCCCTGCACAAGGTCATCACGCTGGGTGACCATGAAGGCATGACGTTCCTTCGTCTTCGTGAAGTCTTCGATGGCGGACACATTGACCGGACCGAGCGCACGGATCTGCGCCTTCAGATCGTTCACGCGCGCCTGCGCCGCCCGGGGATTTTCCACGGGATGCCGGAACGGTTCCGCTGTTGCGAGAGTCAATCCGTACTCATCCCAGAGACGGGTGGATATGGTCTCCATATCGGACTCGAATTTCACCCCGCGCGCTTCCAGACGGCCGGATTCCTCCTGAAGCGAAAGTATTTCCTGATTGTGGGCGGTTATCGCATCCAGCAGTCCTGCATACTCCTCTTCCGTGATGCGTACGTCTTCATCGGCCGCCTGCAGCCGGAGCTGCGCGCCGGTCCGTTCTTCACCGAGGCGCTCCAGCCGGGTGCGGAGTCCTGCGATTTCCTGACGGGCATCCTGCATGCGGGTTCCATTTCGCGCCCGTTCTTCCGCGCGGCGTTCCATCGTGCCGGTCACGGCCATTCTCTCTTCTTCCAGCGCAAGCAATTGCTCGTGCATGGCTTCCAGACTTTCCTTCACGGAGAGAACGGAAACACGGTAGTCGTTCACATCCGCATGGATTTCATCCCGTTTGAGCTGTTCGTCCCGGTTCTGCACGACACGGGCCATCACGGATTCGCGCAGCGTGGTGATTTCCGCGTCGATGGCCGCAACCTGTGCGTTCCCGGCTCCCGCTTCCCTGGAAAGGGCACCGGCACTCGCCGTCAATTCGCTTTCCTCCACGCGCAGAAGCTCCTGCCTGGCCTGGAGTTTTTTCACCATGTCGGACAGCTGAGCCAACTGGCTTTCATCCCGGAGCCGCACCAGTTCGAGATCCGAGAGTTCTTTCCGGAGAACGTCAAGTTCCGCCTCCAATCTGCTCGAAGCGGTTTCATCGTTTTTTCTGGCCGATTCCAGTTTTTCAAGTTCAGCGGCCAGCGACTTCATTTCCGTTTCCAGCTCCCCCATCAGGCGCTGACGTCCCAGAAGGCTTGCATTGCGAGCCGGCTGGCTGCCGCCTGTCATGGAACCGCCGGCGTTGAAGAGTTCCCCCTCGCGTGTGACGATGCGAAGCCCGAATTCAAACCGGCGTGCCATCGCGATGCCGGCATCCATATTCTCTGCGACCAGGGTTCGACCAAGCAGATTCTTCACGATTTCCCGGTACTTCGGATCCGTCTGGACATGCTCATCTGCCGTACCGAGATATCCGTCCATGCCGCGCGCGATGCGCAGGGTGGAATCCTCCACGCCCCGACCCTTCACGGCATTGATGGGCAGAAACGTAGCGCGCCCGAGGTGCTGCTTTTTCAGATGATCGATGGCCCTTTTGGCATCCTGATCCGTTTCCGCGACAATGTTCTGAAGCGCACCGCCAAGACAGACTTCCACGGCTGTTTCAAACTCCGGGTCCACACGGACCAGCTGAGCCAGTGCGCCATGGATGCCTCGCCCCAGTTCAGGCCGTTCCCTGCAGGCCTGAAGCAGTGTCTTGACACTATGACTGTAGCCTTCCATGCTTTGTTCCAGATCCTGCAGCACATGATGCCTGGATGTCTTTGCGCTGTGCTCGCGCGCAAGATCCTCCCGACGTGCCCGCAGGGCATCCAACCGGGCTTTCTTCGCGGCACGTTCCTGTTCCATGCCGGAAACCCGTTCCTTGGCCGCTGTGATGGCCAGCCGGGTCTTCCGGAGACCGGCATCCAGCTCTTCGCGCGTCATGCCCGCGCGATCCCGTTCACGGCCCAACTGAAGCAATTCAGCCTGCAGCTTCCGTTTCCGGTCTTCCGTGTTCTCCATGTCATTCCTGAGGTTGTTTATCCGGGTACGCGCCTCGGACAGACTGTCCTGCCGGTCCATGATTCGTTGCTTGGCTTCCTCTGTTTCACGCTCTCCTTCGGAAAGCCGGCTCAGAACCTCCGCCAATCTCGTTTCTGCTTCCGCCAGATCCTCCGCAAAGCGGATTCCATCCCGTTCCAACGCGGCAATGCGTTTCCGCTTCTTTTCGATGTCGGCATCCATGGCATCGAACCGGGTCTTCATGCCTGCCAGGTCTTCTCCGAAATTCTGATTCGCCTGTTCCAGGTGTCTGATTTTTTCTTCATCCAGCTGGATCTGATGGGATGCCTTCTCCACTTCACCATCGACGCGGCGAACACCCTGATCGGCCGCTTCCCGGGCGCTTCTGAGGGTTTCAAGCCGTTCCGTGCGCTGTTCGTTTCTGATCTTGATCTGGTCCAGCTCGCGGCTTTCCGCTTCCATCCGTTCCCGAATCTCCGCCTGATGGGTTCGGATCTCTTCCATGCGCTCTCGCGTCTTTTCCACGGTTTCCAGGAAGAAGGCGACCTCGATGGACTTCAGTTCCTCGGAGAGCGCCAGAAAGGACTTTGCAGTCTCCGCCTGCCGTCCGAGCGGATCAAGCTGCGAATCAAGCTCCGCGATGATGTCCTGGATGCGTTCGAGATTCTGGCGGGTGGCCTCGAGCTTCCGTTCCGCTTCCCGCTTGCGCACCTTGTATTTCGTGATGCCGGCCGCTTCCTCGAACACGGCTCTGCGTTCCTCCGAACGGGTGCTGAGAATCTCATCGATGCGTCCCTGGCCGATGATGGAATACCCCTCGCGGCCAACACCCGTATTCATGAAAAGCTCATGAATGTCTTTCAGTCGGCAGGCCGTCTTGTTGAGCAGATATTCGCTTTCGCCCGAACGATAGATGCGGCGGGTGACGGTCACTTCGGCATACCCGATCGGCAAGGCGCCATCCGCATTGTCAAAGGTGATGGAGACTGCGGCAAATCCCAATGCCTTGCGGTGCTGGGTACCGGCAAATATGACATCTTCCATCTTTCCGCCGCGCAGGGTCTTTGCGCTTTGCTCCCCGAGCACCCAACGGACGGCGTCGGCGATGTTGCTCTTGCCGCTGCCGTTCGGCCCCACGACGGCCGTCAGACCCGCGTGGAAGGAAAGATTGATTTTTTCCGCAAATGATTTGAACCCCTGGATTTCCAAGGTTTTCAGGTACAAAGTGGCACACTCCGTTCTCTCATCCGGCTTGGAAAGCAATCGCCCTGCTCCGTGAACATCGGAAAACCATGGCCGGACCTGCCATTCTTTTCTGTAAATGAGCAGGTGACTTCATGCCGGCACCTGTTTGCAGGATGATGCGAATCACAGTCGCGCCGGCACCTCATCCGATGATACCAAAAAGCACCTCCGGCAACAAGTGGCGCGGCACCGCGTCCATTGAAAAAGGGGCTGCCGAGGCAGCCCCTGATGGTCGATGTCCGGTCTTTTCTCAGCGTTCGTTGATGGGTGTGTAGGCAAGACGACCCTTGATGTTCTTGTAAGCAGGACGGATAATCTTGCTGCCATTGACATTTTCCTCGATGATATGGGCACACCAGCCGGCGATGCGGGCCATGGCGAAGATCGGCGTGTAGATGTCCTTCGGCAGTCCCAGCATCTGATAGACGAATCCGGAGTAGAAATCCACATTCGCGCACATCGGCTTGTCCGTGTTGCGGACTTCCTGGAAAACACCCGGTGCGAGTCTCTCCACACGCTTGTGCAGTTCGAATTCCTCGAGGCGTCCAACCTGACGTGCCAGCTGCTCCGCCTGGTCGCGCAGCAGGATGCAGCGCGGATCGGACAAGGTGTAGACCGCATGACCCATCCCGTATATGAGACCGGACTTGTCATAGGCATCCTTGCGAAGCAGCCTGCGGATATATTCCTTCACCTGCTCGTCGCTGCCCCAGTCCTTCACCTCCTGCATCAGATCGTCCATCATATCCATGACCTTGTTGTTCGCGCCGCCGTGCTTCGGTCCCTTCAGGGAACCGATGGCCGCCGCCACACACGAGTAGATGTCCGTGCCCGTGGAGGAAACGACATGCGCCGTGAACGTGGAGTTGTTGCCGCCGCCATGTTCTGCATGGAGAACCAGTGCGAGATCGAGGATTTTGGCTTCCAGCTTCGAATACTGTCCGTCCGGCCGGAGCAGGGCAAGGATGTTTTCCGCCGTGGAAAGTTCCGGTTTCGGGTTGTGGATGAACAGACTCTTCCCCTCATGATAATGCGCCTTTGCCGCGTATCCGTAGCAGCCCATCAGCGGGAATGTCGCAATCAAATCCATGCTCTGGCGCAGAAGGTTCAAAACACTGATGTCATCGGGATTGCTGTCATAGGAATACTTCACCAGCACCAGTCGGGCCAGCTTGTTCATGACATCCATGCTGGGCGCCTTGAGGATATTGTCACGGACATAGTCCTCCGGCAATTTGCGATAATGCCCGAGCACCTGCGTGAAATCCTTCAGCTGATGCTCGTTCGGCAGTTGCCCGAACAGAAGGAGATACACGCTTTCCTCAAAGCCGAAGCGGTCTTCGCTCAGGAATCCGCTGACAAAATCGTTGATGTCGATGCCACGGTACACCAGCTTGCCCTCGACCGGTATTTTTTCGTTGTCATCGAAGACATAGGCATGAACTTCGCCGATTTCGGTCAGACCGACCAATACGCCGGACCCGTCCTCGTTCCGCAGGCCGCGTTTCACGTTGTAGCGGCTGTAGAGTCCCGGACGGAATCTCGTGTCGATTTCCACCTGCTCCCCCGCGTGGGTGAAAAAGGTGTCGAGTTCTTCCTGCGTCAAATCCTTGAACATGGTTTCCCCTCCTTCAATTGTCCGATTTTCCTGATTCCCCGATTGCTTCCCTGGTTGACTTCCGTCATGTGCCGACAGGCGTCGACATGTTCCCGTTTTCTTCACGCCGCTCCCGCAGCCGGTTGATGTTGCGCATTGCATTGCGCACATGCTGCACCATGAGGCTTTCCGCCCGGTCGGCATCCTTGTCTTCCAGCGCGGTGAGGATGGCGCGATGCTCTCCCAATGTCTTTTCCGCACGCACCATGCCCTGGAGGGATTGGCTGCGGGCTTGCTGGATGTAGTGGTGGAAGGAACTGAGCGTCCGGTTGAGCAGGCGGCTTCCGCTCGCCTGAAAGATGATTTCATGAAAGCGGGAATCCAGTCGCATCAGCGGTTCGGGGTCTCCCCGCTCCGTATGGAAGGCTTCCAGGGCAAGAAGTTCACGAAGTTCCGCCAGCTGCGATTCCTGTATGACGGCGGCGGCACGTCTTGCTGCAATTCCTTCAATCTTCATGCGGATTTCCCCGATGTCCCGAATGTCTTCCTCCGACAGACCCTTGACGGTTGCGCCCTTGTTGGGGACATAGGTGACGAGTCCTTCCAGTTCCAGCTGGCGGATGGCTTCCCGGACAGGTGTCCGGCTGACGCCGAGTTCTGCGGCGACTCGAGACTCCGTGAAGCTTTCCCCGGCCGGATACCTGCCATTGAGAATGTCGTTCTCCAACCTTGTGAACACCTTGCCCCTCAGGGAAGAATCATGCGCGGCAATTTCATGCCTTGGTTCACCCAATCGTCCGTCACCACCCCTCGACCGTTTGTATCATTGTATACAATCCCGAATGCATCGTCAAGTATATTTGCAACTTCTGACTTTCGATATTGCAAATGAATCATTATGCATGTTTATTCATTTTTTATGGAATGCTGCATGAAAACGAGGAAAGTGAGTTCAAGCGCACAAATCGCGCTTGATTCTCATCAGAAAGAATTCGACGGATCCGGATTCCGGAGGGGCACACGCAAAAGCACCCGGTGAGGAATGCATGTTCCTTCACCGGGTGCTTCATCTGATCTCCCTATGGTTCTGAATGGACCGTTCCCTGCCGCAGCGGAAGTGGTCCGCCTCTCAATACTCCTTGCCGGCCCGGTACAAGGTTGCGACCTTCTCCATCTTCACCTTGCGGCCAGCGCCCATGAGTACGGAATCGTAGGTGGTGTCGACAACGATCCATCGTTTTTCATCCGAAAGATAAACTTCATTCCAGGCATGATATTCTTTCACATTGTCCGTATATCCCTTGATAAGTTTGGCCGGAATGCCCTGACTGCGCAGCATGGCGGCAAAAACGGCGGAATAGTCGTAACAGATGCCTTTGCCGTCCGCCAGAATCTGATCGATGTTCGGCACATAGGTTGTCTGCAGCGATTTGATTTTTTCGTAATCATACTTGAAATTCTTCACGACAAAGGTGTAGATGGCCTGCAGCCTTTCCTTGTCCGTCTTCAAGTTCAGACAGAGGGCATTGGCCTTGATGATGGTTTTCATGTCCTGATTCCATCGCACGGTCTGAATGGAATTCCGGAACACGGTGAGCAGATTGTCCACCACGGAATTGAGCGTCTGGCGTTCGGCAACCCGGTAGCGGTTGTCGACCACGTTCTCGAAGATGGTGACGGTATAATCGCCGTTGCCGAGCTGCAGCGGGAAATACTCGAAGTCCGTTCTGCCGAACAGATCGTAGTCGTAGATGGTGTCTTCCTTCTGAACGCGTGTCTTGACGCGGGCATCCCCGCCTGATAGAAAACGAACCCCGATGGCTCCTTTTGTCGTATTCGCACCATCATAGTTGCCCACGGGCTCTTCGGCAAACGCAGGCTGGGGCGAGAGGATCTGCGGAATTCCGCAAAGCAGGACCAGAATCAGGACCATGCAGAGATATCGTTTCATAAATAAGACTCCCCTTTCGGTAACCAGGCTGCCATCGTTCGTACGGAAGGCCCTTGGCTTTGCGTCCCACCCTTTCGGATGGTTTGCCGTTTTCGACTCGAAAGCCGCAATGATTTCCATTCAAATTATAGCACATCGGTTCCGGCAACAGCAAGAACAGCGGACACTTGCAATCAAACGGTAATCGGAAATCCGAGATGCCGGTCCAGCAGAGACAGCACATGGGGCAGGCAGGCCTGCCGGTTGTCCGGTATGACATGGGATGCACTGGCCTTGGCGCGCTTTGTTCCGTTTTCCATCGCAATGCCGATGTCTGCGGCTGCAAGCATGTCCGCGTCGTTGTCATTGTCTCCGACCGCGACTGTCAGCCTGCATCGTTCCGCATACAACCCTTGGACCCAACGCAGGGCATCTCCTTTCGACACGCCTGGCTGCAGGACTTCCAGAAGGGTTTCTTCCGAATACACAAATGCAAACCTGTCCGCCGCCAGCTCCTCCATCAGCCGCCTGGCCTCCCGGAGTGCCGGTCTTTCCCCGGCAAGCAGCACTTTGTACCAGCCTGCCGGCATGTCGTCCCAACCGGCGGAAATACCCTGGAGTCCCTCCCGGCCCAGCTGCTCCCGCAATTGCCCGTTCCACCGCAGGATATGGGCCTGTCCCCCGGCAAGCACCTCCATCCCCACGGCAGGGCATGCCTCGCGCACAGCCTGCAGCATGGGGATCGGATCCGCTTCCAGTGTCTTCTTTCTAAGAATTTGTCCGTCGGGATGCCATTGGACCAGGGCGCCATTGTAGAAAATGCAGGGCAGGCTGGCCGGCAGCGTCGGAAAGTTGATTTGCAGGCTTCTTTCCATCCGTCCGGTTGCCACACCGAAAAGCCCGCCTCCTTCGGTGAAACGGGAGATGGCCCGGAGATTTTCAGGCATCAGGGTACGTTCGGGAGACAGAAGGGTTCCATCAAGGTCCGAATAAAGCAGGATGCCTGCATATTGTCCGGGAATGGCGGGATGCAATTCCATCATGCAGGTTCCTTGCCCTTGTCCATGTCCTTTCCCTTTTCCCTGTTTGCGGCATCCGGATCGGGCCGGCTGAAATAATCCGTCAATTCCACATGGGTTCCCTGTTTGCAGAGCGCAAACAAGGTATCCCCTTCCCGCACGATCGTATGTCCGTTCGGAATGTAGGAGGCATCCCCCCGGATGATGGATATCAGAACACTTTCCGTGGGAAGCGTCATGTCCTTGATCTTCTTCCCGCATCCCGCCGAACCGCCCAGCACCGTCAGCTCCACAATGACCATGTCGCCGCGCTGCAGGCGAATCATCGTCCGGACCCCATTGTAGTCGATTTCCTTCTCGATGAGCTCGGCGAACAGCGACGTGCTGGACATGGCCATGTCGACGCCCAGCTTCTCGAACACCTGGATGTTTTTCGGATTGTTCACACGGGCGATCGTGCGCTTCACCTTGAAATTTCGCTTTGCAAGCTGGCAGGCGATGAGATTGTCCTCATCCTGTCCGGTGACCGCAATGAAAACATCCGCACCCATGGTTCCGCAATTCTGCAGGATGTCAATATCCGTACCGTCTCCGTGAATGACCGCGACGTCGAGTTCGTTGGCGATTTTCATGCAGTAGGCGGGTTCTTTCTCCACAATGGTGATTCTGTGCTTGTTCGGCAGAAGTGTCTTGACGAGATAATACCCGATCTTGCCTCCGCCGATGATGATGATGTTCATGATGAATCCTCCGCTACTTAGGCGCAGGAAGAAGATTACCTGCTCTTTTCCCGAAAAGAATGGCAGATTTGGCCATTCTTATCGGGAATTCATCGAGCAGGTTGTTTTCTTCCAAGCCCTTAGTCGATTTTGGCCGATACCACCAGCGTGTCTTTCGCATCCAGAACGAGTTCGGGCCTTGCGAACACAAAATCGCTGTTGCGCAGCAGACCGAAGAGCATCTCGCCGTTCCGCAGGACCAGGTCACGCACCTTTCGGCCCACGGCAGCGGATTCGACGCGCCTGTGATGAAACGCAATCGTGTTGCTGCCTATGGTGTAGCGTTCCAGTGCGCGATCTCCGACAATGATGGAGCGGATGACGTCAACCGAAAGGTTCGTGGGACAGATGGTATCGAGGCCGAACTGATGGAAGACGGACTCCCGAGCGGGATTGTAGATGCGGGCGATGACCCGCTTCACCTTGTAGAGTTCCTTGGCAATCTGACTAGCCATGATGTTGATGTTGTCATCCGGCGTCACGGCCGCGAATGCGTCGCAGCGTTCGATGCCGGCACGCTTGAGGACGTCCTGGTCTATCGGCACGCCTGTGACCTTCAGACCGGTGAACGACGGAGAGAGCTTTTCCAATGCCATGGCGTCGTTGTCCACGATGACGACATCGTGTCCCTCCATGGACATGGCTTCGGCGAAACCCGAGCCTACCTTGCCGCAACCGATGACGATGATGTACATGCTTCCGACCTTCTTTCCCGAACATACCATGATTCCCATGAAAAAACCGTGCGGTCCCGGCATGCAAACCCGCACGGCACCTCATTCAACATACTCACTCGGACAGCAGCCTGTCAAGCCTTGTTCCGATTTCCTCGAGGAATTGCTTCGAATTGACCGATTTTCTGGTGGCCAGGGTGGACATCTGGGCAAGGTCCTTCGTCATGACACCTTCCTCGATGGTAAGCAGGGATGCGCGCTCCAGCTTGTCGGCGAAAGCCGTCAGTTTCGGCAGCCGATCAATCTCCCCGCGCTTCCGGAGCGCGCCGGACCAGGCAAAGATGGTGGCGATGGCATTGGTGCTGGTCTCCCTGCCTGCGAGATGCTGGTAGTAATGGCGCTGTACGGTTCCGTGCGCAGCCTCGTACTCGTAGAATCCTTCCGGTGAAACAAGGACCGAGGTCATCATCGCAAGACTGCCGAATGCCGAAGCGACCATGTCGCTCATGACATCACCGTCATAATTCTTGCACGCCCACAGGAACCCGCCCTCGTGACGCATGACGCGGGCCACTGCGTCATCGATGAGGGTGTAGAAGTATTCGAGCCCGAATGCAGCGAATCTGGTTTTGAATTCGGCTTCGTAGATTTCCTGGAAAATGTCCTTGAAGGCATGGTCGTAAATTTTCGAAATGGTGTCCTTGGTGGCAAACCAAAGATCCATCTTTCTGTCCAGTGCATACAGAAAGCAGGAACGTGCGAAACTGGCGATGGACTCATCCGTATTGTGCATGCCCTGGATAACGCCGGATCCCTTGAACTCATGAATGACCTGGCGCGTCGTCTTTCCTTCCGTGTCCGTGAAGACAAGCTCGGCCCTGCCGGGTCCGGGCACCTTGAATTCCGTGTTGCGGTAAACATCCCCATAGGCATGACGCGCCAGCACGATGGGTTTTTTCCAGACAGTCACATTCGGCTGGATCCCCTCGACAAGAATGGGTTCGCGGAACACGGTTCCATCCAGAATGGCCCGAATGGTTCCATTGGGACTCTTCCACATCTGTTTGAGGTTGTATTCGGGCATGCGTGCCGCGTTTGGTGTAATGGTGGCGCACTTGACCGCAACACCCAGGCGCTTCGTCGCTTCCGCGGATTCGAAGGTCACCCTGTCGTCCGTATCGTCGCGGTGTTTCAGCCCGAGGTCATAGTACTCGGTTTTCAAATCCACATGGGGAAGAATCAGGATATCCTTGATCCATTGCCACAGGATTCGGGTCATTTCATCTCCGTCCATCTCCACAAGCGGAATGTTCATGGCTATCTTCATCATGGTCGACACCTCCGGCTTTCCTTGTCCTAATTCTTCTCGGCAGGGTCCGCAGCTCAGGCATTTGCCATTGTTTTTTGCTTTCTTCCGATTTTCAGGTCACGGGATGATTGTGTCTCGCGAAAATCCCCATTTCAGCAAGTAATCGCGCAGAATGCCCGGAAATTCAGACAAGTCCCATGCTGGTCCGGATCCAGGGCAGTTTCCCGCCGGCCTTCAGGATTTCCGCATCGGACAAGGAGAGGCCGTGAACCAGTGAAATCCGGATCCCCTTAGTGACATCCGTCATCATGACTGCGCCGCCAAGGTCACCGATTGAGACCTCCAGCCGATCCCCCTCGTCGATCCGGTCATAATCCGCAGGATCGGCGAAGGTCAGCGGCACGATGCCGAAATTGATGAGGTTGGCCAGGTGGATGCGGGCGAAGCTCTTCACCACCACTGCCTTCACACCGAGATATTTGGGCGCGAGGGCCGCATGCTCGCGGCTGGATCCCTGCCCGTAGTTCTCGCCACCCAGGATGAATCCGCCGCCGGAAAGAAGAGCCCGATCGTGGAAGCCCGGGTCCACCGATTCGAAGACATGCTTCGAGATGAGCGGAATGTTGCTGCGGAGCGGAAGTACCTTGGCACCGGCCGGCATGATATGGTCCGTCGTGATGTTGTCCCCCACCTTCAGCAGGGCGGGACCCTCCAGGACATCGCCGAGGGGTGGAAAAGAGGGCAGGGGCGCGATGTTGGGTCCCCTGACGATCTCCACCCCGGCTGCTTCCGCCTCCGGAAGGGGTTTGAGAATCATGTTGTCGTTGACCAGATAGATTTCCGGCAGCGCAATCTCCGGAGCGGCTCCCAACGTCCGCGGATCGGTCAGCTTCCCCGTGAGCGCGGTTGCTACAGCGGTTTCCGGACTGACAAGGAAAACCTTCGCATCCTTTGTTCCGCTGCGGCCTTCGAAATTCCGGTTGAACGTCCGAACGGAATTCGCGCCCGAAGAAGGTGCCGAACCCATGCCGATGCATGCCCCGCAGGCATTTTCCACAATGCGGACCCCGGCTCGGACAAGATGGCTGTACTCGCCGCTCTCCAGGAGATGCTCCACAACCTGGCGCGAACCCGGGCTGATGATGACGTGCAGATCATCGGAAACGGTTTTCCCCTTCAGGGCCTGGGCGACCACCTTCAGATCCCGGATGGATGAATTCGTGCAGGAACCGATGGCAACCTGCTGCACCGGCACTTCACCGGCCTCCCTGACGGTCATCACGTTTCCGGGACTGTGCGGGAGGGCGACCATCGGCTCGACTTCCCCAAGTTCGATATGGATTTCCTCGTCAAACACGGCATCCGGATCCGCCGACAGCGGTTTCCAGTCTTCCCCCCGGCCCTGTGCCACCAGAAAAGTGCGGGTCACGTCGTCACTTGGGAAAATGCTGGTGGTGCAGCCGGTTTCGGTGCCCATGTTCGTGATGGTCGCACGGTCCGGCACACCCAGTGTGGCCACGCCGTCCCCGAAGAATTCAAAGACCTTGCCCACATTTCCCTTGACATCGACACGGCGGAGAAGTTCGAGAATCACATCCTTTGCGGAGACCCACGGCTGAAGTTTTCCGGTCAGTCTCACCCCGACGACTGTGGGGTACTTGATGCGGAAAGCCGCACCCGCCATGGCACAGGCAACGTCCAGACCGCCGGCGCCCATGGCGAAGCAGCCGATTCCGCCTGCAGTGGGCGTATGGCTGTCGGAACCGATGAGGGTGTTTCCCGGTTTTGCGAATCTCTCGAGAAAGACCTGGTGGCAGATGCCGTTGCCCGGTCTGGAATAATGAAGTCCGTAATGGGCGGCGATGCTCTGCAGGAATCGGTGGTCGTCCGCATTTCGGAAATCCGTCTGCAGCGTGTTGTGGTCGACGAAGCTCACGCTTGCCTCGGTGCGGACACGGTCGATGCCGATGGCTTCGAACTGCAGATAGGCCATGGTGCCTGTGGCGTCCTGCGTGAGCGTGTTGTCGATATGGAGACCGATTTCATTTCCCCGGACCGCCTGACCTTCCGCAAGATGCGCGGCCAGAATTTTCTCCGTCATGGTTCCCGCCATGCTGCTTACCCCTTTTCCCCGGCGCCCTGGCGCGTTGCAGGCGGGCGCTGCCGTTGACGCTTCCCGCGCCTGTCCCTGGATATTCATGCAATCCATGCATGTTCCCATCGCGGATTCCCCTGCCAGAATGCG